>CAZHAG010000096.1:0-10334 GCA_964529705.1 uncultured Gemmatimonas sp. | reverse complement strand
AGCTGCAGGAGGCTCTCGATGTCGCGGATGCGCGGGACGTTCTCGAGCGTCACCGGCTGGTCGGTGAGGAGCGCGGCGCAGAGGATCGGGAGGGCGGCGTTCTTGTTCCCGGTGGGGCGGATGGTGCCGGCGAGGCGTCGGCCGCCTTCGACGATGAACCTGGGGGAGGACATGGCCGGGAATATATGCTTGACGCCATCATCGCGGCTGGAGAGGATTCGGGATGCTCCTCTTCCAGCTCGCGTCCGCGGCCGACACGCTCCTCGTGCGCCAGGTGCCTCCCGTCCGGACGGGGTTCGAGCAGTTCGTCTTCGTCGTCTCGGGGCTGACCTCGCTGATGGCGCTCGTCCTCATCGTGGTCGCGATCGTGCTCCTCCTCTCGCTGCGCGCCAAGGCGGAGGAGACGCGGAGCCGGCTGGACGAGCTGCTCGCGGAGCTGCGCCCGCTCACGAAGAGCGCGAACGCCATGGTGCAGGATGCGAGCCAGGTGGCGAGGAACGTGAATGAGGTGGTGGAGCGCTCGCGCGACACGGTGAAGTACGCGGATGCGCGCGTCCGCAAGTCCGTCACCGCGCTCACCGACCGCGTGGACGACCTGAGCGCGCTGCTCGGCCGGGTGAACGCCGCCGCGGAGCGCGTGGAGTCGGTCGCGACCACGACGGTGGCGGGCATCAAGTTCGGCGCCCGCGCGCTCGGCCTCTCCAAGAAGGGGAAGCGGCGTTCGAAGGATGCCAAGCAGATGAAGAAGGTGCCGGCCGAGCGTCCGCGGCTGCGACGCCAGGACTGACGCGGGTGGTCGCTGCCGCGCTCGCGGCCGTCGTCCTCCTCGCGCTCACTCCCAGCGACGCGTGGGCCTGGTCGCCGGGGACGCACATCCTGCTCGGCGAGGCGCTGCTCAAGTCGGCCGAGGTGGTGCTCCCGGGGGCGCTCGCCTCCCTGCTCCGCGCCTTCCCGTATGACTTCCTCTACGGGTCGATCGCGGCGGACACGAGCTTCGCCAAGCGCTACGCGCGCGTCGGGCAGCACTGCCACAACTGGGAGGTGGCCACCGAGATCCTGGAGCGTGCGCGGGACGACTCGCTGCGGGCGTTCGGGTACGGCTACCTCGCCCACCTCGCGGCCGACGTCGTGGCGCACAACCACTTCGTACCGCACCAGCTCGCCGTCTCATCGGGCACGTCGGGCGCGGGGCACGCGTACTGGGAGAGCCGGTTCGAGACGCACACCGGGGAGGAGTGGGCGCGGCGGGCGCGGGAGGTGATCCTGCTGGATCATGCGCGCGCGGACGAGCACCTCGACCGGATCCTGAGCCCCACGATCTTCAGCACCCCCACCAACCGGCGGATCTTCCGCGGGATGGTGCGCGTGACCGACTCGGGCACCTGGCAGCAGATCATGCAGCTGATGTCGGAGCGGAGCCGGTGGACGCTGCGCGACGCGGCGGTGAGCGCGCACCTCGACCGCTCGTTCGACTACGTGGTGGACTACCTCGTGCGGCGCGACCTGAGCGTGCCGCGCGCCTTCGACCCGAGCGGGCACGACGCACTGCGTGAGGCGAAGTCGGTGCGGAAGGCCGGGCTCGCCGCGGGCGGGGAGCGCGCCGTGCGGAAGTACGCCGCGGAGCGCTACGGCCTTCCCGCGAGCGAGCTGGCACACACGGCGAAGCTCCCCAAGCCACTCATGGTGCTGTCTGCCGTGAGCTGAGCAGCGCGTTGACCTTCTTGGGGTCCGCTCGCCCCTTGGACTTCTTCATCACGAAGCCGACCAGCACCCCCTGCAGCTTCTTCTCGCCCCCGGCGAAGCGTGCGGCCTCGTCCGGATGCTCGGCCCACACCTCGCTGATCCAGGCCTCGAGCGCGGAGTCGTCCCCCACCTGCAGGAGCCCGTCCCGCTCGGCGATCGCCTTGGGGTCCGCCGCGTCGGTGCGCATGGTCTGGAAGATCGTCTTCCCCGCGGTGGAGCTCACCGCCCCGCCCTTCACGAGCGTGATCAGTGCGCCGAGGCGCGCGGCGGTCACCGGGAAGTCCGCGATGGAGCCCCCGCTCTCGTTGAGCGTGGCGAGCACCTCCCCCATCACCCAGTTCGCGGCCGCCTTCCCTTCACCGGCGGCCTTCGCGACCTCCTCGAAATAGGAGGCGACGGCCGCATCGGCCGAGAGCACCTCCGCGTCCGCCGCGGCGATGCCGAGCGTGTTCACCCAGCGCGCGCGGCGCGCCGCGGGGAGTTCGGGGAGTGCGGCGCGCTGCGCCTCGACCCAGGCCGCGTCGAGCACGAGGGGTGGAAGGTCGGGCTCGGGGAAGTAGCGGTAGTCGTGGCTCCCCTCCTTCGAACGTGCCGGTCGCACCTCCTGCTTCGCCGCGTCGAAGAGCATCGTCTGCTGCGCGATGCTCCCGCCCGCCTCGTAGGTGGCCACGTGGCGTGCGAACTCGAGCTCCAGCGCGCGCTCCACGTTGGAGAAGGAGTTGAGGTTCTTGATCTCCGTGCGGTTGCGGAACGTGGCCTCGCCGCGCGGGCGTGCGGAGACGTTCGCATCGACGCGGAGGGAGCCCTCCTCCATGGAGACGTCGCTGACGCCGCAGTAGAGGAGGATCTCGCGCAGCGCCTTGAGGTAGAGCGAGGCCTGCGCGGCGGAACGGATCTCCGGCTCGCCCACGATCTCGATGAGGGGGACGCCCGAGCGATTCAGGTCGATCGCGGTCGCGCCCTGGTAGCGGTCGTGGATCGACTTCCCCGCGTCCTCCTCCATGTGGATGCGCGTGATCCCCGGCGCGGTGCCGTCCGCGAGCTGCACGCGGCCGCCGGTCGCGAGGGGGCGGTCGGCCTGGGAGATCTGGTATCCCTTGGGAAGGTCGGGATAGAAGTAGTTCTTGCGCGCGAAGATGCTGCGCTCGTGCACGGTGCACCCGAGCGCGAGCGCGGCGCGCGTGGCGAGCTCCACCGCGTGCGCGTTGAGCACGGGGAGCGCTCCCGGGAGTGCGAGGCAGACCGGGCAGGTGTTCGCGTTGGGCGCGTCGCCGAAGGAGGCGGAGCAGCCGCAGAACGCCTTGGTGCGCGTCTTGAGCTGCACGTGCACCTCGAGCCCGACGACCATCTCCCACTTGGCCATGTCGACCGCGGCTCCGGCCGCGGCGTTCGATGCGGCGCTCATCGGTGCGCCCCCGCGCCCAGCGCTTCCTCGAGCGCGTACGCCGCGCGGAACATCGTGGGCTCGTCGAAGTGGTTCGCGAGGAGCTGGCCGCCCACCGGCATCCCGTCCACGCGCCCGATCGGGAGGGACATCCCCGGGATCCCCGCGAGGTTCGCGGTCACGGTGAAGATGTCGCTCATGTACATCTCGTACGGGTCGGAGATGGCGCCGAGCTTGAAGGCGGGGGTGGGCGTGGTCGGGGTGAAGAGCACGTGCACGCCCGAGGCGAAGACCTTCGCGAAGTCCTGCGCGATGAGCGCGCGCACCTGCTGCGCCTTGCGGTAGTAGGCGTCGTAGAAGCCGGCCGAGAGCACGTAGGTGCCGAGGAGGATGCGGCGCGTGACCTCGGGGCCGAAGCCCTTGGCGCGCGTGGCCTCGTACATCTCGCGCACGCCGGCACCCTTCTCGCGCAGTCCGTAGCGCACGCCGTCGAAGCGCGCGAGGTTCGCCGAGGCCTCCGCGGGCGCGATGATGTAGTAGACCGGGATCGCGAGGTCGGTGTGCGGGAGCGAGACGTCGGTGATGGTCGCGCCCTGCGCCTTGAGCGCAGCGATCGCCTTGCCGCAGCGTTCCTTCACCTCGGGGTGCAGCGTGGCCGGGAAGTACTCGCGCGGCACGCCGACGACCATCCCCTCGAGCGAGCCGGGCCCCACGCGCATCTCCGGCACGGGGCGGTCGCTGGAGGTGGCGTCGTTCAGGTCGTGTCCGGAGATCACCTCGGTGGCGAAGGCCGCGTCGTCCACCGTGCGGCCGAAGGGGGCCACGCAGTCGAGCGAGGAGGCGAAGGCCACGAGCCCGAAGCGCGAGACGCGCCCGTAGGTGGGCTTCACGCCGACGATCCCGCAGAAGGACGCGGGCTGCCGCACCGACCCGCCCGTCTCCGAGCCGAGCGCGATCGGGGCGACGCCGCTCGCGACGGCGACCGCGGAACCGCCCGACGAGCCGCCGGGGGCGCGCGTGGGATCGAGCGGGTTGCGGCTCGGTCCGTACGCGCTGTTCTCGGTGGAGGAGCCCATCGCGAACTCGTCCATGTTCGTCTTGCCGACCACCACCGCGCCCGCCTCGCGCAGCTTGCGCACGGCGGTGGCCTCGAAGGGGCTCACCCACCCTTCGAGGATCTTCGATGCGCACCCCGTGGGGAGGGAGCGCGTGGCGAAGTTGTCCTTGATGGCCACCGGCACGCCGGCGAGCGCACCCATCGCGAGCGGTTCGGTCTCGGGGCCCGCGACCGCGGGGTGTAGCACCGCGTTCAGCGAGCTCCCCTCGGCGTGCGTCTCTCGGATGCGGAGGAGCGAGGCCTCGAGCACTGCGGCCGCCGTGGTGCGCTTCTCGCGCACCGCGGAGGCGACGGCGGCGGCGCCGAGCGCGATCAGTTCGGCGCTCACGACTCCTCCCCGGAGTCCTCGTGCGTGGCGAGGCGAGGCACGAGGAAGAACCCGCCCTTCATCTGCGGCGCGAACTGCTCGCGCGGGATCTCGAGCTTCACCGCGCCCGGCACGTCAGGGCGCGTGCGCATCCCCTCGCGCGCGGCCTCGGCCGCGTCGGCGACGGCCCCCGGTTCGACCTTCGCCAGCACTTCCATGTGCGCGAGGATGCCGTTCAGCTGGCTCACGTACACGGCGAGTTCCGCATCCGGGATCCCCATGCGGGCGAGCTGCGCCACGTGGCGCACGTCCTCCGGAGTCACCGCCATCGGTCCGCCATCAGTCGAATCCCCGTTCGAGTCCCGCGAAGGCGATCACGAGTCGCTTCCGCCCGATCGCTTCGTCATCGAAGTCCACCGTGACCTTCGCCTCCTTCCCGCTCCCGCTCAGCTCGGCGATGGTGCCCGAGCCGAACTTCCCGTGCGTCACCCGCTCGCCGGGGACGAAGTTCGGGAGGTCCTGCGAGGCGTCCTCGTCCTGCACGAAGCTGGGCACCTCGTGGTCCTGGCGCGGCCGCCAGGTGGGGGTGCGCCGCTGGCCGAACTCCGCGTCGCCCCCCGCACCGCGCCGCCCCCCCGCATAAGATGGCGCGAGGCGGGGCGTGGAGCGGAGGCGCACCGTGGAGCGGCGCTCCACCTTGAGCTCCGAGATGCCGCGGAGGAAGCTGGACATGATGCCCGGCAGGAGCTCGCCGTTGCGACGGCGCTGGTGCGCCCAGGAGAGCTGCAGCCGGTCGCCGGCACGGGTGACCGCCACGTAGAAGAGCCGCCGCTCCTCCTCGAGCGCGGCTGGGTCGTCGAAGGAGCGCGAGAGGGGGAAGAGCCCGTCCTCGAGTCCGGTGACGCAGACCATCTTGTACTCGAGACCCTTGGCGGTGTGCACGGTCATCATGGTCACGGCGTCCGCGTCGGGGCCCAGCTGGTCGAGCTGCGTGACGAGGGTGGCGCGCTGGAGGAAGTGGTCGAGGGGGCGGAGCCCCACCTCGCCGCCGTCGTCGATGATCACCTCCGCCGCGGAGGTGACGAGCTCGCGCACGTTGTCGAGCCGCTCGAGCCCCTCGGGGCCCTCGTTGCGGAGCGCCTCGTCGTAGCCGATGGCCGCGACGAGCTGCAGGAGGAGTTGGTCCACGCTCGTGTCCGTGGCGAGCGCGCGGAACTTGTCGACCGTGGCGACGAGCTCGGTGAGCGCGGTGCGGGTGTTGGGGCGCACGCCTTCCACCGAGTCGATGCGGCGCGACATCTCGAGGAGGGGCACACCCGCCGACGCCGCCTCACCGGCGAGGAGTTCGAGCGTCGTCTCCCCCACCCCGCGCTTCGGCGCGGTGAGCGCGCGGCGGAAGGCCTCGTCGTCCGCGGGGTTCGCGATCAGGCGGAGCCAGGCCACGAGGTCCTTGATCTCGCGACGATCGTAGAACCGCACGGCGCCCACCAACCGGTACGGGATCGCCGCGCGGCGCATCGCCTCCTCCATCGCGCGGCTCTGCGCGTTGGTGCGGTAGAGCACCGCGCAATCGCCGAACGACCCGCGTGAGGAGCGCCACTGCTGGATCGCGTCCGCCACCTCGGCCGCCTCGTCCCGGTCGTCGGCACACTCGAGGATCACCACGGGATCGCCACCGCTGCGCGTGGCGCGGAGCATCTTCCCGCGCCGCGCCTCGTTGAGCGCGATCACGTCGTTGGCGAGGTCGAGGATCGCGGCGGTGGAACGGTAGTTCTCCTCCAGCCGCACGACGGTCGCCGTGGGGAAGTCGCGCTCGAAGTCGAGGATGTTCCGGATGTCGGCGCCGCGCCAGCCGTAGATCGCCTGGTCGTCGTCCCCCACCACGAGGAGGTTCTGGTGCGCGCTCGCGAGGAGGCGCACGAACTCGTACTGCACCCGGTTCGTGTCCTGGTACTCGTCCACCAGGATGTGGTGGAAGCGCTCGGCCAGCCGCGTGCGCACCTCCGCGTGCTCACGCAGGATCCGGAGCGGGAGCACGAGCAGGTCGTCGAAGCTCACCGCGTTGGCGCCGCGGAGCGTGGGCTCGAGGTCGGCGTACACGCCCGCCGCCGCCTTCGAGAGCGGGGTGCGCGCGAGCGTCTCGTACTCGGCCTGCTCCACCATCGCGTTCTTGGCCGAGCTGATCTCGCCGAGGATCGCCTTGGGCGCGAACTCCTTGTGGCTGATCCTGCGCCGCTCCATCAACCGCTTCACCACGGCGAGGGTGTCATCCTCGTCGTAGATGGTGTACTCGGCCGTGCGCCCCACGAGGGGCGCGTGCATCCGGAGGAGGCGCGCACCGATGCCATGGAACGTGCCGATCCACATCCCGGCCGGATCCTCGCCGAGGAGTCGCCCCACCCGCTCGCGCATCTCGCCGGCGGCCTTGTTGGTGAAGGTCACCGCGAGGATCTGCCGCGGGAGCACCTCCTCCCGTTCGATGAGTCGCGCGATCCGCGTGGTGAGCACGCGCGTCTTCCCTGAGCCGGCGCCGGCGATCACCAGGAGCGGACCGCTGCCATGTTCGACCGCGGCACGCTGCGCGGTGTTGAGCCCGGTGCCAGGCGCGGAACCCGAGCCCGCGCTCATCGAATGACGTCGCGTCCCACCAAGGGGCGGAGGAACTCCGGCACGGCGACGCTCCCATCGGCCTGCTGGTGGTGTTCGAGGAGCGCGGCGAAGACGCGCGGGAAGGCGAGGCCGGAGCCGTTGAGCGTGCAGACGAACTTCGGCTTCCCGCCCCCCTCCGGCCGGTAGCGGATGTTCGCGCGCCGCGCCTGGAAGTCGGTGCAGACCGAGCAGGACGACACCTCGAGCCACTTCCCCACCCCCGGCGAGAAGACCTCGAGATCATACGTCTTGGCGCTCGAGAAGCCGGTGTCCCCCGCGGCGAGGAGCACCACGCGGTAGGGGAGGCCGAGCCGCTGCAGCACCGCCTCGGCGTGCCCCACCATCAGCTCCAGCTGCGCCTCCCCCTGCTCCACCGTGCAGTAGCGCACCATCTCCACCTTGTGGAACTCGTGCACGCGGAGCACGCCGCGCGTGTCCTTCCCCGCCGAGCCCGCCTCGCGGCGGAAGCAGGGACTCATCGCGGTGAAGGCGCGCGGGAGCTCCCCCTCGGCCAGGATCTCGTCGCGGTAGAGGTTCGTGATCGGCACCTCGGACGTGGGGATGAGGAAGAGGTCGTCATCCTTCACGCCGTACATGTCGTCCTCGAACTTCGGGAGCTGTCCCGTGCCCGTCATCGTCGCGCGGTTCACGAGCGTGGGCACCCAGAGCTCCTCGTAGCCGAACTCCCCGGTGTGCAGGTCGAGCATCGCGTTGGCGAAGGCGCGGAGCATCCGCGCGCCCGCCCCGCGGTAGACCACGAACCCCGAACCCGAGATCTTCGCGCCCCGCTCCAGGTCGAGGAGCCCGAGCGCCGTGCCCACCTCCCAGTGCGGCTTCACGCTCTCGGCGGCGCGCGGCGTGCCCCAGCTGCGCACCACGACGTTCTTCGACTCGTCCCCCTCGGGGACGTCGACGAGCGTGACGTTGGGGATGCCGAGCAGGAGCTCGGTGAGGCGCGCCTCGGTGGGGCCGAGGGTGGCCTCCATCGCGGCGATCTCGTCGCCGAGGGCGCGCGCGGCGGCCATCGGGGCGTCGGCGTCCTGCTTCGCCTTCTTGAGGCGCCCGACCTCCTGCGTCAGCTGGTTGCGCTGCGCCTTCTTCTCCTCGACGGCCGTGATGCTCGCGCGCCGCTGGAGGTCCAGCGCCTCGGCCTCATCGATCACCGCCGCGAACTGCTCGAGCTTGCCCCGCCGACGCATGCCGGCGCGCAACTCCTCGATCTGGTCGCGCACCATCCGCAGGTCGTGCACGGGCTAGAACTCCGGGAGGCCGGTCTGGAAGGAGCGGAACCCGCAGTTCGGGTTGATGAGCGCCTGCACCTTGAAGCGGCGCTCCGCCGGGATGATCGAGTCCACGCGGAACTTCGCGTAGATCTCCTGGCGGAAGTCGAACTGGCAGAAGGCCGAGGCGATGCGCGTGATGAAGATGTCGCCCACGCCGAGCACGAGCGACGAGTCGGAGGTGTACCCCGAGCGCGGCGCCTCGAGGATGGCGTCGTACGCCCCGGTGGGGCGCAGGAAGCCGATCGCGCGAGTGCCCGCGAGGGCCGCGACCACCGAGCCCACCGGGAGCACCACGAGCCGCCCGTTCGCGTCGATGTCGAAGCCAAGGTCGAAGCTCCCCGCCGCGTCGGGACGCGTCATGGTGTACCCGGGCACGATCAGCACCGTGGGGAGCGTGGGCGCGGTGCCGGTGAGGGCCCACCCCTCGAGCCCCACGTCAACGTTGAGGCGCGACGCGGTCAGTTGGAACGGATCCTCGCAGGCGGAGGCGAGGAGGATGGCGGCGAGCGCCGCCGCGAGGAGCGCGGGGCGGCCGCGCAGGGCGCGAAATGGACGTGGCATCCGGCGTTGCATGGGGTTTCTCACAGTCGTGGAAGCTAACGGAGCGTGGGGCCGCACATCAAGCGAATCGCGCTTGACTTCACCTCGGTGGAGCGTACACTTCGGCAACCTTTCCCGGAGCGGCGATGGCCTCGATTCGCGACCTCGTTTCAGCCATCCGGCAGCGTGATGGGATCGACGCGGCCGTGGTGCTCGGCCGCGACGGTCTCCTGATCGACCACCAGGCGAATGACCACGTGGACGCCGAGCAGGTCGCCGCCCACGTGCCCTCGATCCTCCAGTACGCCGACGAGCTCGGGAGGGCCGCCGGGCAGGGCCAGCTCCTCACCGCCGTGCACGAGAACGAGTCCGGCGCCATCGTGATGTCCGCGATGTCGGCCGAGGCGGTGCTCCTCGTGCTCCTCCGCCCCACGGCAGACCTCGGCGCCCTCCTCTTCGACCTGCGCCGCCACCGCGCGAACATCGCGGCGCTGGTCTGACCGCCCCCGACCCACCTTCTTCCCCGGAGCCGCGCGTGGGTTCCGACCCGGTCCCGCCGGTCCATGTCCTCGTCGCCGACGACGAGCCGCACATCGGGCGGATCATCAAGACCAAGCTCGAGCAGGGCCCCTTCGAGGTCACCCTGGTCTACGACGGCGCCGAGGCGCTCGAGGCGCTGGAGCGGTCCCCCGACATCCGCCTCCTGATCCTCGACCTGATGATGCCGCAGGTCTCCGGGCTCGAGGTGCTCGACCGCGTGCGCGCCGACGCGCGCTGGAAGGGGCTCCCCTGCCTGATCCTCACGGCTGCGGGGCAGGACCACCAGGAGGAGGACGCCCGCCGGCGCGGGGCCAACGAGTTCATGACGAAGCCGTTCAGCCCCAAGCGCCTCTTCGCGCGGGCGGCGGAGCTCGCAGGCGTCGAGGGGGCCTGACGTGGGCGGCGCCCTGTACGCCGTGGTGCTCGCGGGCGGCGTGGGCTCGCGCTTCTGGCCGCTGAGCACGCCCGAGCGCCCGAAGCAGCTGCTCCCGCTCGTCGGCGACGCGCCGATGCTCGCCGACACCGTCGCGCGGCTCGTCCCGCTGGTGGGGGGCGAGCGCGTGCTCATCCTCACGAGCGCCTCCCTCGCGGAGCCCGTGCTCCGCGCGCTCCCGGGGTTCACGCGCGAGCAGCTCCTGCTCGAACCGCGCGCCGCCGGCACCGCCGCCGCCCTCACCTGGGCCGCCGCGGCGGTCGCACGACTCGGCGGCCCGGACGCGCGGATGGTCTGCGTGCACGCGGACTGGGCGATCGGCGACGCGGACCGCTTCC
>CAZHAG010000095.1:0-10620 GCA_964529705.1 uncultured Gemmatimonas sp. | reverse complement strand
GTCCGCCGACAAGGCGCTCGACGTGTTCGACATGCGCGTCACCGCGCAGCGCACGTTGCCGCCGGCGCACTACGGCTACATCGCCACCGGCGTCGACGGCGACGTGACGCTGCGCGCGAACCGCACCGCCTTCGACGGCTGGCAGATCCGGCCGCACCGCCTCGTCGGCGTCGACAAGGTCAGCACTGCCACCACCGTGCTCGGCGTGGAGATGGAGACGCCCATCATCATCTCCCCAACCGGGAGCCAGCGCGCCTTCCACGCGGACGGCGAGCTCGCGACCGCGCGCGCGGCCAAGGCGCAGAAGCACACGATGATGCTCTCGACCGTCGCGACCACCTCCGTGGAGGACGTGATCGCGGCGCGTGAGGCCCCGATCTGGTACCAGCTCTATCCGACCTCCCGCTGGGACATCACCGAGCGGCTGCTCGCGCGCGCCGAGGGTGCGGGGTGTCCGGTGGTGGTGCTCACCGTTGACCTCCCGGTCTCGAGCAACCGGCTCTCGCTCACGCGCTTCATCAAGCGCGACCGCCGCGACTGCACGCAGTGCCACGCGGGCGGGAAGGACGCGTACGGGGGCGGGAACACCACCTTCGCGCGCAAGCCGATGTTCGACGGGATCACGATGGCCGACGCCGACTTCAACACGCCCGCACTGACTTGGGCCTTCGTCGACCGGCTCCGCGCGGCGACCCGGATGCAGGTGGTGGTGAAGGGGATCCTCACGGGCGAGGACGCGCAGCGCTGCATCGACCATGGCGCGTCGGGGATCGTCGTCTCCAACCACGGCGGGCGGGCCGAGGAGAGCGGGCGGGGCACGCTCGATAGCCTCCCCGAGGTGGTGCGTGCGGTCCGCGGCCGCGTGCCGGTGATCCTCGACAGCGGCATCCGGCGCGGCACCGATGTCTTCAAGGCGCTCGCGCTCGGCGCCGACGCGGTCGGGATCGGGCGCCCCTACCTCTGGGGGCTGGGCGCCTTCGGGCAGCCGGGGGTGGAGAAGGTGCTCCAGATCCTCCGGGCGGAGCTCCGCACCACGATGGCGCTCGCGGGCACGCGCTCGATCGCGGAGATCGGGCCGTCCAGCGTCGTGCGCGGCTGAGCCGCCCTACGCCGCCACACGCGCGAGCAGCGCGTTCGTGAACGCGATCTCGTCGTCGTTCACGAGGTGCCCCATGTCCTCGTAGATGCGCATCGTCACGTCCGCCTCCATCCGCTCGAAGTGCGCCGCGCTGTCGCGCACGCGCTTCTCGGGGATGTGGAAGTCGATGTTGCTGCACCCGAGGAAGACCGGGGTCCCCTCGAGCGATCCGCTCGCGCTCCAGCGCACGCCGGGTGGCCCGATGAGCCCCCCCGAGAAGGCGAGCACGCCACCGTAGCGCATCGGCCGGCGTTGGGCCGCGGTGCAGGCGAGGCAGGCACCCTGCGAGAATCCGAGCAGCACGATCCGCTCGCTCGGGATCCCCGCCTCGATGGTCTCGTCGACCAGCGCGTGGATCACGGAGATGCCGGAGCTGATCCCCGGCTCATTCTGCTCGATGTCCGCGAGGAAGCTGTTCGGGTACCAGGTGCCTCCCTTCGCCGCCGGCGCGAGGTAGGTCGCGTCGGGATGGTCGATGACCGACGCGAGCTCGAGGATGTTCCCCGGTCCCGCGTTCCGGCCATGCACCATGATCACCGCGACACGCGCCTCGGAGAGCGCGGCGCCGCGGCGGAGGGTGACCTCGCCCGCGTGCGGGGGGAGGGCGGTCGTCGTCCTCATCGGACCTCCACCGGTGGGAGATGGGACTCGATCAATGCCCGGCGGCGTTCCTCCCAGGGCGGGAGCTTGAGCGCGGTGCCGAGCGAGGAGAGCGGTTCGTCGACGGTGAAGCCGGGAGGCAGCGTGGCGATCTCGAAGAGCACGCCGTTCGGCTCGCGGAAGTAGATCGAGGTGAAGTACTGACGGTCGAGCACCTCCGTCACGCCGAGTCCCAGCTTCAGGAGCTCTTGCCGCATCCTCAACTGGTCCTCGGCCGTGGCGACGGCGAAGGCGACGTGGTGCACCGTGCCGAGTCCGTTCACCGCGGCGGGGTCGTCGCTCGCGTCCGTGAGTTCCACGATCGTGCCCGGACGCGCCTCGCCCATCGCGAACCGGGTGATGCCCGCGTCCTCGCCGACCTGCCGGGAATCCATCATCTCCGTGAGCAGTTCGGCGGTGATGGCGGGATGGCGCACGTTGAGCGCCACGCTGTGGATCCCGCGGATCGCGTGCTCCTTCGCGATGTCCGGCCGGGTCCAGGGCTCGCGGTCATCGCGCGGGGCGCCGACGATCCGGATGTGGAGGCCGGAGGGATCGTCGAAGAGGAGCGCCTCCTCGCCGAACGGGGTCGGCGCCTCGCGGAACGGTACCTGCGCGTCCGCCAGCCGCCGGCGCCAGAACGGGAGTGAGGCGGCGGGTGCGCTGAACGAGGTCGTCTCGATCTGCCCCGCGCCGTTGGCGCCTGTGCGGACCCCCATCCCCTTGTAGGGGAAGGTGGTCATGATCGAGCCTGGCGTGCCGGCCTCGTCGCCGTAGTAGAAGTGGTAGACGCCCGGGTTGTCGAAGTTGATCGTCTTCTTCACCAGGCGCTGGCCGAGGAGGCGCACGTAGAAGTCGACGTCCTCCTGGGCGTCGGCCACCGTCGCCGTGACGTGATGCAGTCCGCGGATGAGGGCGTCCATGCTCTCGAACATACCGCATCGCGCCGCCGCTGGCCTGCGCGGCGCCGCCGAGCCTCAGTCGCCCCAGATCTCGCGGCAGAGCCGGAGGAAGTTCCCGCCGATCACCTTCTCGATCCGCGCCGCGCCGTGCCCCCGCGCCGCGAGCGCATCGGCGATCATCTCCATCCGGCGGGGCGAGTTCAGGTCGGTCACGAACATCGGCACCTCGGGGTCCTCGCCCGGCGCGGCGATCCCCGCCTTGAGCCGCCCCTCGACGAAGGTCCGGTGGATCCGCATGTACTCGGCGTCCACCACGTGCGGCGTGGTCGAGAGGTCGCTCCCGATCCCGACGTGGTCCTCGCCGCCGACGTTGATGGCGTGCTCGATGTGGCGGACGAGGTCAGCGCTCGTCGGAGCCGCGCCCATCGTGAGGAAGGGCATCATATAGATGCCGATCACGCCCCCCTTGTCGGCCATCATCCGGATCGTCGCGTCGGGCTTGCTCCGCGGCCGGTCGGCGACGGCGCGGCACCCGGAGTGGCTGATCGCGATCGGGCTCGACGAGGCGGCGATCGCCTCGTCGGTGCTGCGGAGGCCCGTGTGGCTCGTGTCCACGATGATGCGGCGCGCGTTCAGCTCGGCGACGACCTCGCGCCCGTAGGGCGTGAGCCCCCCGTTCTCCGGCTGCAGGCAGCCATCCCCGACGAGGTTCCGGACGTTGTACGTGAGCTGGATGATCCGCACGCCCGCGCCGTGGAAGCGGGCGATGCGCGAGAGGTCGGAGCCGAGTGCGACGGTGTCCTGGAAGCCGAAGATGAGCCCGAACTTCCGGTCGGCCTTCGCCGCGCGCAGCTCGGCGACGCTCCGCACATGCGCGAAGACGCCCGGGTGGCTCGTGATCTCACGCGTCCACTTCGCGATGTTCGCGTCCACCGCCTCGGGGGTCTGTCCGCCGATCGTGAGGTTGACCGCCGTGATCCCGGATGTCGCGGCGTTGCGGACCATCTCCGGCGAGAGACGGTCGAAGGGGACGGGCGTGTTGAACGGGCCTGGACTCGCGAGGAAGTCGAGGACGAACGCCGCGTCGTACCCAGGCCAGGCGGTTCCGGCAGCGCCGAGCGCACGCTCCGGTGCGTGCTGCGCCAAGCCCGACCGTCCCGGGAGCGCGCCCGCGGCCGCGGCACCGAGGGCGAGGCGGGTGAAGTCGCGCCGCTTCATCCCCTGGCCGCCATCACGCGCAGTGCCTCGACCAGCTTGGCGGCGTCCGCGGGCGAGTTGTACAGCGCCGGCGTGACGCGCACGCAGTCGCCCTTGGCGAGTCCAGAACGTGCGACCGTGAAGATCCCGAACTCGTCCTGCAGCGTGCGCGAGATCGCGGCGTTCCGCGCGCGATCGCCATTCCCGCGGAGCCGGAAGCTCGTGATCGCGCCGACGAGTGCGGGGTCGTCCGGCGTGAGGATGTCCACGCCCGCGATCCCGCGCGCGGGCGTCACCCAGGCGTCGCGCAGGTAGCGCAGCCGCGCCGCCTTGCGCGGGATCCCGATCCTCTCCTGGAACTCGAGGGCCGTGGGGACGGTCATGATCGCGGCGAAGTCGGTGGTGCCGGTGTGGATGCGGCTGTCGATCCGTTCGAGCGAGCCGTCGTCGCCATGCGCACGGTCGATCCGCGCGAGCGCGTCCTTGCGGATGTGGAGGATCGCGACGCCGATCGGGGCCCCGACCCACTTGTGCAGGTTGCAGGCGATGAAAGGGGCGCCGAGGTCGGGGAGCGCGAGCGGGACCTGGCCGAAGGAGTGCGCGGCATCGACGACGGTGTCCACGCCGCGTGCGCGCGCGAGGTCGGCGATCGCGCGCACGGGATGGAGGAGTCCGGTCTTGTTGTTCGCGTGGGTGAGGAGGAGGAGCTTCGTGCGCGGGTTGGCGTCGAGGGCCGCGGTGTAGGCGGCCATGATCGCGTCGTGCGACGCGGGCTCGGGGATGTCGAGCGTCGCGACGGTCGCGCCGCGCCGCGCGGCCAGCGCGTTCATCGCCATCTGCATCGCCGGGTAGTCGAGGTCGGCGTACATCACCGTGTCACCGGCGCCCACGCGGTTGTACTGGCCGATCAGGTGCTGCAGCGCCTCGGTCGCGTTCCGGGCGAAGGCGATCTCGCCGGCGGTCACGCCGAGCGCGGCCGCGACGCGCGCGCGGGCGTCCTCCGAGATGGCCGGGTAGGAGCGCCGCGCGAAGTAGGAGCTCTCGCGGTTCACCTGGTCCACGTTGCGGTGGTAGGCCTCGAGCACGGGCGCGGCCATCATGCCGAAGAAGCCGGCTTCCATGTTGGTCGTGCGGTCGGTGACCGCGTACTGCGCGGCGACGGAGCGCCAGTAGGCCTCGTCCTGCGCGACCTGCTCCGGTGTCCCCGGCGGGGCGGGTGGGAGCCCGCCACGTCGGGACTCGCGTGCGAGCGTGGAGGGAGCGGCCTGCGCGGGGGAGGGCAGGGCGACGGAGGCCGCGGAGGCAGCGGATGCGAGCGCGGCGCGGCGGAGGAAATCGCGGCGGGTGGTCATGCCCGATTCTACGGCGCGAGTGGCGAGGTCGCGACCCTACGCTCAGCTCAGTTCGCGCCCCGCTTGAGCACCCGGCCGGCGCGTGACGATTGGGTCGCGCCGTCCCGCCAGACCGTCCGTCCGTTCACCCAGACCTGCAGGATGCCCTCGGAGACGCGGTGCGGCTCCTCCGTCGTCGCCCGATCGGTCACCATCGCGGGGTCGAGGAGCACCAGGTCCGCGAACTGCCCCGGTGCGACCGTCCCGCGGCGCTTGAATCCCATGTGCGCTGCGGAGAGCCCGGTCATCTTGTGGATGGCCTGTTCGAGCGTGAGTGCCTGCGTATCGGCGACGTAGCGTCGGATGACGCGCGGGAAGGCGCCGAAACCGCGCGGATGCGCCCCGTCCGAGGATCCGTCCGAACAGACGTTGGTGTGTTCCCAGCCAAGCAGGGCCGCGATGTCGGGTTCGGTCATGCTCGTCGCCACGATGCTCTCGGCCGAGCGGCCGGGGTTCCGCTCCTCCCACGCGAGCGCCTCCTCGATGAGCCACATCAGCGTGACAGCGGGCGGCTCGCGCCGCTCCTGTGCCACCTGCGCCAGCGTGCGGCCGGCGTACGAGGGGCGTGGCTCGTAGGAACCGATGAGCAGCCCCTGCGGGGTGACGATCTCGCGCAAGATGGTCTCCGCCTCGGCGCGGTCCCGGAAGTCGCGCTCGGGGAAGAGCACCGTCATCGTGGACTGCCAGTAGGGGTACGGATAGATGTCGGCGGTGATGTCCACGCCACTCGCACGCGCAGCGTCGAGGACGCGGATGAGCGAGTCCGCCCGCCCCCAGAGCGGCACCATCGCGAGCTTCACGTGGCTGACCTGCACGGGGAGCGTGGCCTCGCGGCCGATCGTGATGATCTCGTCGATCGCCTCCCAGAACCAACGGTCCTCGCTCCGGATGTGGCTGATGTACCGCCCGCCGGCCGCGGCGGCGACCTTGGCAAGCGCGAGGACCTCGGCGCGATCGGCGAAGATCCCGGGGTCGTACTCGAGCCCCGTCGAGAGGCCCAGCGCGCCCGCGTCGAGCTCCTGCCGCAGCAGCACCGCCATCGAGTCGACCTCGGCCGGCGTCGCCGTCCGGGCGAAGTCCTTGCCCATCACGCGCGAACGGAGGGTGCCGTGGCCGGCGTAGAAGGCGACGTTCACCGACGGGCCGAGCGCGGTGAGCGTGTCGGCCGCCTCCTGGAGCGGGAAGGGGTGCGACCCGTCGTTCCCGCCGACGATCGTCGTGATGCCCTGGCTTACCGCGGCCAGCGCCGTCGGCGCGTCGAGCAGCCCGCCGGCGTGGTGGCTGTGGGTGTCGATGAAGCCCGGCGCGAGGATCATCCCCTCGCCGTCGATCACGTCGTCGCCCCGTGCGGGCGTGACCCCCTCGCCGACTGCGACGATCGTGTCGCCCGCGAGGCGCACGGCCCCGCGCTGCAGCGGCGCGCCGGTGCCGTCGATGATCCGGACGTTGGTGATCGTCGTCCCTGCCGGGGCGCTGCCGCAGCCCAGCGCGAGCCCCGCGAGGAGGAGCGCGGCGCCGGCGCGGGAGCGCGGCCAACTCACGGCCGGTATCCCGGCCCCCGCACCACCACGCCCGGCTTCGCCCCCGTGTGCTTCCCGTCCCGCAGCACCGCCACCCCGTTCACGAACACGTCCCGCATCCCGGTCGAGAGCTGGTGCGGCTTCTCGAACGTCGCGTTGTCGACGATGGTGTTCGGGTCGAACACGACGATGTCCGCCTTGAGGCCAGCCTTGAGCACGCCGCGATCCGTGAGCGAGAGCCGCGTGGCGACGGCCGAGGACGCCTTCCGCACCGCGTCCTCGAGCGGGATGACCTTCCGTTCACGCACGTAGTAGCCGAGGAGGCGCGGGAAGTTGCCGTAGGCACGCGGGTGCGTGAGGCCGACCGCGGTCGCCGGGTCCTGCGATCCGGCGTCGGTCCCGAACTTGATCCAGGGCTGCCGCAGCTGCTTCTCGATGTTCGGTTCGCTCATCAGGAAGAGGATCTCGCCGAGCGCGAGGCCCTCGTCCACGTTGAGGTCGATGATCACCTCCGCCCAGTTCTTGTTCATCGCCTGTGCGATCTCGCTCAGCCGCTTCCCCTCGTACTGCTTGTTCGCCTCCTTGCGGAACCCCATCACCATCACGTTCTGCGGTGTGGCGATCTCGCACAGGTTCTCATAGCCGGCGTCGCGCGCCTGGATCTCGGCCACCATCGTCGCGCGGAGGGCGGGGTTCTTGAGGTTCTCGAGGAGCTTGCCGTCGGCGGAGTACTTGGGCGGGATGCAGCTCGCAAAGGAGTTCCCGCCCGCCGGATAGAGGTACATGTTGGCCTGCACGTCCTGTCCGGCCGCGCGCGCCGAGTCGATCTTGGCGATGGCCAGGTCCATCTTGGGCCAGTTCCGCAGCCCGCTCGCCTTGAGGTGGTAGATCTCCACCGGGACGCCCCCCTCCTTCCCGATCCGGATCGCCTCGTCCATCGCCTCGAGGAACTTGTCTCCCTCGCTGCGCATGTGGGTGATGTAGACGCCGCCGTACGGCGCCATCGCCTTGGACGCGTCGATCAGGTCCTCGGTGCTGGCGTACGTATTGGGCGGGTAGATCAGCGCGCTCGCGATGCCGAACGCGCCGTCGCGCATCGCGCGGTCGACCACGGCGCGCGCGGTGTCGCGCTCCGCGGCCGTGAGGGGTCCGGCCTGCTCCCCCTTCACGTACACCCGCAGCGTGCCGTCGCCGAGGAACGACCCGACGTTCTGCGACGCGCCGCGGCCGACCATGTACTCGAGCCAGAGCCCGAACCCGCGCGGCCCGCGGAAGCGCGCGAGAGCCTGTCGCGACGCGGCGTTCGTCTCTGCCGCGAGGATCTTGTCGTTCACCGGGCCGAGCGAGGAGCCCTCGCCGTGGATGGCGGTGGTGATGCCCTGCGTGACCATCGAGAGGGCGAGCCCGTTGCCGGCCATGTAGTGGCCGATCGAGTGTGCCTGGATGTCGATGAAGCCCGGTGCCACCACCTGGCCGGTGGCGTCCACGCGCGTGGCGGCCGTCGCCGTGCGGAAGGCGCCGCGCGGGCCGATCGCGGCGATCCGGTCGCCGCGGACGGCGACGTCACCGTAGAACCACGCGGCACCGGTGCCGTCGATCACGCGGCCGTTCTCGATGACCACGTCGTAGGTGGCGGCCGGTGCCTGCGCACCGAGCGCGGCGGGGAGGAGGGCGGCGAGGAAGAGTCGGCGGATGCGCATGGGGATCGTCGGCGTGAGGGGTCGCGGAGAAGGTGGAACGCCGGCTGTCGGGCCGCCAGTGCGCGCGCCACCGCGGATGTGTCAGACTTCAGCATGCTCCATCCAGCGCGGGACCGGTCATGTTCGGCTTCCTGAAGCGCCGCCGCCGGCGCGCCCTGCGGGCGCAGCCGGTGCCGGAGGCGTGGCGCGGAATCATCGAACTCAACGTGCCGAGCTTCGCGCACCAGGACGCCGACACGCAGGAGGCCTGGCTCGGGCACGCACAGGTGCTGCTGGCGGAGAAGCACTGGGAGGGATGCGGCGGGCTCGAGCTCACGGACGAGATCCGCGTGACCATCGCGATGCACGCCGCGCGCCTCCTCCTCGGCCGCGACGCCGACTACTTCCCCACCGTGCAGACGGTGCTCGTATACCCGACCGCGATGGTGCGCCGCGAGGAGCAGCACGTGGGTGACGGGATCTGGACCGACGCCGAGGATGAGCTCGCCGGCCTCGCCGCCACCGACCTCGGCGCGATCGTGATCTCGTGGGAGGACGTGGTCGACGGGATCGACGACCCGGGGGACGGGTTCAATGTCGTGCTGCACGAGTTCGCGCACGAGCTCGACTTCCAGGACGGGAACTTCAATGGCGCGCCGCTGATGGACTCGGGCGGCGAGTATGCGCGCTGGCGTGCCGCGCTCTCACCCGCGTACGAGGAACTGAAGGCCGACGTGGAGGCGGGGCGACGCACCTTCCTCGACGAGTACGCCGCCTCCGACCCGACCGAGTTCTTCGCCGTGGTGACCGAGTCGTTCTTCGAGCGGCCGCGGAAGCTGCGGAAGCGGTATCCGGAGGTCTACGAGGCGCTCAAGGAGTTCTACGGGCAGGACCCGGCGTAGATTCCGGCATGGCGATCCGCATCCTCGTGACCGGCGGCACCTTCGACAAGCAGTACGACGAGGTGCGCGGCACCCTCGCGTTCCGCGAGACGAACGTCGAGCACGTGCTGATGCGCGGCCGCTGCCGACTCGACGTGCAGGTCGAGGTGCTGATGCTCGTCGACAGCCTCGAGATGACCGCGGAGCAGCGTGCGGCGATCGTGCGCGCGTGCGGAGCGTGTCCGGAGTCCCAAGTGGTCGTCACGCATGGCACGGACACCATGGTCGAGACCGCTCGGGCGATCGCCGCGGCAGGGCTCGCGAAGACGGTCGTCCTCACCGGTGCGATGGTGCCCTATGCGTTCGGCAGCTCGGACGGGCTGTTCAACCTCGGGAGTGCGCTCTCGTTCGTGCAGGCGCTGCCGGCCGGGGTGTATGTCGCGATGAACGGGCGCTGGTTCGCGTGGGACGACGTGCGGAAGGACCGCGACGCCGGGGAGTTCGTCGCGCTCCGGCCCGCCTAGCCGATCACCTCGCGGTAGAGCCGGCGGAGGTTCGTGCCCATCACGCGCTCGACGTCCCGCGCCGGGAGCCCGCGCTTCGCGAGCCCGTCCCACACCACCTCCATGCGCCGCGGGCCGTTCAGCTCGTGGATGAACCAGGGGAGCTCGTCCTCGAGCGAGCGCCCGCCCGCCTCCCGCGTGAGCTCCGCGATGTACTCGGGCGTGAGCTCGATCCGGCGGTGGTCCCGGTCGCTCCCGATGCAGACATGCTCCGCACCGCCGACGTTCACGGCGTGGAGGAGGTGGTCGAAGTAGGCGTGGAGGTTGTCCGCCTTCTTCGTGGTGAGGAACGGCCGGAGCTGGCAGATGCCCACCACGCCGCCGCGTTCCGCCACCGCCCGGATGTTCTCGTCCGTCGTGGCGCGCTGGTGTTCGTGCACCGCCGCGCAGGTCGTGTGCGAGACCACCACCGGCGCGCGTGACGCGGCCACCGCTTCCGCCATCGTCTGCATGTTCGCGTGGGAGAGGTCAAGGAGCATCCCGCGCGTGTTCATCCGGGCGATCATTTCTTGCCCGAACGGCGTGAGTCCGCCCGACTCGAAGCATCCCACGCCCGAGGGGTTTCGCGTGTTGTACGTGAGCTGGCACGTCCGGAGACCCATCGAACGGAAGAGGTCGACGCGGTCGAGGTCGGCGCCGAACTGCACCGTGTTCTGGAACAGGTAGAACACCGCGAGCTTTCCCTCCCGCCGCGCGCGGTCGAGGTCCGC
>CAZHAG010000094.1:0-10745 GCA_964529705.1 uncultured Gemmatimonas sp. | reverse complement strand
GTGATGCTCCCGATGAACTCGCGGGCCGAGCGGGTGAGCACCACGTCCACGTGGGCGCCGGCCTGCGTGAGCGACCGCGCGAGCCACGCGGACTTGTAGCTGGCGATCCCCCCGGTCACCCCGAGGAGGATGCGCCGGCCGTCGAAGGGCCGCATCGCCGGCCGCTCCGCGTGCGCGCCTTACTCGCCCTTGGGGCGGCGGCGCGGGACCACGCGATACTCGATGTCGCCCGCCGAGAGGTCCTCGAGCGCGCGCGTGGTGAGCTTCTTCTCCCCGACGCGCGAGCGATCGCGCGGGAACTCGTTCAGCACCCGGGCGTACTTCGCCGCGACCAGCACCGAGAGGTACTTGTTCGTCGCGTGCCGGGTCACTTCGGACGGTGTGAAGACCTGCATGATCCACTCCAACGGTGAACGGTGATGAATGGCCTGCGCGTGCCGCTGCTGCTGATCACTGCTGCCGGTCGAACTCCCGCAGGAGATCCGAGACCAGCCCTTCCACTTCCGCGCCCAGCGCCGGCAACCGGTGCCGGCGCAGCGCCTCCTCGTCGATGATCGCCTCCACGCGCGCCACGGCGCTCGCGAGGTCGTCGTTCTCCACCACGTGCTGGTACCGCTCCGCCTCGCGCAGTTCCGTCCGCGCGTTCTGCAACCGGAGCGTGAGGGCCTCCGCGCTCTCCGAGCGCCGAGCCTTCAACCGCTCCACCAGCACCTCGATCGACGGCGGCACCACGAAGATGGTGACCGCCTCGGGGAACGCCGCCACCACCTGCCGTGCCCCCTGCACGTCGATCGCCAACAGCACATGCTTTCCCGCGCCCAGCACCCCCGCGATCGTGGACCGCAGCGTGCCGTACCGGTTGCCATGCACCTCCGCCCACTCGGCGAACTCGCCCCGCGCCACGCGCGCGTCGAACTCCGCACGGTCCAGGAAGTGGTAGTTCACGCCATCCACCTCTCCGGGCCGCGGCGCTCGCGTGGTGCACGACACCGAGTAGCCCACGTCCTGCCGCCGCTCCAGCAACGCCTGCGCGATCGTGGTCTTGCCCGCCCCCGAGGGCGCGGAGAGCACCACCGGGAACGCCCTGCCGCTCACTCGAGGTTCTCCACCTGCTCACGGATCCGCTCGAGCTCCTCCTTGATCGCCACCACGTCCTGCAGCATCGCGGCGTCGTTCGCCTTGCTCCCCGTGGTGTTCGCCTCGCGGAGCAACTCCTGCAGCAGGAACCCGAGGCGCTTCCCCACGGGCTCCGCATCGTTCGTCTTCAAGGTCTCGCGGAAGGCCGCGATGTGGGACGAGAAGCGGTCCAGCTCCTCCCCCACGTCCAGCTTGTCCGCGAGGATCGCGATCTCCTGCGCCAGCCGCTGCGGATCCACGGAGACGCCCCCGGCCAGCCGCTCCACACTTCCCTTCAGCCGGATCAACTGCGCCTCCATCCGCTCGGGCGCACGCGCCGCGATCCGCGCGACCGCCTGCTCCACCAGCGTCAACCGCTCGGCGATCACCTCCGCGAGTCGCGCCCCCTCCGCCTCCCGCATCGCCTGCAACGCGTCGATCGCCGTCCCGACCACCGCCAGCAGCTCGTCCACCGTCGCGGCGGCGAGCGCATCCTCGTCCTGCTGCACCCGCATCACGTCCGGCATCCGGAGTACCGTGGCAACGTCCACGTCACCCGAGAGGCCGTGCGCGTCGCGCAACCGGAGCAGGTCGGCGGCGAACCGGGCGAAGCGCGCCTCGTCCACCGAGAGCCCGGACTCCTCGTTCCGCTCCACCCGCGCCATCGCCGTCACGTGCCCGCGCGCGATCCGTTGCCGGAGCGCCTCGCGCACCTCTCCCTCCCACTGCGACAGCGCCGTGGAGAGTTTGATGCTCGGGTTGAAGAACCGATGATTGACGGAGCGCAGTTCGACGCTCACGCGCGAACCGCCGACGGGCCCTTCGGCCGCCCCGAAACCAGTCATGCTGCGAATCATGAGAGCCTGATAAGTTACGCTGGCTCCTGCACTTGAACAAGGTGCGGCCGCTTCCGGATCGCGCATCTGAGGCTCAGTTCCAGAACTCCCAGCGGATGCCGTAGAGTTGCACCAGGCGGGGCATCAGGTAGCCGGGGACGGTCTCGTACACCTTTCCCAACGGGTTCCGGTTGTACCAGAACACGTGCGCCGCGCCGATCCGGATCTCGAGCATCGTGACCATCGTGCTGGCCCCCTCCGCGCGCTCGAGTCCGCCGGAACCATCGGGCACCTCGAGAGCACCACGGTATTCATGTATCGCTGAAGCTCGGAGCGTGAACTGCTTGCGTACCAACCACTTCTCGAATCCGGTCACCACGCTCAGCTCCGTTCGGGACTCGACCGTCGGGCGGTACGGACCGTCCGCATGCCACCGGATCCCGCGCCAGTTGAAGGAGAACGGACCGCGGATCCGCCCCGAGAGCCCTGCCTCCAGTCCGTTCGCGGCAGGCACGTCGACCGGGACGTAGTCGGCGTCGAAGACCGGCATCCCGAGCAGTCGAGACGAGGAGCGCCGGACTGCCCCTGCGGTGATCCAACGGTCGAGGACGCGCACCCCGACCTCCGCCCGCGACGTGGTCCGCGTCGGCCCCCCGACGGCGGTATCCTCGGGCGCGTGCACCGAGTGGGCCGCGCCCAGGTGCAGCCAGGGGAAGGGCGTGAGCAATGCGACGGCATCCAGTCGCGACGTGGAGTCCGGCCCCTCCTGCTCGGCGACGCCGCTGAGGGCGATCCACCGGTTCTCCCATGAGGCTCGGAGTGCGGGGGCGATCCGTTGCACGCCACCGCGACTGCGGAGCCGCGCGCTCCCCGTGATGCGTGCCCCCCAGCGCTGCACGCCGACGGCGGCCACGTACTGCTCCTGCGTCACTGCGGTGTCGCCGGCGGCGAGCGTCGAGTCGTTCTTCTCCGCGTGCTGCGACGTGGACGCGATCAGCTGCGCCCAGAAGGCCGCGGTATCGGGGTCGGCCCACGCGACCCGCACATAGGCGACCTGATCGATCCCCTTGAACGCGCCGATCGCCGCCGGGTCGAGCGTCCCCGAGAGCACGTTGCGCTTCGTCGCGGTCCGCGTGCGGCTGTAGCGCGTCGCGACCGCGTCCACCGTGAGCCGGCCGCGCGCGACCCCGGCACGGCCGAAGGCGCCGAGCCCGTCCCCGTCCCCCGCCGTGCGCACGCTGGTCGTCGAGTACTGCTGGGCCGCGAGCTGCAGCACTCCGCCGCTCTGCATCCGCTTGCCGAAGAACCCGCGGTAGAGGTTGGTGTTCTCCGACCCCGTGAGGATGTCGGTGCGCGTCTGCGGCGTGGTGAGCCGCACACGCCAGGAGCGGAGGTGCACGCGGAGCTCGCCCGCAGTTCGCTCCACCGCCACCTCTTCCAGCGACCAGAGCTGGATCACCCCCAGATCCCGCACGCCCCCTTCTCGCGGGTCGAGGGCGTCAAGTTCCACGCCGTCGAGGAAGACGCGCACGCGCCCCGGCTCGCCGTACCAGCTCGAGGCTGTGGGCGCGGCGATGAAGCCCGCGAAGTAGGTCGTGACGCCCGGCACCTGCGACACGAGCTCGGCGACCGTCAGCGCGCCGCTCGCGAAGAGCGCGTCGCGGTCCCAGACGGTGCGCCGCCCCCGCACCTCCGGCATGGCGGGACGGGGCGCCACCGCGATGGGCGACTTGACCGTGTCCTTCGGCACGGTGTCCGCACGGGCCGGCGCGGCGCGGAGCGAGTCCGCCCGGCCGCTGTCGGCCAGCGGCGGGAGCGGCAGCGGCACGCGCGGCCGCATGGTGTCCACCGCCACCTGGCCCGTGAGCGGCGCGGCGACGAGAACCGACGACGCGAACAGCAGCGCCGCCGCGCGGAGGAACCGCACGGTCAGTGCGCGCGCTCGCGCACGAATTCCACGAAGGTCCGCACCGGCGTGCCGGTCGGCCCCTTGGGCATCACGACGAGGTCCGTCTCGGAGTACGCGGTCCCCGCGACGTCCAGGTGCACCCACGGCATCCCCTCCGCGAACTCGGCCAGGAAGAGCGCGGCGGTGATCGATCCCGCCCCGCGACCGCCGATGTTGCGGATGTCCGCCACGTCGGACTTGATCAGCTCCTTGTACTCCTCGAAGAGCGGGAGTTGCCATCCGACCTCGCCGCCGCGGCGCCCCGCGGCGAGCACCTCGTTCACCACGTCCTGGTCGTTCCCCATCACACCCACTGTCGTGTTCCCGAGCGCGGTGACCACCGCACCGGTCAGCGTCGCCGCGTCCACCACGGCCTGCGGCTTGTAGCGCCGGGCGTAGCAGAGCACATCCGCCAGCACCAACCGCCCCTCGGCGTCGGTGTTCTGGATCTCGATCGACTTGCCATTGCTCGCGCGGACGACGTCGCCCGGCTTCATCGCCTCGCCACCGAGCATGTTGGTGGTCGAGCCGACGAGCGCGACCACGTTCACGCGCGGTTTGAGCCGACCGATCGCTTCCATCGCGCCCAGCACGCCGGCCGCACCGGACATGTCGAACTTCATGAGTTCCATGCTGGCCGCAGGCTTGATCGAGATCCCGCCGGAGTCGAAGCAGAGCCCCTTCCCCACGAGCGCCACCGGCGCCTCGCCGCGCCTTCCGCCCTTGTACTCGAGCACGATGAGCTTGGGATCCTGCGTGGTGGCCTGCGCCACCGCGAGGAACGAGCCCATCCTGAGGCGCTGCATCTCGCGGCGGCCGAGCACCTTCACCGGCATCCTGTGCCGCTTGCCGATCTCGCGTGCGGTGCGCGCGAGGTAGTCGGGCGTGCAGATGTTCCCGGGGAGCATCGCCAGCCGGCGGGCGAGCCGTTGCCCCTCGGCCACCGCCGAGCCGGCGACGAGCGCCGGGCGCGCGGCACGCACGTTCGGCACCAAGAGCGTGACCGCCGCGAGTGGCTTCTTGCGCGCCTCCGTGGGGAGCGGCGAGTGCAGCTCCCGGAACTCCCAGGCGCCGAGTGAGAGCCCGACGATAGCGCCTTCGAGCCACTCTTCGGCAAGGTCCTCCGCCCAAAAGGTCGCGCGGCCGACGCCAAGACCATTCGCCTTGCGGCCGGCGAGCGTGGCGGCGCGCGTCAAGCCCCTCACGCTGTCACCGGCGCCCCTCCCGACGAGGAGCACGCGCTCGGGCCCGCCCGTGGGCGCGAAGAGCAGGAGCGACTCGTCCTTGGCGCCGCGGAAGTCCTTCCGCCTCACGGCACGGGAGAGCGCGCCGGCATAGCGCTTGTCGAGCGCGGCGAGCGCCCTCGGCCAGCTCGGGTCGGCGGGGAGCGCGACCACAAGCAGCGGTGTCGCGGCACGCGACGGGTCACCCGCGCGGACGTCGAACCTGATGGACATCAGCTGCCCATCCCCTTGATGATCGCGTCGCCGAATCCCGAGGTCCCGACCTCCTTCGCCCCCTGCATCTGGCGAGCGAGGTCGTACGTCACGGTCTTCGCCTTGATCGCCTTCTCGAGTCCGGCGACGATCAGATTCCCAGCCTCGGACCAGCCGAGGTGCTCGAACATCATCACGCCCGAGAGGATCACGCTTCCCGGGTTGATCTTGTCGAGACCGGCGTACTTGGGCGCGGTGCCGTGCGTCGCCTCGAAGACCGCGGCCTCGTCCCCCACGTTCCCGCCGGGTGCGATGCCCAGCCCCCCGACCTCCGCCGCGAGCGCGTCGGAGATGTAGTCGCCGTTCAGGTTCGGGGTGGCGACCACTGAGTACTCCTCGGGGCGCAGCAGGATCTGCTGGAACATCGAGTCCGCGATGCGATCCTTGAGGATCACGGAGTCGGCACGGGCCGCCACGCCGGCCTTCGCGAGGTCCGCCTCGGCCACGACGTATTCGCGGAACTTCTCGCGCGCGAGCTCGTACCCCCAGTCGCGGAAGCCGCCCTCGGTGAACTTCATGATGTTCCCCTTGTGCATCATCGTCACCGAGGGGCGGTGGTGGCGCATCGCGTACTTGATCGCCATCTCGATCAGCCGCTTGGAGCCGAACGCGGACATCGGCTTGATGCCGATCGCGGACTCGGGGCGGATCGACTTCTTGAACTCCTTCTCGATGAAGAGCCGGAGCTTCTCCGCCTCGGGGGAACCCGCCTTGAACTCGATCCCCGAGTAGACGTCCTCGATGTTCTCGCGGAAGATCACCATGTCGACCTTGGCCGGTTCCTTCACCGGTGCGCCGACCCCCTCGAAATAGCGCACCGGGCGGATGCAGGCGTAGAGGTCGAGCTCCTGGCGGAGCGCGACGTTCAGCGAGCGGATCCCGCCCCCCACCGGCGTGGTGAGCGGGCCCTTGATCGCCACCTTGAATTCGCGCACGGCCTCGAGCGACTCGGCCGGCATCCATTCACCCGTGGTGGTGTGCGCCTTCTCGCCGGCGAGGATCTCCATCCAGTGGATCTTCCGCTTGCTGCCGTAGGCGCGCTCGACCGCCGCGTCGAAGACGCGGACGCTGGCCTTCCAGATGTCGGGGCCCGTGCCGTCCCCCTCGATGAAGGGGATGATCGGCTGGTCCGGGACACGGAAGTCGCCGGCGGAGGCCTCGATGCGCTCACCCTTCGCGGGGACGCGTGCGTGCTTGTAGTTGGTCATGGGCGCTGGTGTGGTTGAGTCGGTAAGCTAGGGACGCGTCGCCGCGCCGAGCAAGCGATCCGGTGGCACGACGCCGCGGAAGAACGCGCGCAGGTTCTCGACCGCGCGCATCCCCATCGCCTCGCGCGTCTCGCGTGTCGCGCTCCCCAGGTGCGGGAGGAGCACGACGTCGTCGCGGTCGAGGAGCCCGGGATGCACCACGGGCTCCTCCTCGAAGACGTCGAGCCCAGCGCCCGCGATGCGCCGCGAGCGGAGCGCATCCACGAGCGCCTGCTCGTCCACCACGTCACCGCGGGCGGTGTTGATGAGCACCGCGTCGGGGCGCATGAGCGCGAGCTCGCGCGCGCCGATCAGGTGGTGCGTCTCGGGGGTCGCCGGGCAGTGGAGCGAGAGGACATCGACCTCCGGCAGGAGCGCGTCGAGCGATGCGACGAAACGCACGCCATCCCGTTCGCTCTCAGGAGGCGGGGTGCGTGTCCACGCGACCACGGGCATCGCGAACGCGCGCTGCGCGCGCGCCGCCACCGCCCGACCGATCCGCCCGAACCCTACGATGCCAAGCGTGCGTCCCGTGAGTCGCCGGCCGAGCAGGTGCGTCGGCCGCCACCCGGCCCAGGCACCGGCCCGGAGCTCGCGCTCCCCCTCCCCCGCGCGCCGGAGCACGGCGAGCATCAGCAGGATCGCGAGGTCCGCGGTGTCGTCCGTGAGAACGTCCGGCGTGTTGGTCACCACCACGCCGGCACGAGCGGCCGCGTCGAGCGCGATGTGGTTCACGCCGACGCCGAAGTTCGCCACGATCCGCGCACGCACTCCCGGGCCCTCGAAGCAATGCGCCGTCACCCGGTCCGTCACGGTGCAGAGCAGCGCGTCGTGGTCCCGCATCGCGGCGGCGAGTTCCTGCTCGCCGAGCGCGCGGTCCGACGGATCCTGCTTCACCTCGAACGACGCACGAAGGGCTGCCTCCACGGCCGCCGGGAGGCGGCGCGTGACCAGCACCGAGGGTCGCGTGCTCACGCCGACTCGTGGTACCAGCGCTGCGCCGCGGCGACGCCTGCACCGTACGGCACGGGGATCCCCGCGTCGTGCAGCGCGAGCTCAGTGCCGGCGAGCGCACCCAGCAGCATCAGCGCGTTCACGTCCCCCAGGTGCCCGATGCGGAAGACGCGCCCGTTGAGGCGGCCGAGTCCGGAGCCCAGGGCCAGGTCCCAGCGGCGGAAGGCGTGGTCGATCACGTGCCGTGCGTCCTTCCCGTCGGGCACGACGATCCCCGTCACGGTGTTCGAGCGCGACTCCGGGTCGCGCGCGATGAGCTGGAGTCCCCAGGCGTGCACCGCGCGCCGCACCCCTTCCGCGAGCCGCGCGTGTCGCGCCGCGACCTGCGCCATCCCCTCCTCGTGCAGCATGTCGAGCGCCTCGCGCAGGCCGAAGAGGTGCGCGAGCGCGGGGGTGTAGGGGAAGTAGCCCTGGTCGTTGTGCAGGATCTGCGGTCGGAGGTCGAAGTAGGCGCGCGGATAGCGGTTGGTCTCGATCCGGCCGAGCGCCTCGGGAGAGACGCAGAGCATCCCGAGCCCGGCGGGCATCATGAAGCCCTTCTGCGAGCCGCAGATCGCGACATCCACGCCCCACGCGTCGAACTGGAAGTCGAGCGAGCCGATCGAGCTGACGCCGTCCACCAGCAGGAGCGCGGGGTGCCGAGCCTCGTCCATCGCCTCGCGCACTGCCGCGAGGTCGTTCGTCACCCCCGTCGCCGTCTCGTTGTGCACGAGGAGCACGGCCTTGATGGCGTGCGCCTTGTCGGCGGCGAGCGCGGCACCGATCAGTCCGGGGTCCACGGCCTCGCCCCACTCCATATCGATCACGTCCACGCGGAATCCCAACCGCTCGGCGGTGTCGATGAAGAGGTGCGAGAACTGGCCGAAGCGCGCGGCGAGCACGCGGTCGCCCGGGGCGAGCGTGTTCGTGAGCGCGGCCTCCCACATCCCGGTCCCGGTGGCGGCGAAGATGAAGGGGCGCCCCTCCGTGGCGCCGAACACGGGCTTCAAGTCGCGCAGCAGCCCGTGGGTCAGCTCCGGGAAGGCAGAGGAGCGATGGTCCTCCTGCGCACGGTGCATCGCGCGGAGCACCCGGTCGGGCACGTTCGTGGGACCGGGGACGAAGAGGTGGTGGCGTCCGGACATCGGCAGGGGGCGTTGGGAGTGCTGGGTATCGCGCCTAGTCGAATGTAGCTTCCGACGGTGACCTCGCCCATCTCGCTCCCCGCCCCCGGCACGCGCCTCGCACGGGCGCTCACGCTGCGTTGCCCGGAGTGCGGGGCGCGCGGACTCTTCCGGCACTGGCTGCGCCTGCAGCCGCGGTGCGGGCGCTGCGCGCTCAAGCTCGACCGCGGGAATCCCGACCACTTCGTGGGTGCCTACCTGGTGAACCTCATCATCGCCGAGTTGCTCTTCGCCGGTGGGTTCGGGGTCTGGCTCCTGGCGGTCTGGCCCGATGTGCCCTGGGACTCGATCGAGCACGTCGCGGTGGCGGCGATGGTCCTCTCGCCGCTGGTCACCTATCCGTTCACGCGCACCGTCTGGCTGGCGGCGGACCTGATCTTCGATCCGCCGAAGCCCTCGGACCGCTGACCGGACGCCAGACGCACGAAGGGCCCGCGGTCAGGTGGCGACCACAGGCCCTTCCCTGGAGCGATCATGATCGGCCAGCAGTGCCCGGAGTGGGAATCGAACCCACAAGAGGTTGCCCTCGGGGGATTTTGAGTCCCCTGCGTCTGCCGGTTCCGCCATCCGGGCGCACGGCGGAAGCTAACGCGCGCGGCCGACCGTTTGAAGCCGACAGCGCGCGGACGCGCCACCGGCGGGCACCGGATGGCCTGGGCTGTTCCGCTCAGGCCGGCGGCGGCCGCCGTGCGCCGGCACCCGGCGGACGCCGCGCCGGCGGCGGCTGTTGACGCAGCCGCGCGTCCCGCGCCCGCGCGCCCTCGTCCCGCAGCTCCTCGAGCCGTCGCCGGATCTGCTCTTCCACGCCGAAGTAGCGCGCCCGCTGGATCGGCGTCAGGAAGGTCGCCAGCTCCTTCTGCTCCGCCTCGAGCAGCGCCATCCGCTCGCGCTGGACCTCGAGCATCCGGTCGAGCAGCGCCGCCACCTGCGCGTTCCGCGTGGTGTCACCGGAGGCGAGCTCGTCGCGCAGCCCCATCCGCACCTCGCGCTCCCGCAGGAAGAGCTGCTGCTTCTGCCCCTCGAAGCGCCGGTTCATCGCCATGAGCTGCCGCATCTGCGTGTCATTGAGCCCGAGCTGGTTGCGGAGCACCTGGCCCATCCGCACCCGCACCCGCGCCTCGAGCGAGTCGCGCTCGGCGCTCTGCCCCGGCGCCACCTGCTGGCGCGCCTGCACCCGCCCCTGGGCACCGAGGGCCGGTACCGCCAGCACCAGCGCGAGGCCGGCGGCCGCCATGATCCATCGGGTCGTCCGGCTCATCGCGATTCCCCCGGGGTCTCGACGATCGCGCGACGGAGCGTGACGGGCTCGGTCGCCACCGTCGCCTCGATGGCGTCGAGTTCGGAGAGCAGCGCGCTCAGCGCGTCATCGCTCAGGTCGGAGAGCCCTCCCTCCATCGCGATGCCGTGAACGGCCGCGACCGGCGTCGACGGGAAAGCGGGCGGCGTGCTGACCGGGGACTCCGGACCGGCCACGGTGAGGCTCGTGTCGGGCACCCCGCCGGGAGTCGACTCCCGAAAAACCCCCGTCAGGAGTGGCGACGCCAGCGAGGCGACGATGAGGAGCGAGGCCGCGGCCGCGAGGTACGGCCGCGACCGCCGGAACCCGGCCCGACGCGCCGCCGAAGCGCCCTGGCGCTCGACCGCACCCCCGCGAGCGCCGGTGCCCGACCCCACCACCACGTGGAGGCGGGGCGCCGGCAGTGCCGCGACGATCGCCCCGACGTCCACCCGGGGCGCGGCGGCGGTGAGCACCGCGCGCGAGAACTCGACCGCACGCAGCTCCTCGCGGCAGGCCGCACAGCCGGCGAGATGCACCCGCACCGCCGCCGTCTCCGACGCGTCCAGCGCGTCGGATCCCAGCAGGGGCAGTCGGTCCCGCATCTCCTCGTTCAGGCAGTCAGTCATCGCTCAGGTACTCCTTGATG
>CAZHAG010000093.1:5492-10990 GCA_964529705.1 uncultured Gemmatimonas sp. | reverse complement strand
AGGTCCGCGTACCGCTTGCTCGGCTCGACGAACTGCAGGTGCATCGGCTGCACCGTGTGCAGGTACTGGTCGAGGATCTCCTCGAGGGGCCGCCCGCGCACCATCATGTCCCGCCGGATGCGGCGGATCAGGCGGATGTCGGCGTCCGTGTCCACGAAGACCTTCACGTCGCAGGCTTGGCGCACCCGCGCGTCCACGAGCAGCAGGATCCCGTCGAGGACGATCACGTCCGCGGGCTCGACCCGTACCGTCTCATGTGCACGGAGGTGCGAGACGAAGTCATAGACCGGCTTGTCCACGGCCTCGCCCCGCGCGAGCGCCTCGAGGTGCTGCGCCAGCAGCGCCAGGTCGAACGCGTCCGGGTGATCCCAGTTCACGCGCCGGCGCTCCTCCATGGAGAGGTGCCGGTGGTCTCGGTAGTACGCGTCCATGTCGAGGAAGGCGACCTGCGCGTCGACCAGCGAGTCGGCGATGCTGCGCGCGACCGTGGACTTCCCGGATCCCGACCCGCCGGCGATGCCGATGATGAGGGGCTTCACGAGGGGGTCGCCGCGGGCCGTGGGGTGAGGCGCATGTCCCTGAAGATGCGCCGCCGGGCCTGCGCGGCAAAGTCTCGGGCACGTCACGGACGCGTATCGATGCGCGCCCTCCCGCCTAACCGCGTGCCGCTGCTAGCTTTCGTCATGGTACGCCAGACCCTCCGGGCGCTCGGGCTCGCGCTCTGTTCCGCTGCCGCCCTCGGCGCCCAGCAGGCCGTCGAGCTCAAGGTCGCGGCCACCACGGACGTCCATGGCCGGCTCCGCGGCTGGGACTACTTCGTGAACGCCCCCGACCCGGCGCGCGGCCTCGCGCGGGCCGCGACCGTGGTGGACTCGCTCCGCCGCGCGGCACCCGGGCGCGTGGTGCTGGTCGACGCCGGCGACCTGCTGCAGGGGAACGCGATGACCTTCGTCGCGGCGCGGGTCGACTCGCTCGCCCCCAGCCCGGTGGTCGCGGCGATGAACCTGATGCGCTACGACGCGGCCGCGGTCGGGAACCACGAATTCAACTACGGGCTCCCCACCTTCGACCGGGCGCGCGCCCAGGCCCGCTTCCCCTTCCTTGCGGCGAACACGCGGCGCCTGGATGGCGGCCCGCCGTTCCCGGCCAGCACCATCGTGGAGCGCGGCGGCGTGCGCGTGGGGATCATCGGGATCACGAACCCGGGCGCCGAGGTCTGGGACCGCGACCACCTCGCGAATCGGCTCGTGGTCACCGACATCGTCGAGAGCCTGCCCTCACAGGTCGCCGACGTGCGGCGGCGCGGGGCGGACGTCGTCGTGGTGGTCGCGCACGCCGGGCTCAGCGGGGAGTCGTCGTACGACACGGTCTCGGCGCCGCGCGCGAGCGAGAACCCGATGGCCCGCGTCGCGCGCGAGGTCCCCGGGATCGACGTCATCGTCTTCGGCCACTCGCACCGTGAGCTCGCCGACTCGACCATCAATGGCGTGCTCCTCGTCCAGCCGCGCAACTGGGCCACGAGCGTCGCCGTCGCCACCCTGGTCCTCCGCCGTGCGGACGCCGCCGCCGCGGGCGGCCCGCGCTGGCGCGTCGAACGGAAGTGGGGTGCCACGGTGCCCGTGGCCGGCCGCGCCGAGTCACGCGCGATGGTCGCGGCCGTGGAACGCGCGCACCGGGGCGCCGTGCGCTACGCCACCGCCGTGATCGGGCGCACGGACACCACCTGGCGCACCGATTCGGCGCGGCTGCGAGACATGCCGCTGATCGACCTGATCCAGGAGGTGCAGCTGCGCGCGACCGGGGCCGACCTGAGCGTCGCATCCGCCTTCACGCTCGACGCGGAGCTCCCACCGGGGCCGGTGACGGTCGCGCAGATCGCGCAGCTCTACCCGTACGACAACACCCTCCGCGCGCTCCGGCTCACCGGAGCCCAGGTCCGCGCCTTCCTCGAGTACAGCGCACGCTATTTCGCGGTGCGGTTCGACAGCGCGGGGCCCCCGACCTTCGCGCCCGACCGCCGCGTGGCCGGCTACAACTACGACGTGCTCGCCGGCGCCGACTACACGATCGACCTCTCCCGCCCGGTCGGCAGCCGGATCACCTCGCTCACCTACCGCGGCCGGCCCATCGCGCCCGAGGACAGCTTCACGGTGGCGGTCAACAACTACCGTGCGAGCGGCGGCGGCGGTTACGACATGCTGCGCGGCGCGCCCGTGGTGTTCGAGTCCACGACCGAGATCCGGGACCTGATGGTGGAGGAGGTGCGCCGGCGCGGCGTGCTCCACCCCAGGGACTACTTCACGGAGAACTGGCGCCTGCTGCCGCCGCAGCGCAGGCTCCGGCTGATCGGCATCAACGACTTCCACGGCGCGCTCGTGAAGCGCCCGGACGGCAACGCGGGGAACCGCGGTGGCGCCGCGGAACTCGCGGCGGTGATCCGCGGTGCGGAGCGCGAATGCGCACCCGCCTGCATCCCACTCCTCCTCCACGGTGGCGACCTCTTCCAGGGCACCCCCGCCTCGAACTTCGCGTTCGGTCGTCCGGTCGTGGAGATCCTCAACACGCTCGGCTTCACGGCCGGCGCGCTGGGGAACCATGAGTTCGACTGGGGCCAGGACACGCTCCGCGCGCGGATGGCCGAGCTGCGGTCGCCGATCCTCGGTGCCAACGTGACGTACGCAGATGGGTCGGACGTCCCCTGGATCCCGGACGACACGCTGCTCGATGTCCGCGGCGTGAAGATCGGGATCATCGGCATCGCCGACCCGGCGACCCCGACGACCACCATGCCGAAGCACGTCTGGGACCTTCGCTTCGCGCCTCCGGCGCCAGTGGTCACCGCGCGCTCGCGCGCCCTCCGCGCGCGGGGAGCACAGAAGGTCGTGCTGGTGGCGCACCTCGGCGGGTTCTGCGACCGGGATGACGCGGACCGTTGTCAGGGAGCGATCTTCGCGCTGGCACAGGCAACCGGCCCCGGCGTGCTCGACGCGATCGTGAGCGGACACACGCACTCGCAGGTGGCGACCGTGGTCAACGGCGTCCCGATCGTGCAGGCGCGGGTGAGCGGGCGCGCCGTCGGAATCATCGACATCCCCCTCGACGTGGCCACCGACGAGGCACCTGCCGCGCCGGCGCGCCCGACGGTGCGCGCGGTGGTGAGCGACAGCGTGACCCCCGATCCCGAGATCGTCCCCATCGTGCAGCGCGCGTGGGACTCGGTGGCGCCGCGCGTGAGCGCGGTGGTGGTCGAGCTCTCCGAGCGAATGCCGCGCGATGGCGACCAGTACGCGCTCGGCAATCTCATCGCCGACGCCCAGCGTTCGGCCGGACGCGGCGACCTCGCCGTGACGAACAATGGCGGCATCCGCACCGAGCTCCGCGCGGGGCCCGTGCGCTGGGGCGACCTCCACGAGGTGCAGCCCTTCGAGAACCGGCTCGTGGTGATGACCGTGCGCGGGGACGCGCTGCGGCCCTACCTCGAGGGGCTCGTGGACGGGAACTCCGTGCGCTATCACCTGAGCGGCGTGCGCCTGGAGTACGATCCCGCCGCGCCGGCCGGCGCGCGGCTCCGCCGCGTCACCATGGCCGACGGCTCGCGCCTCGACGACCGGCGTCGCTACCGCGTGGTGATGAGCGACTTCCTCGCCGCCGGGGGCGATGGCGTCTCGCTCGCGGCCGACGCGACGCGCGAGGAACTGAATCGCGTGGACCTCGACGTCCTCGTGGAATACCTGCGGGCCCTGCCGGGCGGGCGACTCGTCGTCGACGACGCGCTCAAGGCGCCGCGCATCACCAGGGTACGATGACCGAACCGATACGGGTGTTCGTGAATGGTGCGGGAGTGAGCGTCGCACCGGGGAGCACGGTGATCGATGCGCTTGAGGCGGCGGATGCCGCCGCTGCTGCCGCGGTGCGCGAGGGGACGCGCGGAGTGGTCGACTCGCGAGGACTCCCGGTGGCGCCGGGATCCCAGCTCAGCGGCGGGTTCGTGATGCGCGTGGTCTCGGCCCGCGCCGCCGCCGGGGACGCCTAGGTGGCGATGATCACGAGCGACCTGCTCCGCCGCCTGCCGAAGGCGGAGCTGCACTGCCACCTCGATGGATCCGTCCGGCCGGCGACGCTGCTGGAGCTCGCGCGCGACCAGCGCGCCGCGATGCCGCGCGACGACGCCGAGGCGCTGGCGGAGTACATGCGCGTGGACGACGCGCGGACGCTCGAGGACTATCTCGCGCGCTTTGACGTGACCCTCTCCGTGATGCAGACGGCGGAGGCGATGGAGCGGACGGCGTACGAGCTCGCGCAGGACTGCGCGCGCGAGGGCATCCGGTACGTCGAGGTGCGTTACGCGCCGGTGCTCAACGTGCGGGGCGGCCTCACCCTCCCGCAGGCGGTGGAGTACCCGCTGCGCGGGCTCGCGCGCGCCGAGCGGGAGCACGACATCACGGCTCGCGTGATCATCTGCGCGCTCCGTCACCTGCCCCCCTCCACCTCGCTGGAGCTCGCCCGGCTCGCGGTGGACTTCAAGGACTCCGGCGTCGTGGGCTTCGACCTCGCCGGGGGTGAAGCGGGCCATCCCGCCTCGGACCACCAGGCGGCGTTCGCCCACGCGCTCGAGCACGGGCTCGCCTGCACTTGTCATGCGGGCGAGGGCGCGGGGGCGGACTCCGTGGCCGACGCGCTCCACAGCTGCCGGGTGCACCGTATCGGTCATGGCACCCGCCTCGGGGAGGACCCGGCGCTCCTGGCCGAGGTGCGCGACCGCGGCATCGGCATCGAGTGCTGCCTCACGAGCAACATCCAGACGCACGCCGCGGCCTCCTTCGACACGCATCCGCTCCGACGGTACTTCGACGCCGGCGTGCAGGTCTCGCTGAACACGGACAACCGGCTGATGAGCGGCACGGACCTGCTCACGGAGTACGGCCTCGCAGCCAAGCATCTCGATTTCACGCTGGACGAACTCGCGCGCCTCGCGCGCAACGGGTTCGTGGGATCGTTCCTCCCGGACCGGGAGCGTGCGGCGATGCTCGAGCGGGTGGACGCCGAGTTCGAGGCGATGGGCGCGGTGGTCGCATGAGCGGCGCCGCCGAGGCCAAGGTCGCCGCGGACGCGGTCCGTGCGCGACTCGGCGTGCGGTCCCCCGCCGTGGCGATCGTCCTTGGCTCCGGGCTCGGAGCGCTCGCGGACCGGCTCACCGACGCGAGGCGGGTGCCGTACGCCGAGATCCCGGGGTTCCACGCGCCGCAGGTGGTGGGGCACCGCGGGGAGCTGCTCTGCGGGACCCTCGGCGGGCGCGAGGTGCTCCTCCTCGCGGGCCGCTTCCACATGTATGAGGGGCACAGCGCTCAGGCGGCGGCGTTCCCGGTGCGCGTGGTGCATGCCCTCGGCGCGCGCGTGCTGTTCGTCTCCAACGCGGCGGGTGGCGTGCGGCGCACCTTCCGGCCCGGCGACCTGATGCTGATCGCCGACCACCTGAACCTGATGTTCCGCAGCCCGCT
>CAZHAG010000093.1:0-5392 GCA_964529705.1 uncultured Gemmatimonas sp. | reverse complement strand
GCCGCACCGCTCGACCACGCGGAGGTCGTCGAGGTGGGCGCGCGCGCGGCGGACGCCTTCTGCGCGCTCGTGGAACGCTGGGTCGCACGCCTCTGACGGGCGTGTAGCCGCATGCACGGGCACCTGCTGACGGACATCGCGGTGGCGGTCGTCGCGGCGACGCTCCTCGCCCTGGTCGCCCGCGCGCTACGCCAGCCGCTCCTCCTCGGCTACATCGTCGCCGGCATCATCGTCGGGCCGGCGCAGGGGTTCGGGTGGATCGCGCCCGAGAACATCGAGCCGATCTCGGAACTCGGGCTGATCCTGCTCCTCTTCATGGTCGGGCTCGAGATCGACCTGAAGAAGCTGCGCGACTCGGGACTGGCGGTGGCCGCCGCCGGGATCGGGCAGTTCACGCTCTCGGTCGCGCTCGGCCTCGCGGTGATGCCCGTGCTCGCGCCCGGGCTCGCGGACGGCTACGGTGCGCTCTACCTCTCCGTCGCGTGCGCGATCGCCAGCACGATGATCGTGGTCAAGCTGCTGGCGGACAAGTCGGAGCTCGACGGACTGCCGGGGCGGCTCACCCTCGGCATCCTGGTGTTCCAGGACATCTGGGCGATCCTCTTCCTCGCGCTGCAGTCGGAGCTCGGGTCGCCGGACGTCGGGGCGCTCGTGTGGCAGCTCGCGAAGGGGGTGGCGGTCGTGCTCTTCGCGCTGGGGGCGACGCGCTTCGCGCTCCGGCCGATCTTCCGGCAGATGAGCACGCGGCCGGAGCTGCTCGTGCTCGGCGCGCTCGCCTGGTGCTTCGCGATCGTGCTGCTCTCGTCCGCCGTGGGCATCTCCAAGGAGATGGGCGCACTCGTGGCGGGGGTCGCGCTCTCGACCTTCCCGTACAGCCTGGACGTCACCTCGAAGGTCGTGAGCCTGCGGGACTTCTTCATCACGCTCTTCTTCGTGGCGCTCGGGAGCCAGATCCCCCGGCCCGACCTCGCGACCGTGCTCACGGCCGGCGCGCTCGCGCTCTTCGTCGTGGTCTCACGCCTCGCGACCATCACCCCGATCCTGCTCTGGCAGAAGATGGGGATCCGCGGCTCGGTGGTGCCCGCCGTGAACCTCTCGCAGATCTCCGAGTTCTCGCTCGTGATCTGCACCATCGGGGTCGGGCTGGGGCAGATCGGCCCGCCGGTGCTGGCGGTGGTGGTCTGGACGCTGGTGATCACCTCGGTGCTCTCGACCTACGGGATCATGCACAACCACCGCGTCTACCTCGCCGTGGCGCCGACGCTGCGACGCATGGGGCTCACCGACGCGCGGGTGGACGAGGACGCGCCGAAGCGCCATGGCCGCGAGATCATGTTCCTCGGGTTCCACCGCCAGGCGAGCTCGCTGCTGCACGAGATGCTGCTGCGCCAGCCGGGACTCGCCGACCGGATCGCCGTGATCGACCTCAACCCCGAGACGCGTGAGGGGCTCGAGGCGCGCGGCGTGGCCTCGATCTACGGTGACGTGAGCCACCTCGACTCGCTCCAGCACGCCCAGGTGGACCAGGCCGAGGTGGTGATCTCGACGGTGCCGGACGCGATGTTGCGGGGGACGGACAACCACCGCATCCTGCGCACGGTGCGCGCGATGCAGCCCCGGGCGCGCGTGATCGTGACGGCCGACACTTGGGCGCTCGCGCGCCGGTGCGACCGCGATGGTGCGGCGTTCGTGTTCGTTCCGCGGTTGATGGGGGTGGAGCAGTTGGCGGAGGTGGTGCTCCAGGCGCTGGACGGCGATGTCGCCCTGCATCGTCGCGCGGTGCGTGCCCGGATCACGGGGCGACGCGAGGTGCTGCCCTGAGCGCTCGCGCGGCGGCAGCGCGGCTCGGCGCCTCGGTTCAGCGCTTGGCGGGCGGCGAGGGCGGGAGCGCGGCGAGTCGCCGCTTGAACGCCTGGAAGTTCGGCGAGTCCTTGGTCAGGCCGCGGAGCGACTCGGGCGGATATGCCGCGATCCGGTTCCGCGCCGCCGCGATCCGCGACTCCTCCAGCGGGTGCGACCGGAACCAGGTGTCGAGCGTGCCCGGCTTCGCCTCGCGCTCGGCCAGGAGGATCTCGAACATCTCGGGGATCCCCGTGGGGTCGATGCCGGCCCGCACCATGTACTTCACGCCCTCGCGGTCCGCCTCATCCTCGTCCGCGCGCGAGAAGCTGGCGAACGCCGCGTTCGCGCCGAGCCCGATCGCCGCCTGGCTCGCCTCGTTGTTGCAGATGCTGGTGAGGACACAGACGGCCGTCACGCCGATGTTCGCCCCCTGCGCCTTCTGCATCTGCTGGATGGAGTGCCGCATGGTCACGTGCCCCACCTCGTGGCCGAGCACCCCCGCCACCTGCGCCATGTTCGTCGCCCGCTCGATCAGGCCGCGGTTCATGTAGATGAAGCCGCCGGGCACGGCGAACGCGTTCACGTCCTTGCTGTCGACGATGTAGAAGTGCCAGTCGAGGTTCCGCGAGTCCGCGATGCGGGCGATGGAGTCGCCGAGTACGTTGATGTACCGATTGAGCTCCGCATCCTGGATGAGCGGGAGCTCGCGGTTGATCTGCTGGGCATAGCCGGCGCCCATCTCCACTTCCTGCTGGGTGGAGACGGCGCATCCGCCCACGAGTGGGCCCACGAGGGCGGCGAGGACGAGAACGGTCAAAGAGCGCATGAGGATATTGACCCTAGCGAGGGACCTGACACGCCGCAAGGCGAGGGAACGGAGCGGACTCTTCGTCGCCGAAGGGGTCCGCACGGTCGAGGAGTTGCTGGCGTCGCCGCTGGCGATCACCGGCGTGCTCACCTGCGACCTCCTCGACCGGACGCCGCGCGGCTCGGCGCTCGCCGCGCAGCTCCTCGCGCGCGGGCTCGAGGTCGTGCGGGTGAGCGAGCGCGAGTTCCTCTCGGCCTCCGACACGGAGCACCCGCAGGGGGTCCTCGCGGTCGCGGAGTCGCCGAAGGTCTCGCTCGACCAGCTCACCCCCGGCCGCGTGGCGCGCTACCTCGTGCTCGACGGCGTGCAGGACCCGGGGAACGTGGGCACGCTCCTGCGCACGGCCGCCGCCCTCGGCGTGGACGCGACGCTCGTCCTGCCCGGCACGGTCGACCCGTGGAACGCGAAGGTCGTGCGCAGCGCGGTGGGGATCCAGTTCCGGCATCATACCATCGGTTGTACGGAGGCCGAGCTCTCGTCGTTCCTCGGCCGGCACCACGTCGCGCTCTGGGGCGCGGACGCGGCGGGCGCAGCTGTCGACACCCTCACGCCACCCGAGCGGGTCGCCATCGTGGTGGGGAACGAGGGTGCGGGGCTCAAGCCGTCGGTGCGTGACGCCTGCACGGGGCTGGTCGCCCTTCCCATGGCCCCCGGCGTGGAGTCCCTCAACGTCGCCGTCGCGGCGGGCATCATCCTCTACGCGTCGAGACCTCGCCCGTGACCTTCCTCGGCACCTTCGCCTTCCTCGTCGGCGCGAGCGTCGGCTCGTTCCTGAACGTCTGCATCTCGCGCTGGCCGGCCGAGCTCTCGGTGGTGCGCCCGCGCTCGCGCTGCCCGCGCTGCGAGCGCGCCATCGCCTGGTACGACAACATCCCGCTCCTCAGCTGGGTGATCCTGCGCGCGAAGTGCCGCGGCTGCGGGCTCCCGATCAGCGCGCAGTATCCCTTCGTCGAACTCCTCGTGGCGCTGCTCTGGCTGGCCGCGATGCTCGCGTTCGGGCCCACGCTCACGATGCTCCGCGTCGCGGTCGGCACGACCATCCTCCTCGGCATCGCCGCCACGGACCTCCAGCACTACGTGATCCCGGACGGGTTCACGGTGACCGGATTCCTCTTCGCGATGGTGATGCCGATCGTCGCGATCTTCGTGGGGGACCAGGGACCCTTCGCCGGGCCCTGGGACGCCCTGATCGGCGCCTGCGTCGGCGCCGGCATCATCGCGATCGTCGGCTGGCTCGGCGAGGTCGCGCTCGGGAAGGAGGCGATGGGGCAGGGGGATGTGACCCTCATGGCCTTCGTCGGCGCGATGGTCGGCCCGGGACGCGCGCTGCTCACCGTCTTCGTCGCCGCGCTGATCGGCACCGTGGTCTTCCTCGCCCTGGTGCTCCCCGTCGGGATGCTGCGCGCCCGCGCGAAGGGCGTGCCGTTCGAGGCACCCCTCGTGCCGTTCGGCGTCTTCCTCGCACCCGCTGGCGCGCTCACCCTGCTCTGGGGTGACCCGCTCATCGACTGGTACCTCGCCTCACTGACTTCATGATGCCGATCCGCTCCGCACTCCCTCTCCTCGCCGCGGTCGCCGCCGCGCTCGCCTGCTCCGGCGACCAGACCGGCTATGACGGCCCCTTCCGGTCCGAGGTCCGTCGCGCGATCCCGCAGATCGAGGAGTCGACGGGCCTCCGCTTCAAGACGCCACCGAAGCTGGAGGAGCGGACCCGCGACGAGGTGCGCGCCTTCCTCGAGAAGCAGTTCAACGAGCAGCTCACGCCGCTCGAGCTCTCCGGCACGCAGGAGGCCTACCGGCTCCTCGGCCTCCTGCCGGACACGCTCGACCTGCGCGCCTTCCTCCTCGACCTCCTGACCGAGCAGGTCGCCGGCTACTACGACCCCGCCACGAAGGTGCTCTACGTGGTGGTGGACGCGGACCCCGGCATCCGCGGCGTGACGATCTCCCATGAGCTCGTGCACGCGCTCCAGGACCAGTACGCGCGGCTCGACTCGGTGCAGTCGCTCAAGGGGGACAACGACCGGCAGGTGGCGATGCAGGCCGTGGTCGAGGGGCAGGCGGTGTACGAGCAGATGGCGACGATGCTCGGAGGCGCCGACTTCGGCATGCGGATCCCCGGCGGCTGGGACCGCGTGCGCGAGATGATCCGCTCCGCGCAGGCGTCGATGCCCGTCTTCGCGAACGCGCCGACGATCATCCAGGAGACACTCCTCTTCCCCTACCTGAGCGGGGCGGAGTTCAACCGGCAGTTCAAGCGCCTGCGCCCCGGCCAGCAGCCCTTCGCGCCATTCGCGAGTTCCACCGAGCAGATCCTGCACCCGGAGCGCTACCTCGACTCGGTGCCCGACCTCCCCACGCGCATCGCCCTCGGCGCTCCGCGCACGGGATCGCTCGTGCGCGAGGAGAACCTCGGCGAGTTCGAGACGCGGCTCTTCCTCTTCGAGCACCTGCAGGACCTGGGACGCGCCACGCAGGGCGCCGACGGGTGGGACGGGGACCGCTACCAGGTGGTCGACACGCCGCGCGGGTCGGGCATCGGGTGGGTCACCATCTGGGACTCGTCCGTCGAGGCGGCGCAGTTCCTCGACGCGATGCAGCGCCTCGTGGAGCGCCGCTTCCGTGTCGAGGCGGGGAGCGGGGGGGGCGGCAACCTCCGGCGCTGGACCGCACGCGGCCGGC
>CAZHAG010000092.1:0-11124 GCA_964529705.1 uncultured Gemmatimonas sp. | reverse complement strand
GGTGCCGCCTTCGTTATCTTTGAAGGCTGTAGCTCTTCCACTCATCGGAGACCGTGTGAACATCCACGAGTACCAGGCGAAGGAGATCCTGCGCGGCCATGGCGTGAACATCCCGCCGGGGAAGGTCGCGACGACCCCCGCCGAAGCCGAGGCGATCGCGAAGGAATACGGCGTCGCCGTCATGGTGAAAGCCCAAGTGCATGTCGGCGGGCGCGGCAAGGCCGGCGGCGTGAAGTTCTGCAAGACGCCGGCCGAGGCGAAGGAGAAGGCTGCCGCGATCCTCGGCATGGACATCAAGGGGCTCACGGTCGAGAAGGTGCTGGTGACCGTGGCCGAGGACATCGGGAGCGAGGCGTACGTCGGCATCATCGTCGACCGCGCGACCAAGAAGCCGGTGTTCATGGTGTCCGCCGCGGGCGGCATCGACATCGAGCAGGTCGCAGCGGAGACGCCGGAGAAGATCCTCTACGTGCCGGTGGACGTGCGGTACGGGCTCCCGGCCTACGACGCGATGCGCATGGGCTTCTTCCTCTACGAGGACGTGAAGCAGGCGCGCGCCGCCGCCACGATCATGCAGCAGCTCTACGCCGCCTTCATGGCGAGCGGGTGCTCGCTGGCCGAGATCAACCCGCTGGTGGTCACGCCCAAGGGCGCGCTCGTGGCCGTGGACGGCAAGATGGTGATCGACGACAACGAGCTCGACCGGCTGCCGGCGATCGCCGCCATGCGCGACGAGAGCAGCGAGGCACCGAGCGAGGTCGAGGCGCGCAACGCGAACCTCACCTTCATCAAGCTCGACGGGAACGTCGGGTGCGTGGTGAACGGCGCCGGCCTCGCGATGGCGACGATGGACCTGGTGAAGTACTACGGCGGCGAGCCCGCCAACTTCCTGGACATCGGCGGCTCATCCAACCCGGACAAGGTCGTCGCGGCGCTCCGCATCATCACGGCGGACCCGAACGTGAAGGCGATCCTGTTCAACATCTTCGGCGGGATCACGCGCACCGACGACGTCGCGAACGGCATCGTCACCGCGACCAAGGCGAACCCGCTCAAGGTGCCCCTCGTGATCCGCCTCACCGGCACCAACGAGGCCGAGGCGATGAAGATCCTCAAGGCGAACGGCTTCTCCGCGTCGAACGACATGGACGAGGCGGTGCAGCAGGCCGTCGCGCTGGCCAAGGGAGGGAAGGCCGCATGAGCATCTTCATCGACAAGGGCACCAAGCTCATCATCCAGGGCATCACGGGGCGCGACGGTTCGTTCCATGCCAAGCAGATGATGGAGTACGGCACGCAGGTCGTGGCCGGCGTGACGCCCGGGAAGGGGGGGCAGAAGTTCGAGGGCAAGGTCCCGATCTTCAACACGATGGTCGACGCGGTGAAGGCCACGGGGGCCAACGCGAGCGTGATCTACGTGCCGCCGGCGTACGCGGCCGATGCGATCATGGAGGCCGCCGCCTCGGGCGTCGCCTTCGTCGTCTGCATCACCGAAGGCGTACCGGTGCTCGACATGACGAAGGTCCATCCCTTCGTGAAGGAGCGCGGGGTGCGGCTCCTCGGGCCGAACTGCCCGGGACTCATCACGCCCGGGGAGTCGAAGGTGGGCATCATCCCGGGCGGGATCTGCACGCCGGGCCCGGTGGGCGTCGTCTCGCGCTCAGGCACGCTCACCTACGAGGTGGTCGACAAGCTCACGCGCGCGGGCATCGGCCAGACCACCTGCGTCGGCATCGGGGGCGACCCGATCAACGGCACGAACTTCATCGACTGCCTCGAGGCCTTCGAGAAGGACCCGAAGACCAAGGCGATCGCGATGATGGGCGAGATCGGCGGGACGGACGAGCAGGAAGCCGCGGCGTTCGTCAAGAAGCACATGAAGAAGCCGGTCGTCGGCTTCATCGCGGGCCAGACCGCACCGCCGGGGCGCCGGATGGGGCATGCGGGCGCCATCATCTCCGGTTCGTCGGGAACGGCGGCCGAGAAGATCGAGGCGTTCGAGGCGGCCGGCATGGGCGTGGCGAAGCGCCCGAAGGACTTCGTGGAACTCATCAAGGCACGCCTGAAGTAGCGTCGCCGGACTCATTTAATCCCAGACCAGACGATGTCGCTCAACTATACGTTCTCGATCATCAAGCCCGACGCCTTCAACGCCGGCAGGGCGGGGAAGATCATCGCCCACCTCGAGGCCCAGGGATTCGTCCTCAAGGCCGCGCGGGTGATGCAGCTCTCCAAGCGGCAGGCGGAGGAGTTCTATGCCGTCCACAAGGGGCGCCCCTTCTATGACGAGCTCGTGGCGTTCATGAGCTCGGCCCCGTGCATGCCCTTCATCGTGCAGAAGGCCGGCGCGGTGTCGGCGCTCCGCGACGCGATCGGCGCGACGGACCCGGCCGAGGCCGCACCGGGCACGGTGCGCAAGCTGTACGCGGAGTCCAAGGGGAAGAACGCGATCCACGCGTCGGATTCGGACGAGAACGCGGTGCGGGAGAGCCGGTTCTTCTTCGCCGAGGCGGAAACGATTTAACGACAGATGTGAGGTGAGAGGTGGGAGGGGGCCGCCCGTGCGGGCGGCCCTGGTTTCGGGGAGGCAAGGGCGCCGGCGGTGCCCGGCGCCCTCCTCACACCTCACACCTCCCATCCACCGTTCTAAGTCCGTGCAGAGGCAGGGCTTGGACCTTGACCCTCCCTCCGGCGGGGCATAGCTTTCCGCCCATGCTGTCGTTCGCCATCCGCACCCTGTCCGAGGGAGCAGTCAAGGTCGAATCCGACCTCCCTTCCGACGACGCGGTCTGGATGGAGGGCGACATTCGTCCTGTCTCTGCGATCCATGTCACCGGGCGCCTGAGCGGGGCGGGAAGCGGGCGGTTCTACTTCAGTGGCGCGCTCAAGGGCGCCGCCGCGGGAGAATGCCGCCGTTGCCTCGCGCCGGTGGAGAGCCCGGTGGCTGCCGAAGCCCACCTGATCTACGCCGACGCGGACGACGAGAATGCGGACGAGCCGGATGTGTATCCCCTGGGCGACCTCGGGACGATGCTCGACCTGCGTCCCGCGCTGCGTGAACAGTGGTTGCTCGAAGCGAGCGCGCTGCCGTTGTGCCGTCCCGACTGCCTGGGACTCTGCAAGACCTGCGGCGCCGACCTGAACGCGGGTCCGTGCGACTGCAGCCCCCGCGACACCCCGTAGTCGTCAGTCGCCGTTCCATCCCTCCGAATCCTCTTCCAGCAGGTTCCGATGGCCGTCCCGAAACGCCGCACCTCCAAGCGCAAGAAGCGCGCACGCAACACGCACAAGACCGCCCCGGCGATCAACATCCAGGCGTGCCCGAAGTGCGGCGCGATGAAGCGCCCGCACCACGTCTGCGAGGAGTGCGGCTTCTACGCGGGTGAGCAGCGAGTCGCAGCCCGCGAAGCGTAGGCATGGCGCGCATCGCGCTGGACGCGATGGGGGGCGACCTCGCCCCGGCCGCGCCAGTCGCGGCCGCGCTGCTGGCGGCCCGTGAACTCGGGGCCGAGCACACGCTGCAGCTCGTGGGCCGCACCGCGGCCATCCGTGAGCACCTCGATGCGCAGCTCGCCGCCGCCGCCGACCGGGACACCCTGTCGGCGGCGGCGGCGCGCTTCGAGCTCATCGACGCGAGCGACGTGATCGAGATGACCGACAAACCGTCGGTGGCGATCCGGGGGAAGCCGAACTCGTCGATGGCCGTCGGCATCCGGCTGCAGGCCGAGGGGAAGAGCGATGCCTTCGTCTCCGCCGGGAACACCGGCGCGCAGATGGCCGCCTCCACCTTCGTGCTGCGGCTGCACGACGGACTCACGCGCCCCGCGATCGCCACCGTCTTCCCGACCGCCCGCCAGCCGGTGGTGGTGCTCGATGCGGGCGCCAACGTCGACTGCTCGGCCAAGGAGCTCGTGCAGTTCGCACGCCTCGGGTCCGTGTACGCCCGCGACATCCTGGGCCGCGCGAATCCCGCCGTCGGGCTGCTCTCGATCGGCGAGGAGCCAGAGAAGGGGAACGCCGCCGTGAAGGAGGCGCACCAGCTCCTCCTCGGCGCAGGGCTCAACTTCATCGGCAACGTCGAGGGGCGGGACATCCCGCACGGCGCCTGCGATCGCGGGCCGGTGGATGTGGTGGTCTGCGATGGCTTCACCGGGAACGTGCTGCTCAAGTTCTACGAGTCGGTGGCGCCGATGCTCTTCGGGATGCTCGCCAAGGCGGGCGTCACCCGCGAGCAGCTGGGCGCGGTGGTGCACGCGATGGACTACGCGAAGTACGGCGGCGCGCCCCTCCTCGGCGTCAGGGGCGTGAGCATCATCTGCCACGGGAAGTCGAGCCCGGAGGCGATCAAGAACGGCATCCTCGCCGGGCTCCGCGCCGTGGAGTCCGGGATGAGCCGACACATCGAGGAGCAACTCGCGCCATGAAGCGCCCCATCGCCATGCTGACCGCCACGGCCCACGCGGTCCCGACGCGCGTCTTCAAGAACTCCGATTTCGCCTCGATCGGGATCGAGACGTCGGACGAGTGGATCCGCGAACGGACCGGGATCGGGCAACGCCACATCGCTGGGGCGGGGGAGAACCTCACCAGCCTATGCACCGCCGCCGCGCGCACGGCCATGGAGCAGGCGGGCGTGACCGCCAGCGAGCTCGACGCCATCATCCTCGGCACGGCGAGCCCGGACCGGCTGCTCCCCGCGACCGCCGTCGAGGTGCAGGCCAAGCTCGGCGCGTCGCGCGCCGTGGCCTTTGACATCGACGCGGCCTGCTCGGGGTGGCTCTACGGCATCCAGGTGGCCGAGGGGATGCTCGCCACGGGGAGCTACGAGACCATCCTCGTGATCGGCGGTGAGGTGCTCTCGCGCATCGTGAACTGGAAGGATCGCAACACCTGCGTGCTCTTCGGCGACGGCGCCGGCGCGACGGTGCTCAAGCGCAGCACGAAGGGCCGCGGGATCCTCTCCGCCTACATGCGTTCGGACGGCACGCTCGCCGACCTGCTGCACCGTCCGAAGGGCGGGGCGGCCGACCCCCTCACGCCCGAGATCCTGGCCGAGGGGACGCACCTGCTCACCATGGCCGGGCGGGAGGTGTTCAAGAACGCGGTGCGCTCCATGGCCGACGCCGCGGACCGCGCGCTCGACGGGGCCAAGCTCTCGGCCACCGACATCGACGTGATGATCCCGCACCAGGCCAACATCCGGATCATCGAGGCGACGGCCAAGCACGCGAACATCCCGATGGAGAAGGTGTTCGTGAACGTCGACCGGTTCGGGAACACGTCGGCGGCCTCGATCCCGATCGCCCTCAGCGAGGCGCACGCGCAGGGTGTCGTCAAGGACGGCAGCACGGTCATGTTCGTGGCGTTCGGCGCGGGCTTCACCTGGGGTTCCATGGTCGTGCGGTACTAGCGATCGCCGCCCGCGCCGAGCGCCGTTCCCTCACTCCCTCCTCGTCCCCGATGCTCCTGCTCTTTCCCGGACAAGGCTCCCAGAAGCCGGGCATGGCCAAGGACCTCGCAGCGTCCTTCCCCGAGGCGCGTGAGGTGTTCGAGCGCGCGGATGCGGCACTCGGGACCTCGCTCAGCACCCTCTGCTTCGAGGGGCCCGCCGACGAGCTGACGCTCACGCACAACGCGCAGCCGGCGCTGTTGGCGCACGGAGCGGCGGTCTGGGCCGTCGTCCAGGCGCGCGTCGGTGATCGGGTGCAAGGTGCCGCCGGGCATTCGCTCGGTGAGTTCTCGGCGTACCACGCGGCCGGGGCACTCCCGCTCGAGGACGCCGTGCGGCTCGTGCGACGCCGCGGCGAGCTCATGTACGAGACGGGCGTCACCGCGCCCGGTGCCATGGCGGCCATCCTCGGCGAGCTGCAGCGCCCGATCGAGGAGATCTGCGCCGAGGCCAGCGCGACCGGGGTCTGCGTGCCAGCGAACTACAACAACACCGAGCAGATCGTCATCTCGGGCGAGGTCGCCGCCGTGGAGGCCGCGATGGAGCTGGCGAAGGCCGCCGGGGCGAAGCGCGCGCTGCGGCTGCAGGTGAGCGGCGCGTTCCACAGTCCACTGATGGCCCCGGCCGCGGCCGGGCTCCAGGAGGCGCTGCAGGCGGGGCAGTGGAGCTCGCCTCGCGTGCCGGTCTGGAGCAACGTGACCGCGGCGGCCGTGAGCGACGTGACCTCCGCCCGCGAGCTCCTCCTCCGGCAGCTGACCTCACCGGTGCGCTGGGTGGATGTCGTGCGCAGCATGGCGGCCCGATTCCCCGGCACGACGTTCGTGGAGATGGGCCCGGGCGCCGTCCTCACGGGCCTCGTGAAGCGCCTGGCCCCCGACTGCAAGACGATGACCTGCGGCACGGTGGCGGAAGTCGAGGCACTGCTCGCCTCGTAGGGCCCCTCCGGTCGTCCCCTCACACCTCCCACCTCACACCTCCCTCCTCCCATCATGAAGATCGATCTCACAGGGAAGGTCGCCCTCGTCACGGGGTCCACGCGCGGCATCGGCCGCGAGATCGCGCAGGCCCTCGTGGGATGCGGCGCGAAGGTGGCCGTGGTCGGCCGGGACCAGGCCAAGGCTCAGGCGGTCTCGGCGGAGATCGGCGGAGCTGGAGGGTTCGCCTGCGACATCGGGGTCCCCTCCGAGGTCGTGGCGCTCGTCGAGGGCGTGGAGAAGGCGCTCGGGAGCTGTGACATCCTCGTGAACAACGCGGGGATCACGCGCGACAACCTGATGCTCCGCATGAAGGACGAGGACTGGGACGCGGTGCTGGAGACCAACCTGCGGTCCGCGTTCATCGCCATCCGCACCGTGCAGCGGGGCATGATGAAGCGCCGCTGGGGGCGCATCATCAACATCGCCTCGGTGGTCGGCCTCATCGGCAACAAGGGGCAGGCCAACTACGCGGCCAGCAAGGCCGGGCTGATCGGGCTGAGCAAGTCCGTCGCCAAGGAGCTGGCCTCGCGCAACATCCTCTGCAACGTGGTCGCGCCGGGATTCATCAAGACGGACATGACCGACGCGATGAGCGAGGAGGCGGTCAAGGCGCTCTCCGAGCAGATCCCGCTGGGCCGCCTCGGCAGCACCGCCGACATCGCCGGGGTGGTGGCGTTCCTCGCCTCGGAGCATGCGTCCTACGTCACGGGGCAGGTCTTCACCGTGGATGGCGGGATGGTGATGTGAGGCGCCCCCGCCGGAGGGTCGCCGCAACTGACCTTTCCCGTTCCGTCGCATATATTTAGGCGTTCGATCACGGTCCGCTCCGGACCCCCGCCGTTCCACCCCTACGGAGTCTTCCCGCATGGCCGACAATTCCGCGAAGGTGAAGGACATCATCGAGAAGGAGCTGGGCGTCGAGCGTGAGAAGCTCACGGACGGTGCGAGCTTCATCGAGGACCTCGGTGCCGACTCGCTCGACATCGTCGAGCTCGTGATGGAATTCGAGAAGGAGTTCAACATCGACATCCCGGACGAGGACGCCGAGAAGCTCCGCACCGTGGGTGACGCGATCGGCTACCTCAACGGCAAGCTCGGCTGACCATGGCGGCCTCGCGGCGTCGGGTGGTGATCACGGGGGCCGGGTGCGTGACGTCGGTGGGGAACGACCTCGCGAGCACCTGGCAGGCGCTGCTCGACGGCAAGTCGGGCGGCGGGCCGATCACGCGCTTCGACGCCACGGCCTTCAAGGTCCGGTTCGCGTCCGAGGTGAAGGGGTTCGATCCCTCCCTCTACATGGACCGCAAGGAGATCAAGCGCTCCGACCTGTACACGCAGTACGCGATGGCCGCGTCGGTGCAGGCGATGCGTGACGCCGGGTTCGGCGACGGCACCGGGTACGACCAGGAGCGGATGGGGGTCGTGATCGGGTCCGGCATCGGGGGCATCGCGACCTTCGAGGATCAGTGCGAGGTGTACCGCACGCAGGGCCCGAACCGCATCTCCCCGTTCTTCATCCCGATGTTCATCGGGGACATCGCCGCGGGGGTGGTCTCGATGCGCTTCCAGGCGAAGGGACCCAACTACGCCACGCAGTCGGCGTGTGCCACCAGCGCGCACGCGATCGGTGATGCGTTCCGCATGATCGTGTACGGGGACGCGGACCTGATGATCGCCGGTGGCTCGGAGGCGGCGGTCTCGCCGGTCTCGATCGGCGGTTTCGGCAACATGCAGGCGCTCTCCACCCGGAACGAGTCGCCGGAGACGGCGTCGCGGCCCTTCGACCAGACGCGGGACGGCTTCGTGCTCGGCGAGGGCGCGGGGTGCGTGGTGATGGAGGAGTACGAGCATGCGCGGCGGCGCGGCGCGCCCATCTACGCCGAGGTCGTCGGCTACGGAGCGACGGGGGACGCGTACCACCTTACGGGGCAGCCTGAGGACCACGAGGGGCTGCAGCGCGCCATGCGGCGCGCGCTCGAGGACGGAGGACTCTCTCCGGCGGACGTGCAGTACGTGAACGCGCACGGGACGTCCACGCCCCTCAACGACCCGAACGAGATCCGGGCCATCAAGAAGGTCTTCGGGCCGCACGCCACCGGGCTGAACGTGAGTTCCACCAAGTCCGCCACCGGCCACATGCTCGGGGCGGCCGGTGGCGTGGAGGCGATCTTCACGGCGATGGCGATCAAGCATGGCGTCATCCCGCCGACGATCAACCTCACCACGCCCGACCCGGAGTGCGATCTGGACTGCACGGCGAACGTGCCGGTGAAGCGCGAGGTCCACGCGGCGCTCTCCAACTCCTCAGGGTTCGGCGGCCACAACGTGAGCATCGCGCTCCGCCGACTCCCGGACTAGTCCCGTGACGGCGGCCGCGCTGGAGATCCCGTTCGAGCGCATCGCCGACCCTGCGGTGCGGCGCATCGCGGACAAGGTCGCTGCTGGAACGCGCCTCTCCCAGGCCGACGGCGTGGCGCTCTTCGACTCGCGCGACCTCACGGGCGTCGGGGTCCTCGCCGACGCGGTGAACCGCTCGCGCCACGGCGACCTGGTCACCTTCGCGGCCAACCAGCACATCAACCCGACGAACATCTGCACGCTCCGGAAGACCTGCGTCTTCTGCGGCTACGCGCGCCTTCCCAAGGAGGAGGGTGCGTACCGGTACACGATCGAGCAGGTGATGGAGGAGGCGCGGCAGGCCAAGCAGGGGCTCACGCGCGAGTTCCATATCGTCGGCGGGCTCGACATGCAGGCGGGGCTCGCCTACTACACGGAGATGTTCCGGGCGCTCAAGGCGGAGCTCCCGCACGTGCACATCAAGGCGCTCACGGCCGTCGAGATCGCGCACATCGCGCGGATCGAGAAGATGTCCTGGGTGGAGGTACTCGCGGCGCTCAAGGAGGCGGGGCTCGACACGATGCCCGGCGGGGGCGCCGAGACCTTCAGTGCCGCGGTGCGCGAGGAGATCGCGAACAAGAAGCTCGGCGCGGCCGACTACATCGGCGTGCACCGCGCGGCGCACGGCCTCGGGATCCGCACGAACAGCACGATGCTCTACGGCCACGTGGAGAGTCACGCGGACCGGATGGAGCACCTGCAGATGCTGCGCGACCTCCAGGACGAGACGGGGGGCTTCCTCGCCTACATCCCGCTCGCCTACCACCCCGACGACAACGAGCTCGGCAAGCGGCTCGGGCGGCAGGGGATCGCGACCTCCGGCGTGGACGACCTGAAGAACCTCGCCGTCGGCCGCCTGTTCCTGGACAACTTCGCGCACATCAAGAGCCACTGGATCATGGTGACGCCCTTCGTCTCGCAGGTCGCGCTGCACTACGGCGTGAACGACCTCGAGGGCACGGTGGTGCGCGAGAAGATCTACCACGCCGTGGGGGCGCAGACGACGCAGGCGATGTCGCTGGACGAGCTCGTGCGCCTGATCCGGGGGGCCGGGAAGGTCCCCGCGGAGCGCGACTCGTTCTACCGCGTGCTGCGGACGTTCGACGAGGCGGTGGCCGCGTGATGCGCGTCGGCCGGATCCCCTACATCAACTGCTTCCCCGTCTACGGGGCGGTCGACCGCGGCGTGGTGCCGCTCCGCGCCAAGCTGGTCGACGGCGTTCCCACCGCGCTCAACCGGATGATGGCCGCCGGCACACTCGACGTCTCGGTCGTCTCGGCGGTGGAGTATGCGCGCGACTTCGAGCGCTACCTCCTCCTTCCGGATCTCGCGATCTCCAGCGATGGGCCGGTGCGCAGCGTCATGCTCTTCTCGGCGGAGCCCGCCGAGGCGCTCACGGGGAAGAAGGTGCTCGTCAGCCGCTCGTCGATGACCAGCGTGCACCTGCTGGAGCTCCTCTTCGAACACGTCTGGCGCGCGCGGCCGGAGTTCGTGCCCGGGGACGCCGAGGCCGACTCGCTATCGCGGGACGAGCGGATGCCCGTCGATGCCCGGCTCGTGATCGGCGACGCCGCGCTCATGCTCCAGAGCGCCGCGCATCCGGTGGCCCAGGCCCATGGGCGCAAGTACGCGTTCACCTACGACCTCGGCGCGGAGTGGAAGTCCTGGACCGGGCTCCCGTTCGTCTTCGCCGTATGGGTCGCGCAGCGCACGACGCCGGTGGCAGAGGCGCTCGCCGTGCACGCGTCGCTCATCCAGTCGCGCGACTGGGGGCTCGGGCACCTGCCGGAACTCGCCGCGCAGGCGGCGCGCGCCACCGGCGTGCCCCTCGACCAGTGCCGGCACTACTTCGATGGACTCGACTGGCGGCTCGGGCTCCCCGACCTCGAGGGGCTCACGGAGTTCTTCCGGCGCCTCGAGCTCGCGGGACGCGTTCCGCGCGGCAAGCTCGCCTTCCTCCCGTCCGCCCACGCACGGCCATGACGATCGAATCGGAACTCCTCGACTACTACACGCGCGCCCCGCTGCTCGAGCTGGGGGCGGCGGCGGATGCGGTGCGCAAGCGGCTGCACCCGGAGCCGGTGGTCACGTACATCGTCGACCGCAACATCAACTACACGAACGTCTGCGTCGCGGACTGCGGCTTCTGCGCGTTCTACCGCCGCCCGAAGGACGCCGAGGGGTGGACGCTCAGCTATGAGCAGATCGGGGCGAAGATCGACGAGGTGAAGGCGCTCGGGGGCGTGCAGATCCTCATCCAGGGCGGCCACAACCCGTACATCCCGTTCGAGTGGTACCTCGA
>CAZHAG010000091.1:1727-11169 GCA_964529705.1 uncultured Gemmatimonas sp. | reverse complement strand
TCAAGCAGAAGGGCAAGCTCGGCAAGACGCGCGGCGGCATCTTCGGCCGCATCTTCGGGTTGCTCTGGCCATGACGCGCCGCGACGGGACGGTCCTTTGGCACGTGCTCGCGTTCCTCGCACTCGCCGCCACCGCGCAGGCGCAGGAGCCGCGCATCGCCGACCTCACCATCGAGGGCTCGGCGGTGCCGCAGCGCCTCGTGGGGTACGGCCTCGTGGTCGGGCTCGACGGCACCGGCGACCGCGCCATGGCCTCGCGCCAGGGCGGGATGACGGTGCAGTCGGTGGTGAACCTCCTCCGGCGCTTCGATCTCGCGGTCCCGCCGGAACTCCTCCGCACGGCGAACGTCGCGGCGGTGCTGGTCACGGCCGAGGTCTCGCCCTACCTGCGCCCGGGCGGTCGCTTCGTCACGCACGTCTCCGCCCTGGGTGACGCGCGCTCGATCCGCGGTGGCGTCCTCTGGGTGACGCCCCTCGTGGCCACCCCCGGCGGCCCTGCGTTCGCCACCGCGCAGGGCGCGCTCGTGGTGGACGACCCGGCCTCGAATGAATCGACGCTCTCCACCGTCCGGTGGCGCCCGCGCACCGCGATGCCGGTGAACCATGGCGTCATCCCTGACGGCGGGGTGCTCGAGGTCGAGTTCCCCAAGCCCGCCGTGCCGCTCGCCACCAAGCTCTGGCTCCGCGAGCCCGACCTCGCCACCGCCAACCGCATCGCCTCGGCGATCAACGCGGCCCTCGGCGAGGGGAAGGCCAAGGTCGAGGACCCGGGCGCGATCGCCGTCGAGCTCGGCGGCACCACCGACGAGAAGGCCGAGGCGATGGGACGCGTGCGCGAGCTGCGCATCCGGACCCCGTCGCGCAGCGCGATCTTCCTCGACGCCCGCAGCGGCCTCGTGGTCGCGGGCGGGGACGTGGCGGTCGGTGCCGCGGCCATCCGGCACGGCCGCATCGGGCTCACGATCGCCGGCCCGACGCCCAGCAACGGGAACGCGGCCGACACATCGACCGCAGTGCCTGCCGCGACGCCCTCGGATTCCGCGACGCCCGCACCACCGGTTCGCCCGGCACCGGCGGCGGGTGAGATCCCGCTCCGACTCCCCGTGGGCACGTCGGTACTCGAGGTCACGGCCGCGCTGCGCGCGGTCGACGCCCAGCCGCGCGAGGTCGCCGCGATCCTGCTCGCCCTCCGCGAGGTCGGCGCCCTGCCGGTCGAGGTCATCGTCCGATGAGCGTCGGCCCACTCTCCACGGACATGGCGCGCCCGGCGGGCGCGCACGGTTCGGACCCGCTCAGCGGGCGCCGCGACCGCGCGGCCGACGAACGGGCGCTCAAGGCGTCGGCGCAGCAGCTCGAGGCGCTCTTCGTGCAGCAGCTCTTCCAGGCCATGCGTGCCAACGTCCCGACGGACGGCCTGGTGGAGCGCGGCCCGGGTGAGGACCTCTTCAACTCCATGCTGGACCAGCGGATCGCCGACCGGGTCGCCGAACGGAGCACCGGGCCGCGCGCGCTCTCCACATCACTCTTTGACGCCCTGCGTGAGCGTCTCGGTCCACCGGCCGATACTGACCGCACGGGCTCCTGAACCCAGACACCGATCATGGCCTCCCCTTCCGTCCTGTCGAAGCCGATGACCGCCGCACCCGTCGCGCCCACGCTCGGCGCCGGCCAGCTCACGCGCGCCCTCCGGGACGAGCACACGGTCCTTGAGGACCTGGTCTCGACCCTCGAGCGGCAGCGCAAGGCGGTGGCCAAGGACGACATCGATGCGGTGAATGACTCCGTGTTCGCGGCCCATCGGCTCCTCAGTGCCTACCGCGAGGCGCGCAGCCGCCGCCGGAGCGCCGTGATGTTCGTCTGCGGTGGCGGCGAGGGGAGCATCGACGACCTGCCGCGCGCCCTCGGCAACCGCATGACCGACGTGGAACGCTCTGCGAGCGACGACCTCCGGGACGCAGCCCGGCGGCTGGTGGACGCGGTGGACGTGAACCGCCGGCTCCTGCAGGCCGCGATGTCCTCCGGCGACGCCTTCTTCCGCCTGCTCACCGGCGTCGGTGCCGCGCCGGAGGGATACGGCCACGGCATGGGGCACGGTGCGCGTCCCGCCGTCGCGGCCGCCGGCGCCCGTCTCGTCGACCTCAGGGGCTGACCATGTCGCTCGGATCGATCCTCAGCACCGCGCGTTCGGGGATGCTGGCGGCGCAGCGCGCCGCCGAGGTCACCGCGAACAACGTGGCCAACGCGAACACCGTGGGCTACTCGCGGCAGCGTGTCGAGGCCATCGCCGAGCGTCCGATCCGCTACGCGAACGGTGAGTTCGGCGCCGGCGTGCGCATCACGAGCACCACGCGCGCGCGCGACCAGTTCCTCGACGCCAACTTCCGCCGCGCCTCCGCCGACGCCTCGGGAAGCCAGCTCCGCAGCACCTCGCTCGCGCGCATGGAGACCGTCCTCGGCGAGCCGAACGGGAGCGTGCTCGGCACCGCGCTCGACGCGTTCTACGGCGCCTGGAGCGACCTCTCCGCGCGTCCCACCGTGGGGAGCGCGCAGGCGGCGGTGCAGCAGGCGGGCGCGCAGCTCGCCCTGCAGTTCAACCGCGCCGTGAGCCAGCTCGACGCGATCGCCGCCGAGAACAGCGCCCGCCTCGAATCCACCGTGCACGAGGTGAACGCACTGGCGGAGACGGTCGCGACGCTCAACCGTCAGATCGTCTCGCAGGAGGCGGCCGGGGTGCAGGCCCCCACCCTGCGCGACGCGCGCGACCAGCACCTCGACCGGCTCGCGCAGCTCACCGGCGCGCAGGTCATCGAGCACGAGGATGGCTCCGTCGGCGTGCTGCTCGGCGGGCTCTCCCTGGTGGACGGTGTGGCGGTGCGGCCGATCGCCACGAACCTGATCGGCGGCCGCGCCGAGGTGACGCGCGCGTCGGTCCCGGGCACGCCGATCCAACTGGGCGGCGAGCTCGGCGCGCTGCGGCAGGTGGCGAACGTGGACATCCCGGCGATGCAGGCCGACCTCGACGCGCTCGCGCGCGGCGTGGTTGACAGCGTGAACACGCTCCACCGGCAGGGTGTCACCTGGTCGGGCACGCCACCGGTGTCGGCCCCCGCCGGCGACTTCTTCGCGAGCGACCCGTTGCTCGCCCCCGAGGTGGACCCCCTGCGGACGGCGCGCGGCATCCGGCTGGACAGCGCGGTGGCCGGCTCCACCGCCGCCATCGCGGCCTCCGCCGCGACGGCCACCGGCCCGGGCGAGGCGAGCATCGCGCTCCAGCTCGCCGGCCTCCGCACCACGGCGGTCCCCTTCACCGCGCCCGATGGCACGCCGCGCGCGTCGGAGAGCGCGGGCGCGTTCCTGCAGCGCATCGCGACGGACCTCGCGTTCACCACGCGCAGCGCCGCCGACCGCGAGGTGATCGACGACGCCCTGATGACGCAGTCCGACACCCGCCGCCAGGAAGTGTCCGGCGTCTCGGTGGACGAGGAGATGGTGCGGCTGATCAAGTTCCAGCAGGCGTACGCGGCGGCGGCCCGCATGATCAACACCGCCGACAGCATGATGCAGACGCTCCTCGACCTCAAGCGCTGACGGCGGGCGCGGCGCCACCATGCTCATCCTGACGCGTCGCGCCGGCGAGGCGATCCTGCTCTCCGGCGGGATCCGCGTGAGCGTGATCGCCACCGAGCGCGGCCAGGTGCGGCTCGGGATCGAGGCGCCGCCGGAGGTGAGCATCCTCCGCCAGGAGATCGTGGACGACATCACCGCGGGCACCGTGGCCGCGGTGGCCACGCGCGACGCACTGGAGCGGCTGGGCCTGGGCGGCCCGCCGCCTCAGCCCGGCGGTCGCTCGCGCAAGCGCGCGGCGGAGAGGGTCGGCGACGACCAGAAGACGACGCCGTCCCCGTCGCGCACCGCCGACACCACGTCGCCGTCCACCCGGAAGGAGAAGGCGAGGTCGCCGGACTCGCCGGCGGCGAAGTCGCAGGCCCCGAGGAGCTGACGGCGCACCCGCCAGGGCTCGCCGAGGATGGGCGCGGCGTTGCCCGGCGCGACGAGCACCGCGCAGGAGCGCGTCGTGTGCCACGCCAGCAGTGCGGCGACCTCGTCCGCGATCGCCCGCGGGTCGATCGCCTCCGCACCGCCCCGGTCGGGAAGCAGCGAGCGGAGCTGCGCGTGCAGGGCGAACATCCGGTCCGTGGTGCGCCGCAGGTCGTCCGCCACGCGCGGCACCGCCTTCGCGCCGTCGTGCTCGAGCGCGGCCGAGGCGCCATCCAGCGCGGTCGCGAGGTTGGCGAGGTCGTGCAGGAGCCCGCGCATCACGTGCGAGAGCGTGGCCTCCTCGTCGGGGCCCCTCGGGGGTGGCGCAGGTTGGCTCGGTCTCACGTGTTCGGCCCTCCGGTCACGTTCATCGCCCCGCCGCCGATACTGGGAGTGTCAGAGGTGCGACCGCCCGTCGGCCGCACCCGCCTCTCCCGCCATCGCCCTGGAGCCCCGTGCAGCTCGGCATCGGACTCTTCATCGTCTTCGGCAGCATCCTCTACGGCTACACGATGCACCACGGCCAGATCGCCGTGCTGCTGCAGTGGGCGGAGTTCATCATCATCGGTGGTGCCGCCATCGGGGCGTTCGTCGTGGCCAACACCGGCCCGGTGATCAAGGGGAGCATCGCACGGTTGCTCCAGCTTCTCAAGCCCAACGCCTACACGCCGAAGGTCTACGCCGAGCTGCTGACCATGCTGTACGAGATCATGCAGATCGCGGCGCGCGACGGCCTCGTGGGCCTCGACGCCCACATCGAGGAGCCGGAGAAGAGCACGGTGTTCAAGAAGTACCCGTTCTTCCTCGCGAACCACCACGCCGTCGCCTTCTTCACGGATACCCTGAAGTCCCTCTCGTCGGGCGCCATCGAGGACCACCACCTCGCGGACGTCCTCGACGCGGACCTCGAGAAGCACAAGCACGAAGAGGCGCTCGTGCCCGCGGCCATCAACAAGATGGGCGACGCGATGCCCGGATTCGGGATCGTCGCCGCCGTGCTCGGCGTCGTCATCACCATGCAGTCCATCGGCGGGAGCGCCTCCGAGATCGGCGAGAAGGTCGCCGCGGCGCTCGTCGGGACCTTCCTCGGCATCCTGCTCGCCTACGGCGTGATCGGGCCCATGGCCACCGCTGTGGAGTCGCGCATCGAGTCGGAGCACGCCTACCTCCTGTGCATCCGCGCGGCCCTGCTGGCGTTCGCCCGCGGCGACGCGCCGAAGCAGACCGCCGAGGCGGCGCGACGCTCGCTCGAGCCGCACGTGCGCCCGAGCTTCAGCGCGCTCGAGGCGCTCATGAAGGGCGCGAAGTCACAGGCGGCCTAGGAGCCCGCCGATGCCTCCCGCCGAGAAGGGCCCGAAGAAGATCATCATCAAGAAGGTCAAGGGCGGGCATGGCCACGGGCACCACGGCGGCTCGTGGAAGGTCGCCTACGCCGACTTCGTGACGGCGATGATGGCGTTCTTCCTGGTGATGTGGATCGTCGGGATGGATGACAGTGCGAAGGAGTCGATCCAGGGCTACTTCGCCAACCCGGTGGGCTTCAAGAAGGGGTACGGCTCCGGGCAGAGCCCGATCGCCAGCGGCCAGACGTTCGTCCTCCAGCGTCCCACCACCCCCCTCCCCTCGCGCGTGGCCGAGGAGGAGGCGATGAAGGCCGTGGAGGAGCGTCTGCGCGAGGCGCTCCGCGGCTCCGAATTCGACGGGCTCCGCGAGCACGTGGACGTGGAGGTGACGCACGAGGGGCTCCGCGTGGAGTTCGGCGAGGGCCTCGCCGGCGACGCCACCTTCGCCTCCGGCTCCGCCAAGATGACCGAGCCGATGCTGCGCGCGATCGCGATCCTCGGGGGCGAGATCGCGGCGCTGCCGCACGAGGTCATCATCGAGGGACACACCGACGGCGTGCCGCTCGAGCGGCCCGGCGGCTACTCCAACTGGGAGCTCTCCTCCGACCGCGCGAACGCGGCCCGGCGGGCCATCCAGCGGCAAGGGGTCGCGCCGGCGCGCATCGCTTCGGTGCGCGGCCTCGCGGACCGCTACCCCAAGATCAGGGACTTCCCGCTCGACCCGCGCAATCGCCGCATCTCGATCATGCTGCCTTATCGGAACGGCGTCTCCGTGAACGCCGCCGGCGCCGATCAGGCCGACGCCGAGCCCGACACGATGTGACGCGCGTCGGTTGCGCCCACCGCCGGAAGGGAGTATTCCAATCAGCTTGCGGTCGTCCCGGACTGCCGCCCACCCGTCACCGTCCCTGGTGACGACCCCCTCGAATCGCCCCCCTGCGTGGACCCCGCCCCGATCACCAACCCCGCGTCGCCCGTGCTGCTGCTGGTCGAGGACGAGCAGTCGCTCCTCCGCGCCTTCGCACACGCCTTCGAACGGAGCGGGTACACGGTCCTCACCGCCATCGACGTTCCCAGCGCCATGCGGCACTGGGAGGCGAACCGGGAGCGCATCTCGATGGTGGTCTCGGACGTGCAGATGCCCGGCCCGCTGATCGAGGAGTTGATCGCGGCCGTCGGCACCCGCGTTCCCCGGCCGCCGATCCTGCTCATGTCGGGTGAGCTGCGGGGGACCGAGCAGCGCATCAAGCAGCTCATGTCCTCGGTGGACGGCTTCATGGCGAAACCGTTGCGGATCGACGCGCTGCGTGCGGAGGTCGAGCGGCACCTCGGGCCGCGCCCGCGCCCCTGATTCTCCGGGGCGGGTAGCTTCCGGCGATGCGATCCGGACTCCCCTCGCTCGCCGCGCTCTTCCTGCGGCTCGGCTCGACGGCGTTCGGTGGTCCCGCGGCCCACATCGCGATGATGGAGGACGAGGTCGTGCGCCGTCGCGGCTGGCTCTCGCGCGAGGAGTTCCTCGACCTCGTCGGCGCGACGCACCTTATCCCCGGACCGAACTCGACCGAGCTGGCCATCCACATCGGCCACCGGCGCGCCGGCTGGCCCGGCCCCCTGGTGGCCGGACTGAGCTTCATCCTGCCCGCGATGCTGATCGTCTGGGTGGTCGCGTGGGGCTACACACGGTATGGCCAGCTCCCGGCCATCGGCGGTGTGCTGTCGGGCGTGAAGCCGGTGGTCGTCGCCATCATCGCGCACGCGCTCTGGACGCTCGGTCGCACGGCGCTCAAGTCCGCGCTCACCACCGCGATCGGCATCGCCGTCTTCATCGCAGTGCTCCTCGGGACGCACGAGCTGGTGGCGCTGGCCCTGGCGGGGATGATCGGAGCGCTCGACATGCGCCTCACCGCGTGCGGCCTGCCGCCCCTGCCGGCCCTGCTGGCGGCACCGTTGCCGCAAACGCCCCTGCCACCCCGGTCCGCAACGGACATGCCGAGCGCCCTCGAGGTCCCGCTCGCGGCGGGCGGTGCCCTGGGAGGCGTGGGCGCCGCGGCCGCCGCCGGACTCCCCTCCCTTTTCCTCGTCTTCCTCAAGGCCGGGAGCTTCCTCTTCGGCAGCGGCTACGTGCTCGTCGCCTTCCTGCGCTCGGATCTCGTGGTCCGGCTCGGATGGCTCACCGAGCCGCAACTGCTCGACGCGGTCGCCGTGGGGCAGTTCACCCCGGGCCCCGTCTTCACCACGGCGACCTTCATCGGGTACCTGCTGGCCGGCAACGCCGGTGCGCTCTGGTCGACCCTCGGGATCTTCCTCCCGGCCTTCGTCTTCGTCGCGCTCAGCGCGCCGCTCCTTCCGCGGCTCCGCCAGAGCGCCACGCTCGGCGGCGCGCTCGACGGCGTGAACGTGGCCTCGCTCGCGCTGATGGCGGCCATCTGCCTCCCCCTCGCGCGCGACGCGGCCGGAGGAATGCTCGGCGTGGTGCCCGCGACGGCCATCGGCGTCGCATCGCTGGCGCTACTGGTGCGCTGGCGCGTGAACGCGGCGTGGCTGATCCTCGGCGGGGCCCTGCTCGGATGGGTCGCGGGTTGACGGGAGCGCGGGGCTGTGCCTATGTTGCGGCCATGCCCCGCACCGCCGCCGGCCGGACCAACGCCTACGCGAGCTATTACGCGCCCCCTGACACGGGACGTGGACCGAGGCGTGTGCGCGCGTAGCTGAGCGACCTCCGAGTTCCTGCGGCCCGTGGATCCCCACGGGCCGCTTTTTTTCGTCCCCTCATGCCAGGAGTGCCGATGTCCGCCGCCCCACACCCCGTCCCCGTGCCGAGCCCCCGAGCGCCGGATGACGCGCTGCCCGAGTTCCTCGCGCAGGACCATGCGCGCTACACCGACGAGGACCATGAGGTCTGGCGCCTGCTCGCCGCCCGCCGGACCGAGGCGCTCGAGCGCACCGCGAGCCGCGTCTTCCTCGACGGGATGGCGGGGATCGGCCTCGCCCCGGACCGCGTTCCCGATCTCGAGGACGTGAACCGCCGGCTCGCCGCGCGCACCGGGTGGAGCGCCGTCGGGGTGGGCGGTTTCATCCCCGCCCCGCAGTTCTTCCGCTGCCTCGCGGCGCGGCGGTTCCCCACGACCCTCATCGTGCGCTCGCGCGCGCAGCTCGACTACCTCCCGGAGCCCGACATCTTCCACGACGTGTTCGGGCACGTGCCGCTCCACGCGGACCCGACCTTCGCCGCCTTCCTCCAACGCTTCGGCGCCCTCGCGGCCGCCGCACGCACCGAGCCCGAGGTGGAGCGGATGGCGCGGCTCTTCTGGTTCACCGTGGAGTTCGGGCTGATCCGCGAGCGCGGCGAGGTGCGCATCTACGGGAGCGGGCTGATCTCCTCCGGCGGGGACGCCGCGAACGCCCTCGGCCCCGGGTGCGACCGGCGGCCCTTCTCGCTGGAGGCGGTGGTCGCGCAGCCCTTCGTGATCGACCGGCTGCAGGAGACGCTCTTCGTGGTGGACTCGTTCGACCAGCTCTTCGAGGCCGTGGACCGGCTCGCCCGCGGTGCGGCGTGAACGCGCGCTACCGCACCGCGTGCGGGCCGCTCACGTCGCGGGCGACGCGGATCACGCGCCCGGTCATCTGGCCGGAGGTCTGCGCGGCGAACTCCGCCATGTGCGGGGCCGCGAGGTGCGCGGCCAGCGCGGCCTCGTTCGTCCACTTCTCGATCACGAGCAGCACGTCCGGGCGCGGCGGGGCCTGGGCCGCCAGCGCGGTCGGGACCTCGAGTGCGCCGCCGTACTCGAGGCATCCCTCCTCGGCCCGCACCAGCGGCTCGAGGCGGCGGAACGCCGAGAGGAACGCGTCGCGCGCGCCCGCCGCGATGGTCAGTTCAGCGATCACATGGATCATCGGGGGCGCAGGGGATGTGGGGACGTGGCCATGCGGGACCCTATATCCAACCGCCGATCCGGGTGGACGTCAATGGAGCGGCGCCCAGCGACCATGCCGGGCGCCATCGGCTGGCTATTATTCAGAGGGGCCGCGTCCGACCTCCACCGGCGTCCGTCCTCCCAGCGA
>CAZHAG010000091.1:0-1627 GCA_964529705.1 uncultured Gemmatimonas sp. | reverse complement strand
ATCGAGGGGCGGCTCTCCCGCGTCGCCCCGCTGGTGGCCGACGGCGATTCCGTGCTCGTCACGGACCGGGAGTCGCTGAGCGAGTTGAGCGTCGGCGATGAGGTCGTGATGTCGGTGCTCGACGCGGACGCCCAGCCCACCGGGATCGCGCGCGCCGAGCTCGCGCGCCGGTACGCGACCCTGATGCAGGAGCGCCTGATCGCCTCGGCGAAGAGCAAGTCCGTCAAGGCGCTGCTGATCGACACCGGCCTTGCGATCCTCGCCACGATCGTGCTGGTGCTGGTGCTCCGCTTCTTCATGTTCCTCTTCCCGAGGCTCTACGCGCGCCTCGAGGCACTCAGTCTCGACCGGTTCCCCTCGCTCCGCATCCAGAACCTCGAGCTCGTCTCGGCCACCCGGATCCACGCGCTGCTGCAGTGGTCGGCCCGCGTCCTCCGCGTGGTGGCGACCGTCGCGGTCTTCTACGTCTACGTCCCGCTCGTCCTCTCGTTCTTCCCGTGGACGGCGCCCCTCTCGCGCCGGATCGTCGGCCTCGCGCTCCGGCCGTTCGGGAACGCCTGGCAGAGCTTCATCGAGTACGCGCCGAACCTGTTCTACCTGGCGGCGGGCGTCATCATCATCCGATACCTGCTCAAGCTGCTCTACATGGTCGCGGAGGCGCTGCGCACCGGGGCGATCTCGATGCCCGGGTTCTATCCCGAGTGGGTCGACCCGACGTACAAGATCGTCCGCGTGCTCGTCTTCGCCTTCGGCGCGATCATGCTGTACCCGTACCTCCCCGGCTCGGACTCCGACGCGTTCAAGGGTGTCTCCCTCTTCTTCGGCGTCCTCTTCTCGCTCGGGTCGTCCGGCGCCGTCGGGAACATGATGGCGGGGATCATCCTCACCTACACGCGCGCCTTCCAGCTCGGCGACCGCGTGAAGATCGGCGACACCACCGGCGACGTGATCGAGAAGACCCTCCTCGTCACGCGCGTGCGGACCATCAAGAACGTGTCGATCACCATCCCCAACGGGAGCGTCCTAGGCGGCCAGATCGTGAACTACACGTCGATGGCGAAGGAGCGGGGCCTGATCCTCCACACCGGCGTGACGATCGGCTACGACGTGCCCTGGAAGCAGGTGCACGAGCTCCTCCTCGCAGCGGCGGACCGCACCGAGCACGTCCTCAAGGAGCCGAAGCCCTTCGTGCTCCAGACGAGCCTCGACGACTTCTACGTCGCCTACCAGATCAACGCCTACACCGACCGCGCGGACATGCAGGCGGGGATCTATTCCCTCCTCCACCAGAACATCCAGGACTGCTTCAACGAGGGCGGCGTGGAGATCCTCTCGCCGCACTACCGCGCGGCGCGGGACGGGAACATGGTCACGATCCCGGCGAACTACCTGCCGGCGGACTACCAGGCGCCGTCGTTCCGGATCGAGAACACGGGCAAGCCCTCGGCCTGATCGCGCCGCACCGGCCCAGGATGCATGAAGGGCCCCCCGCCGCCCGGCGGGGGGCCCTTCATATCCGCGCAACCATCGGATGAGAGCGGGCGACCGGACTCGAACCGGCGACGTCCAGCTTGGGAAGCTGGCATTCTACCAACTGAATTACGCCCGCGTGCCCGGAGTATACCCG
>CAZHAG010000090.1:10205-11510 GCA_964529705.1 uncultured Gemmatimonas sp. | reverse complement strand
GCCCGAAGACCGACTGCAGGTAGACGAGGCCCGGTCCCACCGGGTTCCACTGGATGTTGCGCTTCCCGCTGTCCGGGGCGGCGTTCGCGCCGCCACCCTGGCCCGGCCCGCCGCGTTCCTCGCGGAGCGGCGTGATCGCGAGAGTGGCCAGGACCGCACCGTTCGCATCCCAGAGCTCCTGCACGGTGCCGAATGCGTTCACCGGCACCAGGTACGAGAAGGGTTCCGTCATGCGCGTGACGCGGAAGTGGCGCGCGTCGGGCGACGCATCGACGCTGCGGATCATCGCTGGCGCGCCGACCTTCCGCACGGTGCGACGCGCGATGTCGAGCAGCGCGAGCTGGCCGGTGGTGTGGTACTTGAGGAGCGCCTGGTCGTGCGGATCCTCGAGGAGGCTCGCGTGCACCGGCTGCGGCACCGCGCGACCGCCCGTGAGGCGCACCTGCGGGCCGTCCTCGATCCCGTTCGGGCCATGCGTGGGAACGGCGCCCCGGCCCTCGGGGACCAGCACGACGAGCAGCTGCTTCCCGTCCGCGGTGAAGTCGACGCCGGTCACGAAGGTCGCGAGCAGCGGCGAGCGGCTCACCTGCGTCGAGCGCCCGGAGGCGGCGTCCGCGACGTACGCGTACGAGGCGTCGGGGAAGTTGGCGATGTAGGCGACCTGCCGGCCGTCCGGCGACCAGGTCTCGCCGGCGATGGTCGCGCCGGCCGGCGTCTGGATCGCGCGCGACTCCCCGGTGCGCGGGTTCACGAGCGTGAGCCCGGTGCGCGTGGTGGTCGTGAGCGCGCGCGCACGGTTCGCGCGCGGGTCCACCTGGAGACCGCCGAGGAAGAGGTGCGGGAGTCCCCACGTGGCCACGGTGCCGCGGTCCGCACCGGTGGTGCGCAGGAACCAGGTGCGGTCCGGGCTCGGCGCGTCGAACGAGATGTCGGTGCGCGGGGCGAGGACGATCCGCTCGAGGACGGCCGGCGGCCGGACGAAGCGCTCCGCCTTTAGGATCTCCTGAGGGTCCCACGAGCCGGCGGCGGCATCGGCCGCCTGGCGTGCCGGTGCCTGCGCGGAGGCTCCGGACGCCAACATGTCCGGCGCGAGCGGGGAGAGGGAGGCGACGAGCGCGGCTGCGGCGCGGGTCGCGAGGAATCGGCGGGCGGCGGTGATCATCTCGAGGTCCGGTGTCGCGCGCCGGATGGCGCGCCGTGGTGGAGGTCCGTCAATCAGTACGCGCGGGCGGCCGCGACCGCTCACTTCTTCTTGGCCGCGGCCCTCCGCTGCGCCGGGCGCGCCTTCGCGGCGGGCGCCTTCTT
>CAZHAG010000090.1:7960-10105 GCA_964529705.1 uncultured Gemmatimonas sp. | reverse complement strand
GCCTTCTTCTTCACGCGCGCCTTCTTCTTCCACGCGCCCTCCCCGACCTGCCGCACGTAGTTCCGGATGTGCACGGCGCTCGGCGTCATCCGGATCGCCTCGGCGATCGTGTCCAGGTCGAGCTCGTCGAGCGTCCGGAACCGGATGCACGACTTCCCCATGTCGAGCTTCCTCCCGGCCGCGGCGTACCGTGCGCGGATGAACTCCTCCACCGACTGCTCGGAGTACGCGCACATCAGGTAGAGCGCCATGTGGTTCTTCTGCGAGGCGAGCGCGGCGTACGGCACCGGCTGGGTGGGGTCGCAGTGGTAGCCCGCGGGGAAGACGCGATGCGGGACGAACCACCCGATCATCCCGTACTGCATCCCCTCCTCGACGTCCTTGTCCACGCTCTTCCGCACCACCGCGCGCACCGCCTCGATCGCCTTGCGCCGGTCGGCGGGAAGGGACGTGAGGTACGCGGCGACGGTCGTGGCCTTGCTCTGCATGGGATCTCCCGGGGTCAGCGTCCGCAGGACGGGTAGGCGGGGTCCGGTCCCGCGATCGCCGGTCGCTCGGAGCGCGTCGCGATGGCCATCATCACGTCGTGGATGAAGCGCCCCAGCCGCGCCGAGTGCTCGTACTCGATGTACTGCGGGTCGTCGGTGAGCTGGTGGTAGTCGAGCGAGTAGCCCAGCGAGAAGTAGGTGACCGGGATGTTCTTGTTGACGTAGTTCACCTGGTCGCTGCGGCAGAAGCGGTTCATCGGGTTGGCGGTCACGTCCCAGCTCTTGTCGATCGCCATCGGTTCCGCGCGCACGGCGTTCACGGAATCGATGATGTCGCCGAACTCGCGCGAGAGGCGGCGGGCGCCGAGGGTCTGCACCGAGTTGGGGCCGCCGAACTTCACCTGGTCCGCGCGCCCCTTGCCGAGCATGTCCATGTTGTGCGCGGCGACGATGTTCGCGAGCGGCACGGTCGGATGGTCGACGAACCAGCGGGAGCCGAGGAGTCCGGCCTCCTCCCCCTGGTGCGAGATGAAGAGGATCGAGCGCGCGGGCTTCTCGGTGGCGAAGCGCTCCGCGATCTCGAGGAGGACGGCGGTGCCCGAGCCGTCGTCGTCGGCGCCATTGAAGATCGAGTCGCGGCGCGGCGGACGGATCGAGCGCGCGTGCGCGATGAGCGCGTCGATCTCGGCCTGCTGCGCCGGCGTGGGGGTGCAGGCGGGGTCGTTGGCACCCTGGCGGCGGGTGACCTTGTTCACCGCGCGCAGGGAGTCGTGGTCCACGCCCACGGCGGCGGTGCCCACGTGGTCGTTGTGCGCGCCGACGAGCACGATCTCCGCGGCGCGCGCGGGGTCGGAACCCGGGAGCAGGGCGATCACGTTCCGCACGGGCGCGGCGGCGGGCTTCCATCCATAGGCGAAGCGGGCCGCGACCGGCTTGCCCGCCGCGCCCACGGTGAGGCGTTCCGGCGCGCGCCCGAAGATCCGCTCGGCGGCCGCCCGGGAGATCGTGGCGCCGAAAAGGGGGGCGTCCTCACCCGCGATGCTCGACGGCCGCATGGTGGAGCGCGGGTTGACCGCCGCGTTGCGAGCGGCGTCGGTCATGCCGTCCAGGCCGATTATGAGGACGCCCGCGGCTCCCGCGAGCTCGGCGCGGCGGTCGCGCACGGGTGCGGCGAAGCCGCCGGGGCGCGCCGCCACGGGCCGCGGGTTGGCGCGCAGCTCGGCCTCCACCTTCGCGGCCGCGGCCGCACCGAACTTGTCGGGGACCTCGGCGCAGCTCATCGGCGGGGTGGGCGCGCGGGGCGCGCCACCGGCGGCGTCCTCGGCCGCGAGGAAGACGGCGACCTTGCCGCGGAAGCGCGCGGGGTCGAGCGCGATGCTCGTGTCACCCCATCGGCCGGCGAAGACCGTCGCTGCGGCCGCGTCGACCGTGCCACGGTAAGCGTTCACCGGCGAGGGAGCAGAGGGAATCCAGTCGGAACGGAGGGCGAGTGGTCGACCGTCCACCGTGAGACGCAGCGTGGCGACGTCGAAGCCGAGGGGCCCGTACGGCATCTCCTGGAACCAGGTGCCGTTTTCACCCGCGGGCTTGAGGCCGAGGCGTTCGAACTCGCGCGCGATGTACGCGGTGGTCTTCGCGTTCCCGGGCTCGCCGATGC
>CAZHAG010000090.1:0-7860 GCA_964529705.1 uncultured Gemmatimonas sp. | reverse complement strand
TCGAACTCGCGCGCGATGTACGCGGTGGTCTTCGCGTTCCCGGGCTCGCCGATGCGGCGTCCGGCCATGGAGTCGTCGGCGATCTGGTAGAGGCGCGTGCGCAGGTCGTTCGCGGTGATCTCCGGCACGGTCGGTCGCGGTGCCCAGGTGCGCGGGCCCTCGTCGGGCCAGACGGGGCGCTCCGCCGCGGCGGTGGAACCGGACTGCGCGGTGAGCGTGGCGGGCGCGCCGATCGAGAGGGTCAGTACCGCCGTGAGGCCGATGAGCGCGCTGGAACTCAGGCGCGGGACGAAGGGGGTGGAACGAACGCGCATGGATGCGGTCCCCTGCTGGGTGGTCGTGGAGTGTGCCGCGCCGTGCGCGGCCACGGACGAGCTACGGACGAGTCCCGCGCGTCGTTCAGCGCCCGTAGAGCCGCGCGCGCACGGCCCAGAGCTCCGGGAAGAAGCGCTGGCTGATCGTCTTCTGCAGGTACTTGGCGCCGAGGGTGCCGCCGGTGCCCCCCGTGTCCGGCCCGATGATCCGCTCCACGAGCTGCACGTGGAGGAAGCGCCAGCGCGCGAACCCCTGCTCGTACTCGAGGAGTGACTCGGCCAGCATCTGCAGCAGGCCGTGTCCCGGTTCGGTGTAGAGCGCCTCGAGCGTGACCCGTTCGTGCTCGAGCAGGGCGAGGAAGAGCGCCTGCAGCGTGGGGCGCTCCAGCGCGCGCGCGACGGGGGGCGGGAGCGGGCCGTGCTCCTTGAGCGCGGCCATGAAGTGCGGGTCGCGCAGGCCGCTCGTGGCCTCGATGGCTCGGAACTGCGCGCTCTGCGACCCGCTGGAGGTGCCGAGGTAGCCGCGGAACTGCATGAAGCGCTGCGGCGGCAGGGTGTCGAGGGCGGAGAGTTCGTGCGAGACGAGTTCGACGAGTGTGTTGATCCGCTGCATGACCGTCAGGGCGCCCTGCGCATCGAAGGCCTGCAGGCGGTCGATCAGCTGGTCGAACTCGTGGAGGATGACCTTGAACCAGAGCTCGCTGGCCTGGTGCACCACGATGAAGAGCAGCTCGTCCGGGTGCTCCGGGGTGCTCTGCGGCCGCTGGAGCGAGAGGAGCTGTTCGAGCTCGAGGTACGTGGGATAGGAGATCGTGCGCGGCGCGTTCAAAAGGTGGATCCCTCGAGGGCCAGGAGGTCGTCCGCGCGCAGCGTCTCGACCGTGAAGAAGGGCTCGCCGTAGCGGCAGCGGATGAGCGACCCGTAGTGGGCCGCCTGGTGGCGCACGACATCATAGAGCGGCTCGCCCGTGGGATAGACCTCCCCCGCCTGCGTGGCCCCATCGAACTGCGAGGCGTAGCACTTGATGGCCTCGAGCTTCGCCTCGAACTCCGCGCTGATGTCCACCACGAAGGTGGGCTTCACCTGGTCCTCGCGGTACGTGATGGTGTGCACGAGCTTGTGCGGCCGGTGGGGCGGGGTGGCGGGGTCGAGCTTGGTGAGGCCGGCGAGGAAGCAGGCATCGCGCACGAGCTGCGCGGCCACGCGGTGGTCGGGGTGGCGGCCGCGCGGCGCGGGCGCGATCACGGTGCGGGGCTTGAGCTCCCGGATGAGGGCGGCGAGCTGCCGGCGCGTGGCCGGCGTGTTCTCGATCCCGGCGTCCGGCAGCGCGAGGTTGCGGCGGACGGCGACGCCCATCACCCGGGCGGCCGCCTCCGCCTCGGCCTCGCGGATGCCGGCCGAGCCGCGGGTGCCCATCTCCCCCTGCGTGAGGTCCACGATGCCGACACGATGGCCGCGCCGCGCGTGCTTGACCAGCGTGCCGCCACAGGTGAGTTCCGCGTCGTCGCGGTGCGCGGCGATCGCGAGCAGGTCCACGGGAGCGCTCATCCGGGGGAATCTACCGGTGTCGACGCGGCACCGCGATTCGGCGACATTGGAGGCATGCCGAGTCCCGCCACGCCCGGCGCCGCTCGCGGTGCCGCACCATACTCCGCGCCCCTCCCCACTCTCGAGGCCGAGCGTCTCGCGCTGCGCGCCTTCCACGCGACGGACGCGCACGTGGTCGAGCGGCTCCTCGCCGACGGCGAGATCGCACGCAACACGCTCACCATCCCGCATCCCTATCCGGCGGGTGCGGCGGTGCCCTGGATCGCTTCGCACGCCGAGGAGTGGGCGGAGGGGAAGGCGGGGACCTGGGCGATCACGCGGCGCTCGGACGGGGCGCTGGTGGGGGCCGTCGGGCTCCGCTTCTCCGCGTTGCACTCACGCGCGGAGATCGGCTACTGGGTGGCGGTCGCGGAGTGGGGGAAGGGGGTGGCCACCGAGGCGGTGCGGCGCCTCATCGCCTACGCCTTCGATGAGCTCGGGCTGCACCGGGTGCAGGCGCACCATTTCGTGGAGAACCCGGCGTCGGGGCGCGTGATGGCGCGCGCTGGGATGCGTGCGGAGGGGACCCGCCGCGGCGCCTTCTTCCGCGACGGGGTCCCGCACGACGTGGTGGAGTACGCGATCCTGCGGACCGACGCGCGACCGTAGCCGGCGGAGTCACCCGCCGGCCACGGCACGCGCGAGGATCAGGACTGCGGAGGCGGACGCCGTCCGCCACCCTGCGGCATCGCCGCGAGGTTCTTGTCGAACACCACCTGCTGCTCCGCGGTGAGGACGTCGCGGATGTCCTTGTTCTGCTTGGCGCGCATCTCCGTCATCTTCTCGCGCGTGGCCGGGTCCTGCATCCCGCCCGACTGCATGAGCGCCTGCATCTCCGTGCGCGCGTGCGCCTGGATGGAGTCGATCTTCGCCTTCTGCGCGTCGGTGAGCGTGATGTCCTTGAAGAGCATCTCGTTCATCCGGCCCATCCCGCCGCCCTGGCCCATGCCGCCGCCGGGGCCGCCCTGGCCGCCCTGCGCCGCCGCCGTCGAGGCCACGAACACCAGTGCCGCTGCCGCCAGGATCCTGATCGCCTGCATGCTTCCTCCGAGGTGTGGACTGTCCGGGCGGCATGCGCCGCCCGCATTCAGTTAACGCCGGCGAGGGCGAATCCGTTAGGATAGGCGATGGCCCCCCACCGTAGGTCCGAGCTCGCCGGACTCCGCGTCCTGGCGTTCGCGGCAGCGCTCGCGCTGCCCGCCGCCCCGCGTGCCATGGACGCCCAGCAGGACGGCGGGGTGCCGTCGAAGCTCCCGCTCAAGCTCCCGCCGCGGCCCACCGGAACGGCGATCTCGGGGGCCGACCTGATGACCCGCCTCTACCAGTTCGCCGACGACAGCATGGGCGGACGGGCGACGGGGACTCTCGGGCACCTCAAGTCCACCGCGTACCTCGCGGTTGAGGCCGAACGACTCGGCCTCACCCCCGCCGGCGATCCGGGGAGCTACTACCAGGTCCTGCCACTCCTCGCAAGGCTGATCGACCCGGGGAGCGCGATCCAGGTGCGCGCTCGCCGCTACGAGGTCGGGCGCGAGTTCGGCGTCCTCTTCACCGACGTGCCGGGTGGTTGGCTGCCGGACTCCGCCGAGGTCGTGTACGGCGGCGTCCTCGGCGACACGCTGACCCAGATCTCCGAGGTGGAGGCGGCGGGGAAGCTCGTCCTCCTCGACCCGGATCGGCGCACGCTCCGGCTGTCGCCGTCGTCGTACCGGGTGGCCCGCGGCGCGCGCTTCTCGCGCGCACTGGCCGTGGTGGTCCCGGTGTGGGAGTCGCTCGGCGCCGACGCACAGCGTACCCTGCTGACGCCGGTGGCCGAGCCACCGGTGCCCCCGTCCGCGGGCGACCTCCCCCCGCATCCGCCGACCCTCCTCGTCTCGCGCGCGCTGGGGGCGGCGCTCCGCCAAGTGGCCGACTCCGGCGTGCCGGGGGAGCGCGTGGGACTGGAGATCGCGTTGCGCGAGTCACCGGTGGCGCGGAACGTCGTCGCGATCCTCCCGGGGAGCGACTCCGCGTTGAACCGCGAGTTCGTGGTGCTCGGCGCGCACAGCGACCACGACGGGGTGCGCGCGCCATCGTCCGCGGCGGAGATGGCCGACACGATCATGAACGGCGCGGACGACGATGGCTCGGGTGTGGTCGCCCTGCTCGAGATCGCGGAGGCGCTCGCGGCGCGTCCGGTCGCACCGCGCCGGTCGGTGCTCTTCATCTGGCACGCGGCCGAGGAGCAGGGAATGGTCGGCTCGGCGTGGTACACGGGGAGCCCGACCGTGCCGCTCGACGCCATGCTCGCGATGGTCAACCTCGACATGGTCGGGCGCGGCGGGCGGCGCGACATCGGGCAGGGCGGGCCGCGCTACCTGCAGGTGGTGGGCTCGCGCCGGCGTTCATCGGAGCTCGGGAGCGTGGCCGACTCGGTGAACGCGGCGCGGCCGACGCCCTTCCGGTTCGACCATTCGCTCGACGCGAGCAACCATCCGGAACGGATCTTCTGCCGGTCGGACCACGCGAGCTACGCCCGCTTCGGCATCCCGGTGGTCTTCTTCTCCACCGGGCTGCATGCAGACTACCACCAGCCGAGCGATGAACCGCATCGCATCGACTACCTGAAGCTGACCGCTGTGACCGAGTACGTGCTGGAGCTGACGCTGGCGCTCGCCGACCGGACGGATCCGCTCAAGCTGGACCGCAAGAAGCCGGACCCCGCGGCGCCCTGCCGGCAGTAGTCCCGGTCAGCGGCGCGTTCGCCGGCGCGCGCGTCGGCTCAGCGTCGGCTCAGCGCCCCCGTCGTCCCCGTCCGGGTCCCTTACGCGACGCCGCCGGGCGCGCCGCCTCCCGCTGCGCGTGCTCCTCGCGCCGCGCGGCCTTGGCCTTGGCCCGCGCGCGATCCTCGGCCTTCCGGGCGCGGATCGCGGCGATGCGCTCGGCCAGTGGCACCTCAAGGCGCTCGGCGGGGCGGTGGGCGTAGTCGAAGCCGGACACGGTGCGCCGCGGGAGCTTGCGGGCGATGGCCTTCTCGATCGCGCGCAGGTCCTGCTCCTCTTCCGGCGAGACCAGCGTGAACGCCTCGCCCGTGGCCTCCGCGCGCGCGGTACGGCCCACGCGGTGGATGTAGTCCTCGGGCACGTGCGGCACGTCGAAGTTCACCACGTGCTCGAGCGCCTCCACGTCGATCCCGCGAGCCACGATGTCGGTGGCCACGAGCACCCGCACCTTGCCGCTCTTGAAGTGCGCGAGCGCCTCGGTGCGCTGCGCCTGGCTCCGGTTGCCGTGGATCCGGGCGTTCGGGATCCCGGCGCGGGTGAGCACCTCGGCGAGGCGGTTGCTCCGGTGCTTGGTGCGCGTGAAGCAGATCACGTTCCCGATCGTGTTCGACTTGAGGAGCGCGATGAAGAGGTCTGCCTTGAGCGCCTCGGGCACGGGGTAGAGCGCCTGCTCGATCCCCACGGCGGGCTTGCTCACCCGCTCGACGTTGATGCGCGCCGGCTCGCGCAGCATCGCGTGCGAGAGGTCGACGATCGGCTTGGGGAGCGTGGCGCTGAAGAAGAGCGTCTGCCGCTTCGCGGGCAGGTGCGAGAGCACGCGCTTGATGTCGGGGAGGAAGCCCATGTCGAGCATCCGGTCCGCCTCGTCGAGCACGAGCACCTCGAGGCCGCGGAAGTCCACGTAGCGGCCGGGCTGGCCGAGGTGGTCGAGCAGGCGGCCCGGCGTCGCGATGATCACGTCGGTCTGGCGGCGGAAGGCGGCTTCCTGCGGGCCCATCCCGACGCCGCCGAAGACGGCGGCGCCCTTCAGGCTCGTGTGCTTGGCCAGCTCCTGCAGGTCGGCGTGCACCTGGGCGGCGAGTTCGCGCGTGGGGGTGAGCACCAGCGCGCGGGTGCCGCGCGTGGGCGCGTCGTTCAGCCGGTGGAGCAGGGGGAGCAGGAAGGCTGCCGTCTTGCCGCTTCCCGTCATCGCGCAGGCCAGCACGTCCCGGCCCTCGCGGGCGGGGGGGATGGCGTCGATCTGGATCGGGGTGGGCTTGGGCCAGCCGAGGTCAGCGACCGCGCGCAGCAGCGCGGGGTCGAGGCCGAGGGTCTCGAAGGTCATCTTGTGGGGTGAGGGAGCGTGTTGCCGAAAGCTAGCGGGTCGCGCATTGTGGATGCAGTCATCCACCTCCTTTCGAGGATCCCGTGCCCACGCCCCGTCGTTCGTTCCTCGGTCGCCTCGGCGCTCTCGTCGCGCTCGGCGCCATGCCCTCCTCGCTCGCCGCGGACGAGACCCGAGGACGCGGGCCGGCAGGCGGTGATGCCCTCGCACCCGATGAGCGGTGGCTGGAGGCGGTCGCGCAGCGCGAGCACCGGATCTTCGTCGACACCGCCACGCTCACGGACGTGCCGGCGTTCCGCCGCACGCTGAACTTCCTCGACGTCTACAACGCCGACTTCGGGTTGGCCGATGGCAAGCTCGGCGTCGTGATCGGGATGCATGGCGGGGCGATCTCGCTCGCGCTCGGCGACGCGCTCTGGGCGAAATACCGGCTGGGCGAGCGCCTCGGCGTGAAGGACGTGGCGGGCGCTGCCGTCACCGCGCACCCGCACCGGGCGGGGAACCCGGCGACGATCGAAGGGATGAAGGCGCGCGGCGTGCATCTCCTCGCGTGCAACCGGTCGCTGGTGCGCCTCTCGCGCGAGCTGGCCGGCGCGACGGGGGACGCGGGGGCGCTGCACCGGGAGCTCGTCGCCGGCGTTCTGGCGGACGTGCAGGTGGTGCCGGCGATGATCGTCGCGGCGAGCCGCGCGCAGGAGCGCGGGATCCCGTACCTCGCGGTCGGCTAGCGCGGCAGCGCCGGCGCGAGCCTGTAGCGACGGAGGGCCGGCAGGCCGTCCTCGTCCTCGCCGAGGGCCCACACGATGTCGCCGTCAGCCTCCACGGGATGCGTGTTCCGCGGGAACGCGACGCGCGCGAGGAACCTGCCGTCGCTCGCGAAGACCTCGTATTCCACGGGAGAGCGGAAGCGGTACGGCGGCGGCGCGTCAGGCCGTCGCGTGGGAAGCTCGCTGTCGGGGATCCGCTCCGAGGGTGTTGCGACCTGCACCCAGAGACGACCGTCGCGTGTGGCGAGCAGATGATCCAGCGCCGGCTTGCTCGCGGGAACCGCGGGGCCCGTCCAGGTCCAGTCAGGCACGGTCTGGCGGAGCCCCCAGGTGATGAACGCCTCGTCGTCGGCGCGCTCCTCGCGCGGGAGGGGGACGTTCGGGAGCCGTCGCTCGATCACCAAGGGTCCTCCCTGGCGGCGCGAGAGCACGATCCGCGAGCGCGATCCGTCGAGGGTGACGAAGTGCCCATCCGCGTGCCAGGCCGTCTGCGTTCCCGCCGAGTTCCGCGAGTAGTAGGTGGCGCGCGCGCCCCCGTCCTTCGAGACGGCGACGTACTCCGGGACCTCCACCTCGAGGTCGGGCGGCACGAGTGAGTCGCCGAGCGATCCGTCGGCGCGGATGCGCACGAGCCCGAGTCTCCCCAGTTGATTCCGCTCGCCCGGCTCCACCGGAAGCGTGATCAGGAGCGCGCCGCTCCGGTCGGTGGCGAGCCCGTTGAAGGTGTAGAAGCCCTTCGAGAGCGGGGTGGTCCGTTCGAAGGCGCCGTCGGCGGCGAACCAGCTGATCCGGCCGTTCTGGGCGTCCCAGACCGCGAACCGGTCGCCGGAGAGCACGACGGAGCCGTTGTCACTCCGCAACTCGCCGGGGCCGCCGCCGCGGCGGCCGATGCGCTTGAGCAGCGCGCCCTTCGCATCGAACAGGAAGATCGTCGACGTCGGCTGGTCGTACACCCAGAACCGCCCCGCGCGGTCGACCCGGAAGCTCGCCACATGCGTGAAGAGCGTGGTGTCGTCCAGCCCCGGCGCGATGGAGAGCTCCTGCACGAGCCGGTGGACCCTGGACGCGGGCACGGGTCCGTCGACACGGGCGACGGTCGTGTCCGC
>CAZHAG010000089.1:0-11604 GCA_964529705.1 uncultured Gemmatimonas sp. | reverse complement strand
AGGCGGCGGCGGTTGTCCGGCACGGGCTCGAAGGCGACCACGCGCCCTCCCGCGGGCCCCACGCGGCGCGCGAGCGGCACGCTCCACCAGCCGACGTTCGCGCCCACGTCGAGGACGATCGCGTCGGGGCGGACGCGCGCGAGGAGCGCGGTTCGCACCGCGTCGTCGGCCTCGCCGAGCCAGCAGGCGAGCGCCTCGGCCTCGTCGCGCAGGTCCCAGCGGGCGCGGCTCCCGTCGCGCATCCGGACGTCGCGCAGTGGCGCGCGCGCCACCGCCGCGCGTTGCAGCCGCCGGTGCAGCGCGAGCACGATGCGTCCCTTGCCGCGGAAGGCCGGGAGCGCGCGACTCGCGGCCGCGAGCAGGTCGTAGCCCGCGGCCAGTGTGCTCACGGGCCGGCGGCGCCCAGCTCGTCCCAGAGCGTGGCGATGGCGCGCATCCCCAGCCGGAAGTTCTCCTGGCTGATCCACTCGTCCGGCGCGTGCGCGTTCTCCCCCGGGAGCCCGAAGCCGATGAGAAGCACCGGGGCGTTGAGGATCCGCGCGAAGTCGTTCACCACGGGGATCGACCCTCCTTCGCCCGTGATCACGGGGGCGCGCCCGAACGCGGCGCCAAGCGCTCGCGCCGCCGCGTCGTAGAGCGGTCCTTCGAGATCAGCGCGCCACGGACGGCCGCCGTGCAGTTCGGTCACCTGCACCGTGACGCCCGGCGGTGCGACCGCGCGCACGTGCCGCTCGAGCGCCCGCGCGATCTCCTTCGGGTCCTGGTCGGGCACCAGGCGGCAGCTCACCTTCACCATCGCCTTGCCGGGGAGCACGGTCTTGGCGCCCTCGCCGGTGTAGCCCGAGAGCATCCCGTTCACCTCGCAGGTGGGACGCGTCCAGAGCTTCTCGAGCGTGGTGAAGCCGGGCTCGCCGCCGAGCGCTTCGACGCCGAGGTGGCGCTTGAACTCCGCTTCGTCGAAGGGGAGCGCCTTCATCCCGGCGCGCACGGGCGCAGGGAAGTCGAGGACGGCGTCGTAGAATCCGGGGATCGCGACGCGCCCGTCGTCGTGATGCAGGCTGGCGACGATGCGGGCGAGCACGGCCGCGGGGTTCACCACGGCGCCGCCGTACATGCCGGAGTGGAGGTCCGAGTTGGGTCCGGTGACGTCGACCTGCAGGTAGGCGAGCCCTCGCAACGACGAGAGGATGCTGGGGATGCCCGGCGCGAACATCGTGGAGTCGGAGATCACGACCGCATCGCACGCGAGCTCCTGGCGGCGCGACTCGATGAAGGGCGCGAGGTGCCCGGACCCCACCTCCTCCTCCCCTTCCGCGAGCACGACCACGTTCACCGGGAGCGTGCCGCGCACGGCGAGATGCGCCTCGAGCGCGGCGACATGGAGCCAGAGCTGGCCCTTGTCGTCCACGCTGCCGCGCGCATAGATGTTGCCGCCGCGGAGCGTGGGCTCGAACGCGGGAGAGGTCCAGAGTTCGAGCGGCTCCGGCGGCTGCACGTCGTAGTGGCCGTAGACGAGCACGGTCGGCGCGCCGGCCGGCGCCTTTCGCCACTCCGCGAGCACCACCGGATGGCCCGGCGTCTCGATGGTGCGCGTGGCGAAGCCGATGCGCGCGAGGTGCGCGTGCAGCCAGGCGGCCGCGCGCTTAATGTCGGCGTTGTGCTCGCTCCGCGCGCTCACGCTCGGGATGCGGAGGAACTCGAACAGGTCGTCGTGCAGCCGCTGGTCGTGCTGCCGGAGCCACTGGTCGAGGTCCTTCGGGACCGCGGCGCCCGTGGAGGCCTTCGCGTTCGGGGTCATGGGGGGAATATGGGCGTGCGCGGGTCGGGCCAGACACCGTCCCAGCCGGAGAGGACCCAGAGCCGGCGATGGCCGAGCTCGACCTCGCCGCGCTTGAGCGGGATCAGGTCGCCCGCGGTGATCGAGTCGAAGTGCGCCGTGAGCCGCCGGATGGGGCCGGGCACGCCCTCGCGCGGGAGTTCGAGCACGAGGAGGAGCGTCAGCCCTGGCTGCGGCGTGCGCGTGAAGTTCGGCCAGATCTCGTACTGGTTGGGACGGCCACCGAGGTTGAGCGCGGGGATCGCGGGCCGGCCGGGCATGTGGTAGGCCAGCATCGACGCGTCCTGGTAGCGGTTCGCCGCGACCGCGACGCTCCCCTCCGGCAGCCCCTTCGCCCCCTCGATGGCGCGGCGCGCGCTGTCCACCGAGAGTGCCACCTGGTCCCATCCGTACGCCTTGTTCACCTGGTCGCGGCGCGGCGGGAGCGGGAGGTAGGGCACCACCACGTGCACGAGGAGCGGCAGCACGAGCAGTGCGGAGAGCCACGTCCCGCGCCGTTCCCACGCCGTGCGCGGCCCCTCGCGCGCCGCACCCAGCAGGATGATCCCCGGCAGCCAGGCGATGGCCGGCCAGTTCGCGGAGACCCCCTTGCCGATGGCGCTGTAGACGAAGAAGGCGAGGCAGAAGGCGGAGATGGCGGCGAGTGCGAAGTGCGAGTGCTCGCGGGGCGCGCGGAGCTCGCGCACGATGGCCGCCATGACGAGCACGAAGAGGATCGGCGAGAGGAGCGCCGCCTGCCCGCCCACGAGCTCGAGCTCGCGGTTGTACCAGGTGCCGCGCGCCGTGGGCGCGAGCGCGTGCCCGAGCTGGTAGGTGAACGCGATCCACTCGTGCTGCGAGTTCCAGAAGAGCACCGGCACCATCACCAGCGACGCGATGGCGACGGCGATCCAGGGGCCGCGCTCGAGGAGCCGCTGGCGCAACGGCCGGTGCCAAGCGAAGCCGAGCACGAGGCCCACGGGGATGAACGCGCCCGTGAACTTCGACGCCATGGCGATGCCGATCGCGAGTCCCGCGATCATCCACCAGCGGGTGCTCGTCGCGCTCCCGATGGGCTCGTCCAGCGCGCGCACCACGGCGTAGAGCGTCCACGCGATGCCGGCGAGCAGCGGGGCGTCGGGCGTCGCCAGCACGAGGCCGGCCGCCGAGAGCGGGATGACGGCGAAGACGACGGCGGCGTACCGTGCGGCGCTCGGTCCCGCGAGGTGGCAGGTGGTGCGGATGAGCGCGAAGCCGCCCGCGGTGCCGGCGACGATCGGGAGCAGGCGCACGCCGATGGGCGTGTCGCCGAGGAGCGCGGTGCCTCCCGCGATCAGGAACGCGATCACGGGGGGGTGGTCGAAGTACCCGCCCGCGAGCTGGCGCGACCAATCCCAGTAGTACGTCTCGTCGGGGAAGAGCGGGACGACGACGCCGAGTGCGAGTCGCACGATGGTCATCGCCGCGAGGATCCAGAGTGCCTGCCGCCAGTGGGCGCCGCCGTGCATAGACTGAATGTAACGGCGCACGCCAGTGTGCCCCGCCCACGCCATGCACCCGCCGATGCCGAACCGACTCGCCGAGGAGTCCAGCCCGTACCTCCAGCAGCACGCCGACAATCCGGTGGAGTGGTACGCGTGGGGACGCGAGGCGTTCGACGCCGCGCGCGCGGCGGACAAGCCGGTGCTGCTCAGCATCGGCTACGCGGCCTGCCACTGGTGCCACGTGATGGCGCACGAGTCGTTCGAGGACGCCGGCACGGCGCGCCTCATGAATGAGCTCTTCGTGAACGTGAAGGTAGACCGCGAGGAGCGGCCGGACGTCGACTCGATCTACATGCAGGCGGTGCAGGCGATCACAGGCCACGGCGGATGGCCGATGACGATGTTCCTCACGCCGGACGGCGTGCCCTTCTACGGCGGCACCTACTACCCGCCGGAGGACCGGCACGGGCTCCCCTCGTTCCGCCGCGTGCTGGTCTCCGTCTCCGAGGCGTGGCGCACGAAGCGCGATGACGTGCTCAAGGGCGCCGAGACGCTGCGCGGGATCTACGCCGCCGCCGAGGCGCCGGCGACCGCGGGCGCCGCGCTCACGCCCGAGCAGTGGGCGACGGCGGTGCGCTCACTCCGGCGGTGGTACGACGCAGGGGAGGGTGGATTCGGCCGCGCGCCGAAGTTCCCGCAGCCGATGGCGCTCGACGCGCTGCTCCGGCACTGGGCGCGCTCCGGCGACCGCGACGCGCTCGGGATGGTGCGGAACTCCTTCTCGAAGATGGCGCGCGGCGGGCTCTACGATCAGCTCGCGGGCGGATTCCACCGCTACACGGTGGACGGCATCTGGCTGGTGCCGCACTTCGAGAAGATGCTCTACGACAACGCGCTCCTCGCGCGGCTGGCCGTGCACCTCTGGCAGGCCACGGGTGATGCGGAGGCGCGGCGGATCGCCGAAGAGACATTCGAGTGGATTCGCCGGGAGATGACCGATCCCGCGGGCGGATGGTACGCCTCCCTCGACGCGGACAGCGAGGGACACGAGGGGAAGTTCTACGTCTGGGCGCTTGACGATCTGCGCCGGCTCCTCGGCGCGGACGCGCCTGTGGCCGAGGCGTACTGGGGCGTCACCGCGTCGGGGAACTTCGAGGGCGCGAACATCCTGCACGTGGCGGCGACGGTCGCGGAGGTCGCCACGAGGACCGGCCGCCCCGAGCCGGAGGTGACGGCGGCGCTCGCGCGCGCCCGGGCCACGCTCTTCGCCGCGCGCGAGCCCCGCGTGCGGCCTGCGCGCGACGAGAAGGTGCTCGCCTCCTGGAACGGGCTCATGCTGCGCGCCGTGGCCGAGGGTGCGCGCGCGTTCGACCACGCGTCGCTCCGTGAGGCCGCGCTCGCCGCGGGCCGGTTCCTGCGCGACGAGATGGTGCGCGACGGCCGCGTGCGCCGCTCCTGGCGCGACGGAACGGCGAAGCTCGCGGGTTACCTCGAGGACCACGCTGCGGTGGGACTCGGGTTCATCGCGCTCCACCAACTCACTTTCGACCGGGGCTGGCTCGACGACGCGGTCGCGCTCGCCGGCACCTGCGTCGCGCAGTTCTGGGACGATTCGGCCGGCGCCTTCTTCGACACCGCGCACGACGCCGAACCGCTCGTGACCCGCCCGCGCGACATCGCGGACAACGCGACCCCCTCCGGCACCTCGCTCGCGGTGGAGCTGCTGCTCGCGGTGTCCGAGTACACCGGCGACGTGGAAGCGCGCCGCCGCGCCGAGCGGGTGCTCGCGACGCTCGCCGAACCGATGCGTCGGAGCCCGCTGAGCTTCGGGCACTTGTTGGGCGCCGCGGACCTCGCAGTGAATGGCGCGCGGCAGTTGGCGATCGCCGGGGATCCGTCGTCGGGGGCATTCCGCGCGCTCGAGCGCGTCGCGGCCGGGACCTACGTCCCCTCGCTCATCCTCGCTGGCGGGGAAGGCGCGCGTGTCGCGGGACTTCCGCTGTTCGAAGGCCGGAGCACGCCGGCGGGCAAGGCACTCGCGTTCGTCTGCGAGGGCTTCCGCTGCGCGCTCCCGACGGCGGACCCGACCGTGCTCGCGGAGCAGCTGCGGGCGCCCGGCGCGGCGGGGACGTCAGAGGTCAGCGCATGACTTGTTGATCTGCGCGCAGTTCCGGCAGATCAACTTGCACTTCCGCCACTCGAGGAGGACCGAGCCGCAGTGGTCGCAGGTCTCGCCGTCGGCGGGACCATCCTCCGCGACGTCGGCGCGCCCCGTCGCGGCCGGGTGTCCGGTCGCCGCACCGCGCGCCGCGTCGCGAGCCTCCGCGCCGTTCACTCGAAGTCCAGGGCGAGGTCCAGGCTTGGGGCCGAGTGCGTGAGGGCGCCGACCGAGATCCGATCGACACCCGTCTCCGCGATCGCGCGCACCGTCGTGAGACTCACGCCCCCCGAGGCCTCGGTCCAGCAGTGCCCCTTGGCGAGCTGCACGGCCTGGCTCAGCGCGTGGTTCGGCATGTTGTCCAGCAGGAGCGCGTCGGCGCCGGCGCGGATCGCCTCGCGCACCTGCACGAGGGTATCGCACTCCACCTGCACCAGCATCCCCTCGGGCGCGTGGGTGCGGGCGCGCTGCAGCGCGACCGCGACGTCACCCTCGCAGGCGGCGATGTGGTTGTCCTTGATGAGCACGGCGGCGCTGAGGTCATTTCGGTGGTTCGTCCCTCCGCCGCACCGGACCGCGTACTTCTCGAGCGCGCGCCACCCCGGCGTCGTCTTGCGCGTGTCGAGGATCGCCGCGCCAGTGCCCCGCACCGCCTCCACGTAGCGCGCGGTGAGCGTCGCGACACCCGAGAGGCGTTGCAGGAAGTTGAGCGCCACGCGTTCCGCGGAGAGGAGCCCGCGCGCCGCGCCGCTGAGGAAGAGCACCGTGTCACCCCGCTTCACGGGTGTGCCGTCCTCGGCGTCCACGCGGATCTCCACGTGCGAGTCGAGCAGGTGGAACGCGGCGAGGGCGAGCGGGACGCCGGCCACCACGCCGTCCGCGCGCGCGACGAGCGCCGCCCGCGCGTGGCGCGCGGAGACGACGGTGGCGATGGTGGTCACGTCCTCGAACGCGCGATCCTCGTCGAGCGCGGCGCGGACGAGGGAGACGATCGAGTCCTGGGCGAGCGGGAAGCCGGCGGCCGGTGGCGCGAAGGCCGGCGTGGCGAGCGGCGTGATCCGCCGCGGCGGCCTCGGATCGCCCGGGCGCGTCACTCGCCGGGATCCACCCCGGGACCCGGCGGCGTGCTCCCCTTCCCGCCGATCGCGACCATCCGCTCGATCGCGCGCCGCGCGCGCGCGGCCACGTCCTCGGGCACGGTGATCCGGTGCCGGAGATGCTCGAGTGACGTGAGCACCTTGGGGAGCGTGGTCACCTTCATGTAAGCGCAGGAAGCGCGCTCGTTCGCCGCGTAGAAGGTCTTGTCAGGGTGCGCCTTCTGCAGCCGGTGCAGGATCCCGACCTCCGTGGCGACGATGAAGCTCTCCGCCGACGAGACGCCCGGCCGGTTGATCATCCCCTCGGTGGAGAGGATGTGCACGCCCTCCGGGTCCACGTCCCCCGCGCTGACCGCCTCCACGACGCTGGTGGCACACCCGCACTCGGGGTGGATCAGGAACTCCGCGCCCGGGTGCAGCTTCCGCTGCAGCCGGATGTTCTCGGGATCGATCCCCGCGTGCACATGGCACTCCCCCATCCAGACGTGGATGTTCGTGCGGCCCGTGATGCGCCGCACGTGGGCGCCGAGGAACATGTCGGGGAGGAAGAGGATCGGCTTGTCCGCCGGCACCGCGTTCACGACGTCCACGGCGTTGCCGGAGGTGCAGCAGTAGTCGCTCTCGGCCTTCACCTCGGCGGTCGTGTTCACGTACGACACGACGACGGCGCCGGGGTGCTCCGCCTTCCAGGCGCGCAGCTGCTCGGCGTCGATCGTCGACGCGAGCGAGCACCCGGCCGCGAGGTCGGGGAGGAGCACCGTCTTCTCGGGAGAGAGGATCGCGGCGGTCTCGGCCATGAAGTGCACGCCGCAGAAGCAGATCACCTCCGCGTCGGTCTTCGCGGCCTCGCGCGAGAGTCCGAGCGAGTCGCCGACGTAGTGCGCGACGTCCTGCACCTCGGGACGCTCGTAGTTGTGGGCGAGCACCACCGCGTTCCGGTCCTTGGCGAGGGCGCGGATGCGGCGCTGGAGCTCCTTGATCTCCCGGGCGGAGTGCGGGGCGTGGTCCATCCGTTAATGATACTGGGGTCGCGCGGGTGGCGAGGGGACGCCGGTCGCGGATATGCTTCGCACCCTACGGTGCTCGGTGATGTGGCGCCGGTCCGTCCGCCGCACGACGATCCCCTTCCCCACCACCCCGGTGCTGCCCTGATCGGCTCCACGATCCTCCTCCCGATCCTGAACGCGGCGACCTACGCCGGCCTCGCCGTGGTGCTCGGCGCCGCCGCCGTGCGGTACCTCGTGCTGCCGCGGTCCGGGCTGGCGCGAGCAGAGCGCGTGCCGCCGCTGCGCGCGTCGGCGACCACGGCGGCGTTCGCGACGGTGGTCGTGCTCGTTGCGGCCCCGGCGCGGCTCCTGCTGCAGGTCTCGCAGCTTGCGGACCCGGGCGAGCCCTGGCTGCCGCTCCTCCAGACGATCCTCGTGGACACCTCGCTCGGTCGTGCGATGCAACTGCAGGCGATCTGGGCGGCGGCCGCACTGATGGCGTTCACGGTGGCCCGCGCGGGACGGGAGCGGGGGTGGAGCGCAGCGACCATCAGCGCGCTCGTGCTCTCCGCGACGCCGGCACTCGCCGGGCACGCGGCCGCGTCCGACACCCCGCTCTTCGCGCAGGCCGCGACGACCGTGCACGTGCTGGCGGTCGGGATCTGGCTGGGGGCGCTCTTCCACCTCTGGCACGCGCTGCGCTGCGTGAGCGCGTCCACCGTGCTCGCGATGGTGCGATCGTTCCACCCGCTGGCCGTCGGCGCGGTGGGCGCGCTCGTGGTGAGCGGCGCCTACCAGGCTTGGAGCGTGCTCGGCGCGCCCGGAGACCTCGTGGGCTCGCCCTGGGGCCGGTGGCTACTCGCGAAGGTCACGCTGGTCGCGGTGGTCGTCCTGCTCGGCCAGCGCAACTGGAAGTCGGCGGAGGCGCGACTGACCACGGGGGAGTCCGGGGCGCTCCGGGCGAGCATCGGGCGCGAGCTGGTGGTCGCCGCGCTCGTGATCGCGCTCACCGGGATCCTCGCGTCGACGGCGACGCCCGGCTGACGGCGGCTCACCACTCGATGTGCTTCCCCCGCCACTTCTTCTTCGGCTTGGGGAAGTCGCTCCGAAAGTGCCCACCGCGCGACTCACGGCGGAGGAGCGCGGACTCGACGATGAGGAGCGCCGTCTCCACCATGTTGATCTCCTCGGTGGCGCCGGCGGCGAGGCGCGCACGGATGCCCTCGAGCGCGCGCGCGGCCGTGCGGAGCCCCTTCGCGTCGCGGTCGATCCCGGCGTGCTCCCACATCAGCCGGCGGATCTCGTCCGCGGCGACCTGCGCCGCACCCCGGTCGCGCAGCGTGGGGACCTTCCAGTCGGCACGGCGCGGCACCTTGCGCAGCTTCGGCTGGTTCACCGCGTCGCGCGCGACGCGCTCGGCGAAGACGAGCCCCTCGAGGAGCGAGTTCGAGGCGAGCCGGTTCGCGCCGTGCACGCCGGTGCGCGACACCTCGCCGCAGGCATAGAGGCGCTCCAGGCTCGACCGCCCCGCGAGGTCGGTGACGACACCTCCCATCATGTAGTGCGCGGCAGGGGTGACCGGGATCAGGTCGCGCCGAGGGTCGATGCCGCGGGCAAGGCAGAGCTTGAGGATGCCGGGGAAGCGCCGGGCGAAGGAGCGGGACTGCTTGGTGGCGTCGAGCCAGACGCGGCTCCCGCCCATCTGCTCGCGGAAGATCTCGCGGGCGACGATGTCGCGCGGCGCGAGCTCGGCGAGCTTGTGGCGCTTGGACATGAAGCGCTTGCCGCGGTCGTTCACGAGCACCGCCCCCTCGCCGCGCACGGCCTCGGAGATCAGCGCGAGCGGGTTCTCGGGCGTCTCGAGGGCGGTGGGGTGGAACTGCACGAACTCCATGTCCGCGAGCGTCGCCCCTGCCCGGTGCGCGATGGCGTAGCCGTCCCCCGTCGCCACGAGCGGGTTGGTGGTGTAGCGGTAGAGCTGTCCGCTCCCGCCGGCGGCGAGCACCGTCGCGTCGGCGATGATCTCCACCGCCTTCCCGGCGACGTTCGCGCGCACCCCGCAGCAGCGCCCGTCCTGGACGACCAGGTCGAGCACGCGCGCGGTCTCGAGCACCGAGATGTTCGCGCGCTCCGTCACGCGGTGGATCAGCGTGCGGGCGACCTCGGCGCCGGTCTGGTCCCCCTTGGCGTGCACGATCCGCTTGCGCGAGTGCGCCGCCTCCTTGCCGAGCGTGAAGCGCCCCGTGGGGTCCTTGTCGAACTGCGCCCCGGCGGAGGCGAGCTCGCGCACCCGGTCCGGTCCCTCGGCCACGAGCACCTCCACCGCGGCCGCGTCGCAGAGCGCGGCGCCCGCGGCGAGCGTGTCCTGGCGGTGGAGCTCGGTGGAGTCTCCCGCCCCGAGCGCCGCGGCGATCCCGCCCTGCGCGTAGGCGGTCGCGGAGTCCTTCAGCGTGCGCTTGGTGAGGACGTACACCTCGCCATGGTCCGAGGCGCGCCATGCGGTCTGCAATCCGGCGATCCCCGAGCCGACGACCAGGAATCGTGTCCGGATGCGATCGCTCATGCCCTCAATCAACGCCCGGGCCCCGGATGACGGAAGCCGTGGCGCCTCCTTGCCCGCCGCGACCTTCGGGGCGAACGTTCCCGCCCAATGCGGAAGCTCCTCTTCCTGCTGGGCGGCCTCCTCGTCGCCCACCTGGCGCTCCTCCTCGTGCATCCGGCCGGCGCCGTGCGACTCCCCGACGGGGACGCGCTCGAGGTGGGCGTGGTGTTCGACCTCGGCGGGCGCGGCGACAAGTCGTTCAACGACGGCGCCTACGCCGGCGCGATGCGTGCCTCGCAGGAGCTGGGCGCCCGCGTGCGGTTCGTGGAACCGGGGGAGGGCTCCGACCGCGAGGCGGGACTCCGGCTCCTCGCCGCCGAGGGGATGGACCTCGTGATCGGCGTGGGGTTCATCTTCACCGACGACCTCACGCAACTCGCGCGCGAGTATCCCGACGTCGCGTTCGCCGGTGTGGACTACGCGCTCACCGTGGACGCGGCAGGCAACGTCGTGCAGCCCCCGAGCAACCTGGCGGCGCTCAAGTTCCGGGAGGAGCAGGGGTCGTTCCTGGTGGGCGCGCTCGCGGCGCTCGTCGGCGGGTCGAAGAAGGTCGGATTCGTCGGCGGGATGGACTCGCCCCTCATCCACAAGTTCGAGATGGGCTACAAAGCGGGCGTGAAGCACGTCTGCCCGGACTGCACCGTGATCGCGCAGTACGCGGGCGTCACGCCCGAGGCGTTCGGGAACCCGGGGCGCGGCAAGGAGCTCGCGCTGAGCCAGTACCAGCAGGGCGTGAACGTCATCTATCACGCCTCGGGCTCCACCGGCCTCGGGGTGTTCGAGGCGGCGCGGACGCTGGGCCGCTTCGGGATCGGCGTGGACGCCGACCAGTACAACGAGGCGCCCGGCCGCGTCCTCACGTCGATGGTGAAGCGCGTCGATGAGTCCGTGTTCAACGCGATCCAGCGCGTGCAGGAGGGCACCTTCACCGGCGGCGTCTACCAGTTCGGGCTCGCCGAGAACGGCGTGGGCTACGTGTACGACGAGAACAACCGCGCGCTGATCCCGGACAGCGTACATGCGCGGATCGAGGCGCTCCGCGCCGAGATCATCGCGGGGCGCATCGCCGTCCCCTCCACGCGATGAGCGAGACCACGCAGGCGCCGGCCGTCCGGCTGACGGGGATCGACAAGCGCTTCGGCGCCGTGCAGGCGAACCGCGGCGCGGCACTCGAGGTGCGGCCGGGGGAGATCCACGCGCTGGTGGGGGAGAATGGCGCGGGGAAGTCCACGCTCATGAAGATCCTGAGCGGGATGCTCGCGCCGGACGCGGGCACCATCGAGGTGGGCGGGCGCGACGTCACGGGGTGGAACACCGCGCAGGCGATCGCCGCCGGCGTGGGGATGGTGCACCAGCACTTCATGCTCGTCCCGACGCTCACCGTGGCGGAGAACGTGGTGCTCGGGCGCGAACCGGTGAGCGTGGGCACCTTCGACCGCGCGCGCGCGCTGCGCGAGGTGG
>CAZHAG010000088.1:7863-11797 GCA_964529705.1 uncultured Gemmatimonas sp. | reverse complement strand
GCGACGATCACGCCGAGCAGGGTGATCGAGACGGCGGAGATCGCGCACCAGGGGCAGAAGGTCTTCAGCACGAAGAACTCCGCGTACTTGAGCCGCAGCGTGAAGAGGATCGCGGGGTAGACGAGCGCGGCGAGCGCGAGCGCCGGCCACCGCGCGTCCGCCCGCGACTCCGCCGCGCCGATCGCGGCCACGACCACGATCGCCGTGTAGCCGACCGCGCCGATGAGCGCGACGTCCACGCCGAGGAACCAGCTCCAGCTCGAGAACTGCACCACGGCGCACCCGCCGCTCCCGCCGCAGGCGAGCGCGCCCGCCTTGCCGATCTTCCAGAGGTGCAGGTAGGTGGCGACGAACGCGTTCACGAGCGCGAGGATCGCGACGAGCTGTCGCCAGGTGAGGCCGAGGACGCCGGGACGGTGCGGGGATGTCATACGGAGGGATAAGTTAACGCGTCGGTCCCCGCCTCAACCGCACCCCGGAGTGCCCATGGCCTACACCCTGAAGAAGATCACGCCTGTCCTCATGGTGGAGGCGATCGAGCCCTGCCTCCCGTTCTGGAAGGCGCTGGGGTTCGAGCAGGTGGCAGAGGTGCCGCACGGCGAAGGGCTCGGGTTCGTGATCCTGGTGAAGGATGGCGTGGAACTGATGTATCAGACGCGTGCGAGCGTGCACGACGACATGCCGAGCCTCGCGAAGGCGCCCATGGGAGGCACGATGCTCTTCCTGGAGGTGAGCGACCTCGAGGCGGTGATCAAGGCGCTCGGGACGACACCGGTGCTCGTGCCCCGCCGGCAGACCTTCTACGGCATGGACGAGATCGCGGTGCGCGAGCCGGGTGGGAACCCGGTGGTCTTCGCGATGCCGGTCAAGACCTGAACCGGCCGCGGCTCAGCGCAGCTCCTCGAGCCGCGGGTTCACGATCGAGTTGAAGATCGAGCCGAAGGTGAAGCTGAGGCCGATCGAGCCATTGAGCCGGAAGGCCGTGGCGAGGGAACGCTGCCGCGTGAGCACCTCCTCGTCCGTGGCATCGCCGCGGGGGAGGTAGAGCTGGTCGTTCACCTTCGCGGCCTCGCCGCGGAGGTCGAGGGAGAGCCCGCGGGAGAGCCGGAGGCTCGTGCGCCCGTTGAAGCTGATGCTGTAGGTCTCCGCGTCGTGGAGGTAGCGCGTGTAGCGGAGCGACGCGTCCACCGTGCCCCACGCCTGCCGCGACTCCCCCGCGAGGATCGCGCGCGCGATCGGCCGGAGCTCGGTGGTGAGGTCGCGGATGGTGACCTCCTCGTAGTCGTTGTATCGGGCGCCCACGGCAACGAGCGCGATGAGCTGCCGGCTCGTGGCCTCCGCCCAGGGGAAGTAGTTGTACTCGGCCGAGAGGTCGAGGGCCGCGCTCGCGTCGAGGTTCCGGAAGTCGGACTGCGCGCTCGCCACCCGCGTGCCCACGGACCAGTGCTGGCTGAGGCTGCGCACCGCGCGGAAGCCGGCGTCGAAGCTCCGCCGGACGAAGCGGCGCTCCGTGGAGTCGGAGAGCTCGTACCGGTTGGACCGGTACTCGTTCTGGGCGAAGAACGAGAGCTTCCACACCTCGGCCGTGCGCGACGCGCTGACCGAGGCACCGAGTTCGTAGTCGCTCTCCCGGCTCTCCGCACTCCCGTTGGCGTTCACGCGCGCGCGGTAGACCCAGAGGTTCCAGGGGTCGCCGGCGCCGGCGGCACCGCTGGCCGGCGCGGATGTGAGCGGGGCCGCGTAGACGACGGTGAAGCGCTCCTGCCCCGGGAGGCGCGCCGCGTAGCGGAGGAGTCCGATCTTGGCCACGCGCGCGATCTCGCGGCGGCGCGTGTCGTCGGAGGTGTTGGGGGGCACGAAGGTGACGAGCGTGTCCACACGGCCCGCGAAGCGACGCTGCCCGATGAAGCCCATCGTGAACTCGCTCCCGCCGGCGGACGTGCCGATGCGCGTGATGAGCAGGTGCACGTCCGCGTCGAGCCGGTCCTGTGTCCAGAGCGCGAAGGGGAGGTCGGTGATGAGGAAGTCGCGGTCGCAACCGCCGCTCGGGCAGTCGAGGAAGACGCGGAGCGGCGACGCCGGCGGCGGTGGACCCTGCGCTGCGGCGGTTGTCGCGTGGAGCGCGCTCGCGAAGGCCAGGGCGCACAGGGTGGCGAAGAGGGACAGCACGAAAGCCGCGGGCGCGGGACGCGCTCGGTGGTTCTCCATGGGATCTGTGTCGAGGGGAATCGCGCCGACGCGCGTGCGTCGGCCGGTCCATGGGCTACGCAGCGGCGCGCGAGAACGTTCGCGCGCACACTCGTGCGCGCGCTGCAGCGCTACTCGTGCTGGCGGAGCCCCAGCCGGATGATGCGCTCGAGGAGCTTCGGGTAGGGCACGCCATCGAACGACGCGCTCGACGCGAACTCCTCGTGCTCGGCGATGTCCGGGTTCGGGTTCGCCTCGAGGAAGTAGTGCTTCCCGTCCTCGTCGATGCGGAAGTCGACGCGCGCGTAGCCGGAGAGCTCGAGGATCCGGTAGATGCGCTTGCTGTCGTGCAGGAGCCGCTCCTCGACGTCCGGGTGGAGCTGCTGCACCGCCTGGATGACGATCCCCTTCTTGGTCTGGTAGTCGGGGTCGTGCTTCGCACGCGCGGTCGCGATGAGCGGCTCGCCGGGTTCCGCCTTCTCGGCGACGAGCTCCCAGGGAGTGAACGCGACCAAGCGGTCGTTGCCGAGGACGCTCACGTACATCTCGCGCCCGGAGATGAACTGCTCGGCGATCGCGTCGGTGCCGATCCGTTCGTGCACCATCCGGACCCGCTCGGCGAGCCCCTCGTCGGAGTCCACGACTGAGGCCTTGGAGATCCCGAGCGAGGAGTGCTCGATGAGGGACTTCACGATCACGGGATAGTTCAGGCGCTTGGGACGCCGCACCTTCCGGCCGATCGGGAAGACCGCGAACTCCGGCGTGCGGATGCGGTGGTAGTGCAGGATCTTCTTCGAGAGCGCCTTGCCGCGCGAGAGCATGAGCCCGCGCGGGTTGCACCCCGTGTACGGCACCTTCATCAGCTCGAGGAAGCTCACGACGTTGTGGTCGTACACCGTCTCGCCGTGGAACTCCTCCATCAGGTTGAAGACGATGTCCGGCTTGAGCACGTCCACCGCCTCGCGCACCGGGCGGAGCTCCCACTGCACGCCGAGGACGTGCACGTCGTGGCCGAGCTTGCGGAGGGTGGAGATGACGTCATACTCGGTCTTGATCTCGAACGACTCGCGGGGCGAGAGCGCGCTCACGACCTCGGGCGGCACGAGGTCGGGATGCGCGAGGACTAGGACGCGGAGCTTCTTCATACCGCGATCCAGTCGCGGCGCGCCTGCCCGACGAGGAAGCCCATCGTCCGCGCCGTGAGGAGGACGAGGAAGTCGGTGAGCAACTCGCGCTCGTTCCCGACCGCACGGAGCTTGAGCTCGCGGCACCGCCCGATCATGTCGGTGAGCACTTGGTCGAGCGAGAACTGGTACTCGCCGGTCCAGCGGGAGACGATCCGGCGGATCTCGGCGCGATGCTCGCGCAGGAAGCTCGCCGCCGTGCGCTTGCGGCGGTGCTTCGGATCGTCGGAGAAGAGGCGTTGGAGGTCGTAGTCGTAGGTCTTGGGGTACTCGACCGAATATAGTGCGCGCCGCTGCGCGTAGTGGTCGCGGAGCGTGGTGCGGAGCGAGCGCACGGGATCGAGCACGCGCCGGTCGAGGTTCGGCACGCGCTCACCCGCGATCTCCTTCATGAGTGCATCCACGTACTCGAGCTTCTGCAGCGCGGGCCATCCCTTGTAGCGCCGGCGCCAGTCGCTGCGCGGGCGGAGCCAGACGGCGAAGGTCTCCGCGAAGTCCTCGTCCGGATGGCTCTGCGCGTACCAGCGGCGCAGGTGCTGCACGTAGCGCTTGCTCGCCGGGTT
>CAZHAG010000088.1:4630-7763 GCA_964529705.1 uncultured Gemmatimonas sp. | reverse complement strand
GGTTCAGACCGCGTCCGACAGGCTGGTGAAGTTGAAGTCGCGTGACATCACCGCCGGGACCACGCTCCCGCCATCCCCCGTGCGCACGGTCGGGCCGATGGCCTCGACGTTGTTGAGGAAGAAGAGGGGGGAGTCGTTGAAGCGGAAGTTCTTGATCGACCGCGAGACCTTCCCGTTCTCCACCAGGAACGAACCGTCGCGCGTGAGCCCGGTGAGGACCATCGTGCGCGGATCGACCGAGCGCAGGTACCAGAGCCGCGTGATCAGCACCGCGCGCTCGGCGCCGGCGATCATCGCGTCGATCGAGCTCGCGCCGCCGAGCATCTTGAGCCCACCACCTCCTCCACCGAACCCGCCACCGCCGCCCGTGGGGGTGTTCCCCGTCTTCTGGGCCCAGAAGCGGGTGTACGCGAGCTGCGTGAGCACGCCCTTCTCGACCCAGACCTGCCGGCCCTGCGGCAGGCCGTCGCCGTCGAAGGGCGCGCCGAGGATCTGCGGGTCGGCGGGGTCGGAGAGCAGCGTGACGCGCGGATCCATGATCCGTTCGCCGAGCTTGGTCCCACCGCCGGCCTTGGAGAAGGGGGAGCGCCCCTCGTCGGCGGAGCGGGCGTTCATCGCGCCGCGCACCGAGCCGATGAGGTCGGCCACCGCCTGCGGCTCGAAGATCACCGTGTAGCGCCCGGGCTCGATCGCGGACGGGTTGCGGGAGGCACGCGCCTTCTCGATGGCGCGCGTGCCCATCCCGGCGAAGTCGATGCGAGTCCAGTCGTTCTCGTCCGCGCCCACCCAGCCGGACCCCGTGCCGTCGTTGGTTCGGACGGTGAGGGTGTAGTTCGCGCCCGTGGTGCGGTGGTAGGCGAAGAGGCCGTTGCTCGTGCCGACCGCGGTGGCGTTCGCGTTGCAGACGATGAAGCCGGCGACGGTCAGGTCGCTGGAGCGGCGCGCGGGCTCGAGGGCGGTGAGTGCCGCGCGCGCGCGTTCGTCCGCGCTGAGGGACGCGGTCGAGTCGAACCAGGCCGGGATGGACGCATACTGCTGCGCCGGGAGCTCCGGCATCAACTCCGGGTCGTCGGGGGAGAGCTTCGCGAGCGCTTCCGCCTGCGCCACGGCGCGCGCGAGTCCTTCGCGGGAGACGTCGTTGGTCGAGACGCTAGCGCGCTTCTTCCCGAACACCGGCGAGATCGTGATGCTCGCGTCGTCCGTCACGCCGGACGTGGACATCTGGTTGTCGGCGAAGCGGAGGTTGGTCTCGTACGAGCTCCCGACCGAGACGCGGCACGCGTCGGCCTTGGAGAGTTCGAGTGCGCGGGCGACGATGTCCTCGCATTCGGAGCGGGAGAGGACGAGGGGTTCGTCGAGCACGCCGTGGCGGGCGGCGGCCGCGTGCGCGATCAGGCGCTTCGGCGAGTCGGGGATGCGATGAAGGGTGCTCACAGCGTGCGCCCCGTGTTGAGGACGTTGATGTTCTTGAAGCGGCAGGGCGGGCAGCCATGGCTCACCGCGTTCGACTGGCCGGGCTGGCCCTTGCCGTCGTTGAAGGTGCCGCCGAGCTCGTACGAGGACTTCCCGCCGATCAGGTCGATGGCGTTCCAGAAGTCGGGGGTGCGCATCACGTAGGCCACGTCGCGGAGCTGGCCGACGATCTTCCCTCCCTTCACCTCGTAGCAGACCTGCGCGCCGAACTGCGCGTTGTAGCGCTGCTGGTCGATCGAGTAGGACGAGCGGCCGATGAAGACGATCCCCTTGTCCGTCGCGGCGATGATGTCGTCCATCGAGCGGTCCACGCGCTGGTCGGGGACGATCGAGACGTTCGGCATCCGCTGGAAGGCGACGTCGCTCCAGCTCTGGGCGTACGAGCACCCGTGCGAGCGCACCGGCATCCCGTTCTTCTCGTACCAGGGACGCAACCACTCGGCCTGCTCGCGCGTGGTCTGATAGTCCCAGAAGATCCCGTTCTTGACGATGTCGAAGTCCTGGGGCTTCACGCCGTCGTCGTCATAGCCGATCGTGGCGAGGGCGTTGGGCTGCGAGCGGTCGCCGCGGATGGTGAGATGGTCGGGGCCGAGTCGCAGCTTGCCGAGCACGTCGTCGGGCGGGGCGATGAAGGAGGTGCCGGCGTAGTTCGCTTCGTACCCCATCGCGCGGTCGAGCTCGGTGGGATGGCCGATCGACTCGTGGATGGTGAGGAAGAGCTGCGACGGGTGGATGATGAGGTCCCACTTGCCGACTTCGACGGGACGCGCGGTGAGCTTCTCGCGCGCCTGCTCCGCCCAGATCGGCGCGTTGGCGACGATGTCGTTCTCGAGCACGTACTCCCACCCGCGCCCCATCGGCTGCACCACCTCGGGGCCGCGCGTGGCGACCTCGGTGCGGTCGTCGGAGATGGCGGTGAAACTCATCGTGACCCAGCTGCGGACCACGTCCTGCGCGATCATCGAGCCCTCGGAGTTCGCGTAGGAGCGTTCCTCCTTCACGAACGAGAGGTTCGAGTTCACGAAGCGGATGCTCTTCACCTTGAGCGCGGCGGCGTTGGCGCGGAGGAGGAGGTCCACCTTCTCCTCGACCGGGATGGACCAGGGGTCGATGGTGTAGCTCGACTTCCAGGTCGCGCTCGGGTGCGACTCCGTGGTGGCGAGCTTCACCTGCCGGTCGCGCGCGACGCGGTTCGCCTTGGCGAGCGCGACCGCCTGCTTTGCGGCACGGGCCACGCCCTCCTTGGTGAGTGCCCGGGTGGCCGAGAAGCCCCAGGTGCCGTCGACGAGCACTCGGACGCCGCAGCCGATGGTGTCGGTGTCGGAGACGTTCGTGACCTGCTGCTCGCGGGTGCCGAGGTTCTGGCGGCGCGCGCGCTGCACGCGGGCGTCGGCCCAGGAGGCGCCGGCGAGCTTCGCCGCGGTGAGGGCCTCGAGGAGGAGCACCTTCACCGCTGGGTCGGGCTCGGTGTCCGGCGTGAGGATCGGCGAGCGGAGTCCGGCGGCATTCGCACGGCGGCCGGCGAGCGCGATGGCGCTCGCGGCGAGTCCGGTGGAGGCGAGGAAGTCGCGGCGGGTGGTCATGGGCGGGCTCTGTGAGGAGAGGAGTCCGGGTCGGGCGAGGGGGGAATGTCGCCCGAGGGGTGGGGGATGGCAAACCG
>CAZHAG010000088.1:0-4530 GCA_964529705.1 uncultured Gemmatimonas sp. | reverse complement strand
GGCAACGATTTCCGGGTCCGCGCAATCAAAAGGAAGGCGTGCCGGAACCCCCGTCCTGTACGGACCGTACATTGTGCACGCGCTTGCGCACCCTCCCACCCCCGAGATCCCGATGTCCGCACCGAAGACGCTCTTTCGCGCCCTAGTCTTGGCCATCGCACTCGGGATCGCGGCGACGGTCGCGCGCGCGCAGGAGGGGACGCCCGCGGCCGACACCTCGCAGGCCTCCGCCGTCCGCGCCTTCCTGGATTGTGATGTGATGGGGTGCGACCGCGACTTCCTCGTCACCGAGATGACCTGGGTGAACTGGATGCGCGAGCGTCTTGACGCCGACTTCCACCTGCTGGTGACGTCGCAGGCGACGGGTTCCGGCGGGAGGCTCTACACCGTGGTCGCGATCGGGCAGCGGTCGTACGCGGGGAAGACGGATACGCTCACCTTCAACACCGGCCCGAACGACGCGACGGACCTGATCCGTCGGCAGCTGCAGCGGGTGATCGGCCAGCTCCTGCTCCCGCACGCGGCGCGCGGCGCCCTCGGGAGCCGGCTCACCATCTCGTTCGCGCCACCGCCGGCCGGGAGTGCCGCGGCCGCGCCCGCACGCGACAAGTGGAACTTCTGGACCTTCAGCGTCTCGGGGAACGGCTTCCTGAATGGCGAATCGAACCAGACCTTCACGAACTTCTTCTCGAGCATGAACGCCAACCGGACCACCGAGGCGTGGAAGGTCCGGTTGAACGCGAACTACTCGTACGACGGCTCGAGCTTCCAGATCGACAGCGTCACGACCTTCACGAACATCCAGCGCAACTATGGCGTGAGCGGGATGGCGGTGAAGAGCCTCGGCGACCACTGGTCGGTGGGCGGGCAGGTGGGGTCGAACCAGGCCTCATACCGGAACACCGACCTCTCCACGCAGGCCTCGGCTGCCGTGGAATGGGACTACTTCCCGTACAAGGACTTCACGCGGCGGAAGTTCACGGTGCTCTACACGGTCGGCATGCGCGCCATCAACTACCGCGACACCACCATCTATGGAAAGACCGAGGAGACGCGCCCCGTGCACTCGCTGGACGCGACCTTCGGCGCGCGGCAGCCCTGGGGCTCGGCCAACGTGACCCTCTCGGGTTCGCAGTACCTGGATGGACTCAAGTTCTACAATGCCGGGATCCGCGGGAACGTGGACGTGCGGCTCGGCCGCGGGCTCTCGTTCGAGGTGAGCGGTTCGGTCTCCCGCGTGCGCGACCAGCTCTACCTCTCGGCCGTGGGGCTCACGCCGGTGCAGGTGGTCGCGCGGCAGCAGGCGCTGGCGACGAACTACCGGTACTTCACCTTCTTCGGGCTCCGGTATCAGTTCGGGTCGATCTTCAACAACGTGGTGAATCCGCGGTTCGGGAATATCGGGGGGCGGGACGAGTTCTAGGCCTTCACCGCGGCGACGACCTTCGCCGCGGTGATCCCGTACTCCTCGTACAGCTTCTGGTAGGGCGCCGAAGCCCCGAACCCCTCGATCCCCACGATCGCGCCATCGGCCCCGACCCAGCGATACCAGGACATCGGGTGCGCCGCCTCGACCGCCACGCGGCGCACGCCGGGCGGAAGCACCTCGTCGCGGTAGGCCGCCGTTTGTGACGCGAACAGCTCCATGCTCGCCATCGACACCACGCGCGTGGGCACATCCCGCTTGAGCAGCTCCACCTGCGCCTTGAGTGCGACCTCCACCTCGGAACCGCTCGCCAGGATCACAGCCCTGGGGGCCTGCCCCTCGGGTGCTTCCTTCAACACGTAGGCACCCTTCGCCACGCCACCCGCACTCGCGTGCGTCGCGCGGTCGATCAGGGGGAGCTTCTGCCGCGTGAGCACGATCGCCACGGGCCCGGTGCGGTGCTTGAGCGCCACCCGCCACGCCTCGGCGGTCTCGTTCGCGTCCGCGGGGCGGAGCACGAGGAGGTTCGGGATGCAGCGCAGCGAGGAGAGGTGCTCCACGGGCTGGTGCGTGGGGCCGTCCTCGCCGAGCCCGATGGAGTCGTGCGTGAACACATAGATGCACTGCTGCTTCATCAGGGCGGCGAGCCGGATGGCGGGCCGCATGTAGTCGGCGAAGACGAGGAAGGTGCCGCCGTAGGGGATGATCCCGCCGTGGAGCGCCATCCCGCTCATCACCGACCCCATCGCGTGCTCGCGGATGCCGAAGTGGAAGTTCCGCCCGCTCCGCTGCGTGGCGCTGAAGACGGCGTTCCCCTTGATGTTCGTGAGGTTCGAGCCGGTGAGGTCGGCCGAACCGCCGATGAGCTCGGGGATCGCGGGCGCGATCGCATTGAGCACCACGCCCGAGGCGGCGCGGCTCGCGACGTTGCCGTTGCTCGCGTCGAAGGTCGGGATCGCCTTCTCCCACCCCGCGGGGAGGTCGCCGTGCCAGCGCCGCCCGACCTCCTTCGCCTCGCTCGGGAAGGCCTTCGCGTACGTCGCGAAGCGGCGCATCCACTCGGCCTGGAGGTTCACGCCCCGCTCGGTGGCGAGCCGCCAGTGCTCGAGCGCCTCGTGCGGCACGTGGAAGGGCTCGGTGCCCGGCCAGCCGTACGCCTGCTTGGTGAGCGCGATCTCGTCCTTCCCGAGCGGCTCGCCATGCGCCTTCGCGGTGTCGGCGCGGTTCGGCGACCCGAAGCCGATGACGGTGCGCGTGATGATCATCGACGGGCGCTTCGTGTCCGCCTTGGCGGCGGCGATGGCGCGGTCGATCTGCGACTGGTCGTTCACGTCCTCGATGTGCAGCACCTGCCAGCCGTACGCCTCGAAGCGCTTGGCGGCATCGTCGCTGCAGGAGAGGTCGGTGCGGCCGTCGATCGTGATGCGGTTGTCGTCGAAGAAGCCGATGAGCTTGCCGAGCTTCTGGTGCCCCGCGAACGAGGCGGCCTCGTGCGAGATGCCCTCCATCAGGCACCCGTCGCCCGCGATGAACCAGGTGAAGTGGTCGATCACCTCGTGCCCGTCGCGATTGAAGAGCGCGGCGAGGTGCGCCTCCGCCACCGCCATCCCCACGGCGTTCGCGACCCCCTGGCCGAGCGGCCCGGTCGTGGTCTCGACACCGGCGGTGTGCCCGAACTCGGGATGCCCCGGCGTCTGGCTCCCCCACTGCCGGAAGGCCTTGATCTCGTCGAGCGTGAGCGCGTACCCGCTCAGGTAGAGGGAGGAGTAGAGGAGCATCGACGCGTGCCCCACGGAGAGCACGAAGCGGTCGCGGTCCGGCCAGTGCGGATCCGCCGGGTTGTGCTTCATGTGCCGAGTGAAGAGCGCGTACGCGAGCGGCGCGAGTGCCATCGGCGTGCCGGGGTGCCCCGACTCGGCGGCCTGCACCGCGTCCATCGAGAGGGTGCGCACGGTGTCGATCGCGAGCTGCTGGAGCTCGGCGGGGGCGGCGGGCGCGGCGAGCGTGGGGGAGACTGCGTGGGACAAGGACGACTCCGGCGGGCTGGGGGAGGCGCGCGGGAGTGGCAGCGCCTGATGTGAAAGTTAGCCGGGCCGGCGGCGCGATGCGATTCGCTCGGCGACGATGCCTGCGAGCGCGGCGATGGTCTCCTGCGGGTTCACGCCGAGCGCGGTGGGAAGGAGCGAGCCGTCCGCGACGAAGAGGCCAGGGGCGCCGAAGCGCTCGCCATGCGTGTCGGTGCCCGCGGACCGCCGGTCGATGCCCATGCGGCAGGTGCCGTTCACGTGCGCGGAAGCGAGGGCAAGCTGGTTGGGACCCATCGGTTGGCCGCGGAGGCGGCCGGCATCGTCCGCCGAGTGGAGGACCACCGGGCGGCTGTGGCCGGAGAGCACCTCGCGCGCGCCCGCGGCGAAGTGGAGGCGTGCGGCGGCCACGAGTCCCGCCTCCATATGGAGCGCATCGGCGCGGTTGAGGCGGTAGCGGATGGAGGTGGAGCCGTCGCGCCTGGCGCGCACCTCGCCGTCGGACTGGCCGCGCACGGCACCGTCGCGCACGAGGACTATCAGGGTGCCGATGTTGGGGTAGCGGCGCATCGTCTCGCGATGGCTGGCGCCGAAGCCCGGCGTGGCGGCGGCTGCGAGTCCCGGGTGGAGGGGCGGGCATTCGATCAGCGCGCCGTAGCCGGCGGGGTCGAGTCGCGTGAACTCGTCGCAGGCTGCACTCAATGGGATTCCCGCTGCGCCGTACATCTCCTGGTCGTAGAAGCCGTAGAGCCCGGTGGTGGGATGAAGGCGGAGGTAGCGGCCGACGGCACCGCCGCCGAGCCCGGAGCGCTGGAGGAGTGCCGGCGTCTCGATCGCGCCCGCGGCGAGGATCACGACGGGGGCCTCGATCTCGATCTCGCGCGTGGGGCCGTCCGGCGGCGCGTGGCGCACGTGCAGGCGCTTGGTGGGGAAGGAGCCGCCGTGCGCGGCGAAGCTGATCCGCTCCACGCGCCCGTGGGTGATCAGCCGCGCGCCGGCCCGCTGCGCGCGCGGAAGGTAAGTCTGGAGGGCGCCCTGCTTGGCGCCGGAGCGGCAGCCGTAGCCGCAGAAGCCGGTGCG
>CAZHAG010000087.1:10620-11942 GCA_964529705.1 uncultured Gemmatimonas sp. | reverse complement strand
GCGCTACGCGCGACTCTTCGAGCTGCAGGCCTCGGGGTACCGGTAGCGCCGGGCCCGCGAGGGGCTCAGCGCGACCGGCGGAAGGAGAGACTCACGAGCATCGCCCGCGGCAATCCCGCCTCGTACGCGAGCGGTGCGCCGCCCGCGTAGTCGGGATTGATGAACGCGCTGCCGACGTACCGGCGGTCGAGCAGGTTCTCGCCGCTCACCACGAGCCGGGCGGTGAGTCCGCGCATCGAGGTCCGCTCCGCCGCGACCGACGCACGCCACACCGTGTTCCCCGGCACGCGCACCGCGTTGCGATCGTCCGCCCAGTAACTGTCGTTCCCCTGCGCGCCGACCTCGAGGCTCAGCCACTGGGCCGCCGGCGGCCGCCAGCCGATCGACCCGTTCATGACCAGCCCCGGAAGCCCGACGACCGCGTTCCCGTCGAGCACGGCGCTCGCGCCGGGCGCGCCGAGGTAGGTGGAGTCGATCCGGTACCGCTCGTAGGTGTTGTCCGAGAAGGTCCCGGTGAGGCGAGCCGTGACACCCCCGGCCAGCGCCGTCGACACGCCGAGTTCGAGTCCCATGCGCTCGACCTCACCCGCGGTGAGGTAGAACCTGCCGCTGCTGTACGGCACCGGCTCGCCGTTGACGATCGTCCGGTAGACCGCGGCATCGAGGGAGAGCGTCCGCAGGAGCCCGCTGCTGAACACGGAGTGGCGACGCACCCCGCCCTCGATCGTGCTGGAGCGGATCGGGTCGATGAGCGGGCTGAGCGCGGTCGCGGGCCCCGGGAGTCCGGTCGCCGGCGGGTCGGTCTCGTTCCCCGCCGGGATCTCCACGCCCCCACCGAAACTCGCGTAGAGGCTGGTGCCGCTCCCCACGCGCCAGCTCACGCCGCCACGCGGCGTCAGCCGCTGGAAGCGCCGGCTCGCGTCGATCGCCGGCGTGATGAAGTCGCGATAGAAGTAGGCGAGGTCGTCGTAGCGCGCGCCGAGCACGAGCGTGAGGCGGTCCGAGAGCGCGATCTCATCCTGTACGAAGGCGCCGGCATTCTGCGCGCCTTCGCCCTTGTTCGCACGCAGGTTCGTCCCGCGCGTCCCCGACGTGGTGAGGTCGTAGAACTGGATGCTCCCGTCCTGGAACGCGAAGTCCCCGCCCGCCCGGAACCGGTGCTCGGCGCCCGCCGCGGCGAAGCGCACGCCCCACGAGCCGCTCCCTCCCACGTGGTATCGCGTGAAGTCGCGGAAGGTGTTCCGCTCCGATCGCTGCAGGTACTTGGGATTGATGAAGAGCATCGCCGAGACGTCCTGCGAGGCCCCGATCGGTCGCTCGAG
>CAZHAG010000087.1:2727-10520 GCA_964529705.1 uncultured Gemmatimonas sp. | reverse complement strand
GCGATCGTGCGCTGGAGCCCGAAGCTCCCGCTCTGCTGCGTGACCTCGCTGAAGTCGCGCGCGAAGTCGGGCATCGTGCTGAGGCTCACGATCCCGCCCGCCGCGTTCCCCCACGCCGCGCTGCCGTTGGAGCGGAGCACCTCGACGCGCTCGATCGTCGCGAGGTCCACGTGGTCGAACGCCGTGCGGCCATCGGGCTCCGTCTCCGGGATCCCGTCGAGGAGGATGCGCACGCCGCGCGAGGTGCCGGCGTTGGAGCGGTCGCCCGCACCGCGTGCGCCGTAGCCGCGGATGGTGAGGCGGATGTCGCTGGTGCCGTACCGGCTCTGCACGAACACGCCGGGCACCTGCCCGAGGGCCTGGTCGAGCCCGAAGCCCGACCGGCTCCCCCACTGCGTGGGCGACACGACCGAGACGGCGAAGGGCGTCTCGGCCAGCGCGCGGGACTCGCGCGTCGCCGTCACCACGACCGAATCGAGGCGCTGGCGCGTGGAGTCTGCGGCGGTGGTCTGCGCGTTCAGTGCCGAGGCGAGGCAGAACAGCACGCTGGGCGCCAATGCGGCGCGGAGCGACGGGTGCATGAGCCGGGATCGGGGTCGAGGACGGAGTGCGCGAGGCGAGGATTGCCTCGCCCTAAGAACGTAGGGGAGGAGGCTCGCGTTGACCACGGCCCCCTCCCCCCTCGCCCGCCGTCGAGTGCGCCGGCGCCGGTGTGGTTCCCGGGTTGGGCCCGGTTAACGCCCTCCGAAGCTCAGCGTGAACCCTGCCGCGGTGTCGTTGCGCCCCTCGGCGCTCAGGAGCGAAGCGCTGGCCTGGAGGTTCACGACCCCGAACTCGAACCCGATGCCGCCGCTGTAGCGCATCCCGCCGCTGAGCGCGGTCACGCCGCCCCGCAGGGGGACGAACGGGATCAGCTTGAGCTCGGCGCCGACCCCCAGCTGGGTCTGCGGCCCGAGTTCGAGCCCGTCCCCGAAGCGCGTGCGGAAGTCCGCAGCGAGCGTCAGCCGGCCGAACCCGGTGTAGGCGCCGCCGAGCACGAGCGTCGGCTGAGGCGTGGCCGCCTTGATGCGCGCCTCGAGCTCGGCCCGCAGTCCCGCGGGCGCCGAGGCGATCGGCAGGATCGTGTCGACGTCGGAAGTGCTGCTCGACTGGTCGAACGTCGCCGTGATCGGCATGTAGTAGAGCTGGTCCGTCTTCCAGGCGAAGGTGTTGAACACGTTCTTCACGACGCCCGCAGCGCGGAAGTTGCCCGCCTTCCAGGACGCGCCGATGTCGAGCCCGATGCCCGAGCCGTTGTTCATGTAGCTCGAGGACGCCGTGTCGGTCAGGACCACGGGCGCGTCGAGGTTCACCTCGATCGGGTTGGACGTGATGGTGGAGCCGTTGTCGCGGAGCGAGGCCATTGCGTGGCCGATCATGTACTTGCCCGTCACGCCGACCGCGAACTCACCAACGGGGAAGAGCCCCAGCTTCCGGCCGTACGCGAACGCGAAGGTGGAGGTCGCATTCGCGTCGAGCGCGAGGTCGTCCGCCACGTAGTCCTGCGCGGTCCCGGTGCGGCCCGCGTTCCCGAAGAGGAGCAGCTCCGCGACGGCCGCAGGGATCGCGCCGTCGGTGCGCACCGTCGTGGTCGCGCTCAGGCCGAAACTCCCGATCGAGATCGCGAGGGGCGTGAGTTCGACGTCGCCGCCGATCCCCTGCCCGTTGTTGTCGATCACCTTCTGCAGCCACGCCTCGCGCACGGCGGCAGGAACGACGACGCCCTCGTACTCCTTGAGGTCCGCCAACGTGATCGGGCCGGTGCCGATGCCCAACTGCGGCGAGAGGGCGAGCGAGAAGCGCGAGTTCCCCGACATGCCGAGGTTCGCCGGATTCCAGGCCACGGCGTTGAAGTTCCGGGCGAGGGCGGTGTAGTTGCCCCCCATGCCCGACGCGGCGGCGGAGGCGTTCCCCTGCGCGCCAACGAGCGAGGCGCAGGCGACGAGGGCGACACCGGCCAGGACCTGCTGATGGATGCGGGTCATGGCTCAGGCCCCCACGTTGAGGACGAGGCGCAGCCGCGTACGGAGCGTGAACTGCGACGTGGGCGTGACGATCACCGAGTTACCGGCGCCGGTGCCGTTCACCGTGCCGCGCACGCGCACGGTCACCCCCGACTTGCCGAGCAACGAACGCAACTCCGACTGCGAGAGCGCGATGGAGGTGCTGGAGGTCGGCTGTGCGGGGATCGAGAGGGGCTTGCTCACGGTCACCGCTGGTCCCCCGCCCTGCGCGGGCGCGTTGAACTCGACGTTGAGGTTCGCCGTCGCGGTGAACGGGTTCACGACGTCCAGCTCGACGCCGCCGGACTCCACCTGGTCGCCGAGGTCCACGTCACTCAGGCTGAAGGTGGTCGGGTTCGTCGTCACGGAGTCGTTCGTCACCACGACCGAGGCCTGCGAGGCCGAGAAGCCCTGCAGCGACGACGTGAGCGCGAAGGAGTTGTTCCGGTTGAGGTTCGCGTTCCCGCCTGCGGGCACGACGAGCGTGATCGCGACCGAGATCGAGGAGGCGTACACACCGGTCGGCAGCACGGCCGAGAGGGTCGTCGTGGCGCCGTTGGGGATCCCCACGGTCGCCGAGCCGCGGATCGTGTCGGTGCGCGCCACGGTCCCGCTCGAGATGCTGAAGATGATCTGGCCGTAGGGCGCCGTCGCGGTGCCGTTCGGACGGAGCGGATCGAAGCCGAGGTTGTTGACGATCACGACGGTGAGGGTGCCCCCGGAGACGGTCACGGAGTTCACGTCGGCGGGCAGGTTGACGGTGCTGCCGAGCAACCCAGCGGGGGAGGTGAACGCCGGCGTCGGCGCGTTCACGGTCCCCGCGGACTGGCAGGCCGGCTGCGCGCAGATCGCGCCGAGCGTGGTGTTCACCACGGTGGCCGACGTGTTCACGGCGAAGGAGGCCGGTGGCCCCGCGGTGACGGCGACCCCCGAGGGGAGGAAGGCTGACGCGCGCACGCTGACCGAGTCGGTCGGGACCACCCAGGTCTGCTGGAAGATCGGCGCCTCCGACGGGATGTCGCACGCGGCGACTCCGAGCAGGGCGGCAAGGATGGCGACGGCGCCGAGGCGCCGCGCGGGAAGTCGGGTCATGACGGGTCCGGGGAGGAGACGTGCGCGGGTGCAGTGCATCGAAGGAGTATCGGCACCGAGAGGCAGGACTGCACCACCTCCGGTGCAGCGCTTCCCTTCATTATGCAGACGGCCGTACCCCACCGTTCGTGACGGATGTCACGCCGTGACGGTGCGATTCGCCGGGCCTAGCGCCACACCGAGATCGCGCCGAGCGGCTTGCGGGCGATGTCGGGGACGCGGGCGTCCGGCGCCGGATATCCCACCGGCATCACCAGCATCGCCTTCTCGTTGGGTGGCCGCTCGAGCAGCTCGGAGAGGAACGCCATCGGGTTCGGCGTGTGCGTGAGGGTCACCAGCCCCATCTGGTGCACCGCCGCGATGAAGAACCCCGCCGCGATGCCGCACGACTCCTGGGTGTAGTAGAAGGTGCGCTTGCTCCCGTCCGCCTCGAGCCCGTGCGACTGACGGAAGAGCACCACCACCCAGGGTGCGTCGGTGAGGTGCGGCTTGTGCTCGTCCGTGCCGAGCGGGGCCAGCGCCTCGATCCAGTCCTCCGGCGCGCGCCCGCTGTAGAACGCCTTCTCCTCCTCCTCGGCCGCGCGCCGGATCTCGGCCTTGAGTGCCGGGTCGGAGACGGCGACGAACGTCCACGGCTGCTGGTGCGCACCGCTCGGCGCCGTCCCCGCGGTCCGGATGGCGAGCTCGATCAGCTCGCGTGGCACGGGCTCCGTGGAGAAATGCCGTGTCGTGCGGCGGCGGTCCATCGCGGCGTAGAAGTCCCGTGCGCCCTGCAGCGACTCGGCTGGCGGACGACGCTCGAAGGCGAGCGGGACGAAGGGGTGCTTGCCCGTCCGGGCGGTGCTGGGCGTCGGCTCGGTCATGGGATCCCTGACGGTGATTCACAGAAGCGGGGAAGGAGGAATGTACGCCCGGGGCCACCGAGGCCGACACGGGCGCGCGTCCCATCGGCGATATTTCGTGTGGTCCCACTCTGGCTCTTCCGAAGCCCCCTTCCACCACTCCGGCGTGATGGCTGACGGCAACTCGCATTGGTTGACGATCGTACGCGAGGCGTGGGGCCTGGAGGGTGCGCTCACGCCGCTCCCGGGGGAGTTCGACCTGAACTTCCGGCTGCACGCGTCGGACGGACGCCACCTCGTGCTGAAGGTGATGCGTGCCTCCTGCGAGGCCGGCTTCGTGGACCTCCTCTGCGCCGCCCACACCCACGTGCTGGCGCGCGGCACCCATCCGGTGCCGGCGGTGGTGCCGACGCTCAAGGGCGCGCAGTGGTGCTCGCGCCCCGACGAGCGCGGCGAGGACCGCCTGCTCTGGATGCTCACCGGCCTCGACGGCGTGGAGTACGCGCGCTTCCGGCCGCACACCCTCGCGCTCGCACGGGAGTTCGGCGGCCGGATCGCGCGCCTGGACGCCGCCCTCGAGGGGTTCGAGCACCCGCAGCTCGCGCGCGAGCTCAAGTGGGACCTCGGCAAGGCGGAGTGGATCGCCGAGCACCTGCCCCGCATCGCGGATCCCGGGCGCCGCGCCGTGCTGGAGGCGGTCATCGGCCGGTATCGCGCCGTCCAACCGAAGCTCGTCGACGAGCGGCGCACGCCGATCCACAACGACCTGAACGACCACAACATCCTCGTCACGGCCGACGAGCGCGGCATGCCGCGGATCTCCGCGCTCCTCGACTTCGGCGACATCACCGCAGGCCCGCTCGTCGCGGAGATCGCGATCGCCGCGGCGTACCTCGTGCTCGACCGCGACGACCCCGTGCGCGCGCTCGAGGCCCTCGTCGCCGGCTTCCACGAGGTCACGCCCCTCACGGAGCAACAGCTCACCCTGCTCTGGCCCCTGCTCCGCATGCGGCTCGCGGTGAGCGTCGTGAACTCGGCGCTGATGCGTGCGGAGCGGCCGGACGACGCGTATGTCGTGGTCTCCGAGGCGCCGGCCTGGCGCTTCCTCGAACACGCGGCGCGCCTCGACGAACGGGAGGTGGAAGCGCGGCTCCGCGTGGCGTGCGGCATGGGGATCAACCCCGCTGCATCGCGGGCGCTGCGCTGGATCGCCGGAGCGCGCGGCAGCTTCGCGCCCGTGGTCCGCGCGGACCTCTCGACGGCGCTGGTCGGGTCGCTCGCAGCGCACGACTCCGGGGTGCCGCGCGACCCGTTCCATCTCACGGCGGAGGAGGCCGCGGCGATGGGAGGCGAGTTCGGCCCGGAGAGCAGCTGGATCGCGCGTTACGGCGAGCCTCGCCTCGTCTACTCCGCGCCGGCGTTCCGCCGCACCGCCTACAAGGGCTCCGACCGGCGGACCGTGCACCTCGGGGTCGACCTCTTCCTCCCCGCCGGGAGCGCCGTGCATGCGCCGTTCGATGCGCTCGTGGAGCGTGTGGAGTACCGCGGCGGCCACCTCGACTATGGTGGACTGGTGGTGCTCAAGCACCTCACGCCCGATGGTGACTGGTTCTCGACGCTCTACGGCCACCTCTCGCGCGAGACGGTCACGCACCTGGAGCGCGGCCAGCGGATCGCACGTGGCGCGCCCTTCGCCGCGCTGGGGACTCCGGAGGAGAACGGGGGCTGGGCGCCGCACCTGCACCTCCAGCTCTTCCTCGACTCCTCCCTCGCCGGCGAGCAGTGGCCGGGCGTGGCGGAGGCGGACGACCTGGCGTTCTGGTCGGCGCTCTGCCCGAACCCGGCAGCGCTGCTCAACATGCCGGAGGAGCGGCTCGCGTACCGGCCGCTCGACACCAAGGGGATCGCGGACGCGCGCCGCGACCACTTCGCCGCGAACCTCCGGCTGAGCTACGCCGAGCCCTGCCTCTTCGTGCGCGGCTGGCGCACGCACCTGTTCGACGAATGGGGATGCCCGTACCTCGACGCGTACAACAACGTGCCGCACGTGGGACACGCGCACCCGCGCATCCGGGCGGTGGCGACCGACCAGCTCGCGCGCCTCAACACCAACACCCGCTACCTCCACCCGGCCCAGGTGGAGTTCGCCGAGACGCTGTTGGCCACCCTCCCGGCCCGTTTCACGCACGTGTTCCTCGTGAACTCGGGGAGCGAGGCGAACGAGCTCGCGCTGCGGCTGGCGCGCACCCACACCGGCGCGCGCGACATGATCGTCGCCGACCACGGGTACCACGGGAATACCACCGGCGCGATCGACATCTCGCCGTACAAGTTCAACAAGCCCGGCGGCGGCGGGGCACCGGAGTGGGTGCAGGTGGTGCCCGTGGCGGACACGTACCGCGGCGCACATCGCGGTGGCGACGCCGCGGCGCGCTATGCGGCGGAGGTGGACGTTGCCGTCGAGCGCATCGCCGCTCGCGGCGCGCGCGTCGCGGGGTTCATCGCCGAGACCTTCCCGAGCGTCGCGGGGCAGATCATCCCGCCCGCGGGATACCTGCGCGCGGTGTACGACCGTGTGCGCGCGGCAGGGGGCGTCTGCATCGCGGACGAGGTGCAGACGGGCCTTGGGCGGCTCGGCCAGCACTACTGGGGGTTCGAGCAACAGCAGGTCGTACCGGACATCGTCGTGATCGGCAAGCCGCTCGGGAACGGCCACCCCATCGGTGCCGTGGTGACGACCGCGGAGATCGCCCACTCGTTCGACAACGGCATCGAGTTCTTCTCGACCTTCGGCGGGAGCACGCTCTCCTGCCGCGTGGGCACCGAGGTGCTGCGGATCGTGCAGGAGGAGGGGCTCCAGGCGCACGCCGCGCGGGTGGGCGCGCACCTGCTCGCCGGGCTCCGCGGGCTGCAGGCGCGCCACGCGAGCATCGGCGACGTGCGCGGCATGGGGCTCTTCGTCGGAGTCGACCTCGTGACGGACCCGGACTCCCGCGCGCCCGCCACCCGCGCCGCGGAGTACGTGAAGGACCGGCTCCGCGCGGCGCGGATCCTCGTCGGCACCGAGGGACCGGCCGACAACGTACTGAAGATCCGCCCGCCCCTCACGGTGGAGCGCGACGACGTCGACCACCTGCTCGCCGCGCTCGACCGCGTGCTCGGCGAGACGCCCGCGCGCGCGTAGGCGCGGAGCTTACGGCACGGGCGGCGCGCTGGCCTTCGAGTCCGGGCTGCGGTGATCGTTCGCGCCGCGCGCGGTGCGCGTGGCGGACTCATAGAGGATCGAGTGCGCATCCCCCTGGCTCCGCGCCGGCACTTCGCGGACCGCGTGCCCCATCGCACGCAGCCCGGCGATGACCTCAGCGGACGCCACGCCCGTCTCGAGGTATGCGGTGTCCGGCATCCACTGATGGTGCACTCGTGGTGCGTCCACGGCGCTGCGGATCCCTTCATTGAATGCCGTGACCCCGAGCACGACGTCGAGGACGGTGTTCGGGATCGTGCGCCCGCCTGGAGAGCCCGTCACCAGCCGCAGGGCGCCGTCCTTCGTCACGATCACCGGCGACATCGAGCTGAGCATCCGCTTCCCGGGCGCGATCACGTTCGCGGGAGTGCCGATCGCCCAGCCCGTATTGGTGTAGCCCGGCTTCTTGTTGAAGTCCCCCATCTCGTTGTTGAGGAGGAAGCCCGCCACCACCACGCCTGAGCCATAGCTGGACTCGAGCGTGTAGGTGTTCGCCACCGCGTTCCCCTCGCCGTCCACCACGCTGAAGTGGGTCGTCTGCATCGACTCGCCGCGGTCGGTGACGATGTCCGC
>CAZHAG010000087.1:0-2627 GCA_964529705.1 uncultured Gemmatimonas sp. | reverse complement strand
CACCATCACGGTCCCGCCGGAGCTCGGCGGGCCCATCCCGATGATCTCGTGGCCGAGGAATGTCCCGCGCACCGGGGGGCGCTCCACCGACTGGTACGCCGCGAGGTCAGCCTTGCTGATCAGCCCGCGGTGCGCGCGCATCTGCGCCGCGATGGAGTCTGCGATCCAGCCGGTATAGAAGGCATCGGCCCCACCGTCCGCGATCGCGTGGAGCGCACGGGCGAGCTGTGGCAGCCTGAGCGTGTCTCCCGCAGCCCAGGCGCCACCGCCCGGCTTGCCGTAGGTCGCGACCGACGACGGGAAAGGTGCGAAGACCCCCGTCACCTGCGCATTGAGCTCCTCCGCGAGCGGGCCCGAGAGCGCGAATCCGCGCTCGGCCAGCTCGGCCGCGGGACGCACGAGGTCCGTCCAGGGGAGCTTGCCGAAGCGCGCGTGCGCCATCGCGAGGCCGCGCACCGTTCCGGGAACGCCGACGGCGCGCCACCCGGAGTCGGTGGCCGCGTAGTTCAGCGTGCCGTCCTTGTTCAGGTACATCGTCGCAGTCGAGGCGAGGGGCGCCTTCTCGCGGTAGTCGATGGTGGTTGCCGTGCCGTCGGCGAGGCGGATCACCATGAACCCGCCGCCGCCGATGTTCCCCGCGCTCGGGTGCGTCACCGCGAGCGAGAACGCGGTCGCGACGGCGGCGTCGACCGCGTTGCCGCCCTGCGCGAGCGCCGCGGCGCCCGCGTCGGAGGAGAGGTGGTGCGCCGAGACGACCATCCCGCGCGTCGAGACCATCTCGTCGGTGGGTGCGGCCTCGGGGGTGGTGCACGCGAGCCCTGCGGCGAGGGCGAGTGCGAGCATGCGACGGACGTTCATCGGGCCCCCGTGCGGCGGGTGATGCGCTCGACACTCACGGACCAGGCTGGCCCGGCACTCACGCGGTACTGCTCGGCGAAGCTTCCCTGGTTGAGCGCGATCGCCAGGTCCAGCAGGCTGTTGAGGTAGACCACGGGCGCGCGCAGCGGCACATGCCCGAAGCTCTCGACGAAGGGGACGCGGCCCGAGAAGACCGTGCGCCCGCCGTTCGTCACGCGCACGATGAGCGTGTCGCCGACCACGACCTGGGCGCTGTCGACCATCCGCGACGGGATGTTCGTCCAGAGGTTGCCGTACGGGCGGTCGATCATCGCGACCATGCCGCGCAGCACGGCGCCATCGCGTACGGGCTCCGCCACCTCCAGCCGCACGATGTTGCGGGCACGGGAGGGCCCGACGTCCTCGAACTGCACCTGTCCCGCGGCGAGGCGCGCGCCCAGATATGCGAAGACGTCACGCCCGTGGAAGGTGTGCGAGCGCTCGGAGCCGGGGAGTCGCTGCCGGGCGACGTCGATCTCGCGGACCTCGTCGATCTCGGACGCGATGAGCGAGAGCGTGCCGTTGTCCGGCGTGACGATCAGGTGCCCGAGCCGCGTGCGTGCGACGACCCCGAGGCGGTCCGTGCCGACCCCGGGGTCGACGATGGAGACGAAGACCGTGCCGCGCGGCCAGTAGGGCGTGACCTGGCGGAGGCGGTACGCGGCCTCCCAGATGTCGAAGGGCGCGATCTCGTGCGAGAGGTCGAGGATGCGGAGCCGCGCGTCGACGGAGGTCGCGACGCCCTTCATGGCGGCGACCGCGCCGTCGCGCGTGCCGAAGTCCGACTGGAACACCAACGGCGCCTGGGCCCAGCCGGCGGGGCCCGCCGCGAGGAGGGCGCAGAGGAGGAGTGCGAGCCTGAGTGCGCGGGTCATGGCGGGAACGGGGGGCACGAGTGGTCTTGGCCGGAAGAACGTAGCTGCACGCCGAGTCGCCCGACAGTCGGCGGCGCGCACCACGCATCCCGCGTGGACGCTACCTTATGGGTCGCATGCCGAATCCTGTACAGGACCAGCTCGTCGTCGCGGCCGCGCAGATCGCGCCCGTCTGGCTCGACCGCTCGCGCACCACCGACAAGATCCTCGCGGCGATGCACGACGCGTCGCGCGCGGGAGCACGGCTCGTGACCTTCGGCGAGGCGCTGCTCCCCGGCTACCCGTTCTGGCTCGAGCGCACCGACGGCGCGCGCTTCGAGTCTCCGGTGCAGAAGGTGCTCCACTCGCACTACCTCGACCAGGCGGTGCAGGTCGAGGCGGGACACCTCGACCGGGTGTGCCATGCCGCGCAGCAGCTCTCCCTCGCCACCATCCTCGGCATCATCGAGCGCCCCGCGGACCGGGGCGGACACAGCGTCTACGCGAGCCTCGTCCACATCGGCGACGACGGCACCATCCGCTCCGTGCACCGCAAGCTGATGCCCACGCACGAGGAACGGCTCACCTGGTCCCCCGGCGACGGACATGGACTGCGCACACACCGGGTCGGCCCCTTCACCGTGGGCGGGCTCAACTGCTGGGAGAACTGGATGCCCCTGCCCCGCGCCGCGCTCTACGCCGAGGGGGAGGACCTGCACGTCGCGATCTGGCCGGGCGGGCTGCACAACACGCACGACCTCACGCGCTTCCTCGCGAAGGAGGGGCGGTCGTACGTGATCTCGGTGAGCGGGCTGATGCGGAAGGGAGACATCCCCGACGGACTGCCGGCCGGCGACCTGCTGCGCGAGACCGCGA
>CAZHAG010000086.1:0-12127 GCA_964529705.1 uncultured Gemmatimonas sp. | reverse complement strand
GGCGCGGACCAGCGCGCCTTCGCGATCTCGGTCATCGACACGGGCACCGGGATGTCGTCCGAGACCCAGCGGCGACTCTTCGAACCGTTCTTCACCACGAAGCCCGCCGGTGAGGGCACGGGACTGGGGCTCGCCACCGCGTATGCCATCGTGCGCGCCGCGGACGGCATCATCCGCGTGGAGAGCGAGCCGGGAAAGGGCTCGCGCTTCGACGTCATCCTCCCCCTGCGCTCGGACGCAGACCGCGAGCCCGATGCGCGACTCAGCCCGCGTGGCGGGATGCAGGCCGCGCGCGCGGGCGAGACCATCCTCCTCGTCGAGGACGAACCCGCTATCCGGCAGGCGCTCTCGCGGGTGCTCAAGGGGCACGGGTACCGCGTGATCGAGGCGTCGAACGGCGGCGAGGCGCTCCGCGTGGCCGAGGAGACCGCCGGGGAGATCGACCTGATGCTCACCGACGTGATGATGCCGGGGATCGGCGGCAAGGAGCTGGTGCAGCGCCTCCTCGTGACGCGCCCGTCGACTCGCGTGATCCTCATGTCGGGCTACACGGACGACGAGCTGCTCCGGCAGGACCTCGGGGACGCACGGTACATGTTCCTGCAGAAGCCCTTCGCCGCGCGGCAGGCCGTCGCTGCCGTCCGCGAGATGCTCGACGCCGATTAGCGGTGCGGCGCGCGGTACGGTGTGCGGTGAGCGGTGCGGCGGCTCGCCGCCGTCAGCGCCGGCGCCGCACCGGGATCCCGAGCGCCGTGATCGTCCGCCGCACCAGTCGCCAGAACCCCGACGAGGCCCTCCGCTCCTCGCGCCGCACGAGCTTCGCCACGCCGCGCCAGGCCGTCTGCATCGTCTCCGCGTCCGGGAACCGGTCCGCGGGATCGGCCGCGAGCCCCCGCCGCAGCCAGGCCGCGAGGGGCGCGTCGAACGCGTCCAGGTCCACGCGGCCCGCGAGCTGCGCGGCGAGGATCGCACGGCTGTCGTCGCCCGGGAATGGGGGCTGCCCGATGAGCGCGAAATGCACGATCGCCGCGACGGCGAAGAGGTCCGTGCCCACCCCCTGGTCCTCGCCGAGGAGCTGCTCCGGCGCCGCGAAGGCCGGCGTCCCCGACGCGCCCGGCCGCTGGGCGCCGAGGGCGTTCGCGATGCCGAAGTCCGCGATCCGCCAGCGCCGGTAGCGGTCGATGAGGATGTTCTCGGGCTTGAGGTCGCGGTGGATGATCCCGTTCGCGTGCGCCACGGCGAGCCCGTCGAGCACGGCCTCCACCTGGGCCGCGATCTCCCCGAACGGGCGCGGCCCCTCGCGCTTGACGAGGTCCGCGACCGATCCCTCCTCCTCCAGCTCCATGATGTACCAATTCACGTCCCCCTTCGAATCCCACGAGAAGATCGGGACGATCGCCGGATGCTGGAGCTGGGCGGCGAGTTGCGCCTCGCGGCGGAAGCGTGCGACCGCGGCGGCGTTCCGCGCGACCGCGGGGTGGAGCATCTTGAGCGCGACCTCACGCTCGAGCGAGAGGTCGCGCACGCGCCAGACCGAGCCGTAGGTCCCGACGCCGAGCGGGGCCAGCACCTCGTAGTCGTCCCCGGTGGCCCAGCGGAGCCGGTCCTCCTCGGAGAGCGCGGTGTGCTCGCCGCTCGCCTGCTCGGTCCCCGGCACCACGAGCGACGACGTCCCGGAGATGCGCTCGATGCGCCGCAGCATGCCGGCCAGGCTCGAGAAGCGCTGCTTCGGGTCGCGCGACAGCATCTGGTCCACGAGCTCCGCCACCGTCGCCGGGCAATCCGGGCGCGCGACCCGGATCGGCGGGACCTCCCCCGAGAGCGGGACCTCACCCGTGAGCGCCGCGAAGGCCACGGCGCCGAGCTGCCACTGGTCGGAGGCCTGCGTGGGACGCCAACCGTCCGACCACTCCGGCGCGCGGGGCGCCCAGCGCGGGTCGGGCGCGATGCCGGGCGGGATCTCCGACGTCGGCACGGCCCACTGCCAGCCGAGGAGCCAGAGCCGCCCGGTGGGCGTGAAGTAGGCGGTCTCCGGGGTGATCGCCCCGTGCGTCGCGCCCGAGTCGTGCAGGTAGGCGAGCGTGGACCCGAGCGCGCGGATCACGCGCAGCGCGAAGGGCACGGTCTCGGCGCCGCTCCGGACCAGGCGCTCGCCGATGGTCTCGCCGGTGATCCAGCGTCGCAGGTACCCCGGACCACGACGGCTCCCCACGTGCTGCTGCCAGAAGTGGTAGGTGGTGGGGATGCTCGGATGGCTCCGGAGCGCGAGGTGGCGCGCCTCGCGGAAGAGCCAGGCGTGGTGCGCGGGGTCGGGCGCGGTGACGAGCGCCAGCGAGCGGCCGAGCGCGTCGATCACCTCCTGCGCGTGGCGATGCGGCGTCTGCACCCCGCTTCCTCCCCAACGCCAGTCGGGTGGGAGTTGCCAGCCGTCGAGATGCGGGGGGAGGCCCGTGGTGGGGCGGTTCGGGCTGGCGAACTCGGGCGTCTGCATCGCGTGGGGAAGATACTCAGCGCGCAGGGGGCGGAGAAAGCCGTACGACCAGTGTCGCGCCGCCCGACGCCACCCGCTCCGCCCGGATCGAGCCGCCCCAACCGTCGATGAGCCGTCGGCTCACGGCGAGCCCGAGTCCGCTCCCGCTCGTCCGCGTGGAGAAGTGCGGCTCGAAGATCCGCTCGAGCAGCTCCGGCGCGATGCCCTCGCCATCATCCGTCACGAGGACCTCGGCCCCACCGTCCGGGAGGGCGCGCACCGTGAGCGTGATGCGCGACGCGCCGGCAAGCCGCGCGTTCTCGAGGAGGTTGAGCAGCACGTCGCGCAGCTCACGCTCCCGCGCCGCCGCGAGGACCGGAGTGTCGGGGATGCGGGCCTCCCACGCGGGTCCCTCGGCGCCCAGGCGCTCGAGCTCGAGCACGTCGCGCGCGAGGGAGGCCACGTCCACCGCGGTCGCTGGCGCGTCCGCCACCGGCGCCGTGCCATAGCGGCTGAAGGCGCGCGCGATCTCATCCAAGCGGTCGATCTCGGCCAGCACGCGCGCGGTGTTCTCCTCGAGCGCCGCGTCGAAGTCCACGCGCCCGTCGCGGCGCGCCCGGAGCAGGTGCTGCATCCCGAGGCGCATCGGCGTGAGGGGGTTCTTGATCTCGTGCGCGACCTGCCGCGCCATCTCGCCCCACGCGAGCACGCGCTCGGCCCGCGCGACATCCGTGACATCGTCCACCGTGACCACCACGCGCCGCGCGCCGGGGGCGAGCCGCGCCACGCGCACCTGCAGGCGCCGCCCCTCGCGCTCGACTTCGAAGGCGTCGTCCTCGTCCCCGGCACGGAACGCCTCGATGCGCGCGGCGAGCGCCGCGCCCACCGCCTCCGCGAGCGGCATCCCCGCCGCCAGCGGCCCGCCGAGGATCTTCTCCGCGCGCGGGTTCGCGAAGGTCACGCGCCCCGCGTCATCCACCGCGACCACCCCGTTGGCCACGTTGCGCAGCGTGGCTGCGAGCCGGCGCTCCGCCGTCTCCAGCGCGGCGCGGCTCTCGTTGAGGTCAGTCGTCATCCGCTGGAACGCGCTGAACACGGGGACGAACTCCACGGGCGGGTCGGCGGTGAACGATGCGGGTTCGTCGCCGCGCGCGAGCGCGAGTGCGCTCCCGCGCAGCTCATTGATGGGCCGCGAGAGCTGGCGCGAGACGGCCCCGCTCACCCAGAGGGCCGCGATCCCGCCGAGCGCGAGCGCGAAGAGCAGGAAGATCGCGAGGTCGTTGCGGCGCCGGTCGAGGAGCCGCTCGTCCAGCCGCGCGGGCGCCGCCAGCACGATCTGCGTCCCCATCGAGTCCGTCACGGCGCGGTACCCGAGCCGGAGCGGCGCAGGTCCGAGCGTGGCCCCCCGCCCCGCCGTCGGCTCGTCCCCCTCGGCGAGGGCGATCGCGATGCCGGGCGGCAGGAGCCGGCCCACCGGGGCGATCGCGTCGAGCAGGGGATCGCTGGTGTCGACCAGCAGCCCGTCGGCGTACAGGAAGAGGGGCGTGTCGAACCGCTGCGCGGTCTCCGCGAGCTGCACCGAGTCGGTCGACGCGGCCACGCCGCGGAGCGTCTCGCGCACGAGCAGGTCGCGCGACTGCCGGTCGTCCGTCTGCACTCGCTGGAACGACCAGAACGCGAACAGGAACGACGGGGTGAGGAAGCAGGCGAAGAGCGCGAGGCTGAGGCGCGCGCGGAAGCTCTTCACGAGGTCGCGCCGGCGCACTCGCCACCAGCGCCGGAACACGCCGTCCGCCATCACGATGAGGAGCCAGACCGCCCCGAGGATCGCAAGGTCGCTCAGCACGAGCAGCGTGCCCCGCGTCACCAGCGCCCCGAAGGACCGGAGGTCGATCGTCGCGTGGATCTGCCGCACACGCCCTCCCCCTGCGGGGAGGAGCCAGTCGCCGTGCAACTCGGCGCCCGCGCGGCTCCAGCGCGCGTTGGGGCCGGCGGGCGCGACGCCCTCGATCAGGTCCCCGAGCCGGAGCGCGTACGGCGGCTCCGGCGTGGGGGGTGGCGGGAAGCCGAGCAGCGCGCCGAACGCATCGGGCGCTACGAGCCGGGAGCGGGGCGCCAGGACGACCGTCGTGGCCGTGCCATCCGCGTGCGGCACGCTGAGCACCGTGTTCACCGCGGGCTCGACGAACTCTTGCCTCAGGCTCGCCTGCCCCGAGGCCTGCGCCTCCCGCGCGAGGAGGTTCACGCCCGCCGTCACCCCCGATCCCCGTCCCACGCGGAGCTCCGCCATCCGTCGTCCGTCGGCGGACCAGGAGGTGATCTCCGTCGGGATGTCCGTCCCCGCCAGGTCGGACTCCGCGTAGCGCACGAGGACGTCGACGCGCGTCCGGTCCGCCCCGGAGGGGTCGAGCACGGAGGCATAGCGCTGCAGGAGTGCCGCCGCGTTCTGGTCTGGGGTGCGGAGCGCGGCCACGTCGGCGCGGGCGAGGTCCACCCGCTCCCGCACGGTGGAGAACCAGACGAGCGTCACGGCGCCGCACGCTGCGACGAACGCCGCCGGCAGCACCATCGCTCTCGCACGTCGCGTGAGCGCCAGCGCGCCGATCGCCGCCACCCAGAGCAGCGGGTGCAGCGGGGGGAGCCGGGCGGGCGCCTCGAGCACCAGCGGCGTCGTGATCGCCGCGATCATCGCGAAGGCGGGAGCCACCCAGGCCGGCAACCCGCGCTGGGTGCCCAGCGCCGCCTGCCCGGCGGTCACTCCCAGCAGGAGCACCGTGACCGCGGCGAGGAAGAGCGTCACCTGCCAGCTGAGCCAGAGCGAGGTGGGGACGCCGAGCACGGGGACCTGGATGCCGCGCGCCAGCTCGCGCAACAGGAAGGGCCCGACCCCCGCGACCACGAGGACCCCGATGAGCGCCTGCGTGCGCGATCGCGGTCGCACCCCCTCTCGCAGCGCGGAGAGGAGGGCCAAGAGCAGCAGGCCGCAGGTGATGGCAAGGGCTCCCGCGTTCGCCGTGAGGCGACCGCCGGCCCCCACGAAGAAGACGGTCGGGTCGAACAGCGCCGAGTGGTTCGAGAACGCGCTGAGCGGGACGATCAGCAGCGCACCGAAGCCGACGGCGAGGGCGCCGAGGCGTGCGGCGAGCCCGCCGTCGCGCTGCCAGGCGGTGACGAGGAGGAGCACCACGAGGAGCGCCAGCGTCAGTCCCGCGCGCGGGAGCGCCCGCTCGCGCGACGCGAGCGCCAGCGTCTCCGGGGACGCGACCAGTGGGCGGGCGGCGAGCAGGGGCTCACCGACGAGGGAGAGCACCACGGCGTCCGGCGCGTCCGCGGCAGCGGCCGCTCCGGCGTACACGAACCCCGTGAGTCCATGCCGCTCGGCGATCGGGCGGTCGAGCGGCTGCGCCAGCCGGTCCGCGGGTGCATCCGCATGCACGAGCACCGTGGCGATCGCCGCGCGGTCCCCCGCGCGCTCGATCGCGTACGCCACCACGTAGAACGGCGTCGCCACGACCCCGAGCGGCCCGGGGAGCGAGTCGACGGGGACGAGGAGCCGCCCCGCCCAGGCGAACGGGCGCCCCCGCTGTGCCACGAGGACGGCGCGATCCTCGTCGGTGTCCACGAGTGGCGCCAGGGCGGCGAACGCATCGGCGGGTTCGGTCGGCACCGCGAGCGCGCGCCGGGCCATCGAGGCCAGCGCATCGCCCACCACCTCGAACTCGGCGCGCAGCGCCGCGCCCCCGGCGCGTACGCGCTCCGCGACGACCTCCGCACCCGCCCGGTCGAGACGGCGCGCCTCGAGATGGTGCACGCCGCCGATCGCCAGGAACAGGAGCGCCACGCTGACGAACGCCGCCCGACGCCGCCACGCGCTCTCCCGGGCGCGCCAGGCCAGCAGCGCCAGGGCTCCCACACCGGTCCCGAAGCCGAGGAGCATCCCGACGGAGGGGGCGCGGATCCAGCCGGCGCCGAGCAGCACCAGGAGCGCCGCGACCACCGTCCACGCCTCTCGCGGGGCCCGGGCGGCACCCTTGCGGGCCATCGGCGAGGTGGAGGGGTTCACGCGGACATTATACCCGCTCACCATCGTACCCGGCGACCCGCCGCGACCACTCATTAGATTGCACCAGATGTGCCGGAATCACCCGTCGACCGCCCTCAGGGTGCTGGTGATGGCCGCGGCGACGGCGATGGCCGTGCCGGCCACGGCGCAGTCGCGCGTGGTGGACGAGGGCACCTTCTCCCTCTTCGTGGGCGGCGTCCGCGTCGGGCGCGAGGACTTCAGCATCCGGACGGTGGGGGGCGGCGCGGGTGCCGGCTACGTCGCGCAGGGCAACGTGCTCCGCGGCGACGTGCGGCTCGCGGTCCGCATGAACACCGCCGCCTCCGGGACTCCCCTGCTCTTCACGCTCGAGGAGACGCGGGACGGGCGGCTGACGGAGTCCCTCACGGGGGAGTCGCGGCGCGACCTCTGGTCAGGGCGGGCGGTGCGGCCCGGTGGGGAGCGGGCACGGGAGTTCCGCTTCCCGGCGGGGAGCCTGGCCGCCGAGGCGGCCGTGATGCACCACCTCTGGTTCCTGATCCGGTTCGGGGAGGGACGCACCACCGACGTGCTGCACCCGCGCTCGCTCTGGGTGGAGCAGGTCAGCATCGAGGACGCGGGGCCGGACCGTGTGTCGCTGGGGTTACGGGAGTTCGTGACCCGGCGGTGGGTGATCCGGCCGAGCAGTGGCGAGGGGGTCCGCGAGGCGTGGACCGACCTCGAGGGACGCCTGCTCCGGGTGCGGGTGCCTGGGGAGGATCTGGAGGCGGTGCGGGACGAGCCGCCGGCTGAAACACCCGGCGGCGGACGCACGTAACACTCAATGGAACCCTACTCACAGGACTCGGTATAGATGCGATTGGCTTGTTGCGCGCTCCTGTTGTTCGGCATCGCGATGCCCGCGGGAGCACAGACGGCGACCAGGGCGACGTTGTCGCTCGCCGAGGCGCTGGACATCGCGAAGCAGAACAACCCCGCGTACCTCCAGTCGGTGAACGGCCGCACGCGTGCCTCGGCCGCGGTGCGCTCCGCCTACGGCGCGCTCCTGCCCCGAGCGGACGCGAGCCTCGGCGCCAGCTACCGTGAGGGCCGCCCGCAGTTCTTCGGCGGCGTGGCGTTCGGCGCCACCTCGGACATCATCTCGTCGTCCTGGGGGCTCTCGGCCAGCACGCAGCTGAGCTACAACACCTTCTCGAACATCAAGCGGGCCAACGCCTCGATGGATGCGGCGGACGCGGACGTCGAGGCGGCGCTCTACTCGCTGCGGAACGCGGTGACCGCGCAGTTCCTCCTCGCGCTGCAGCTGCAGGCGCGCGCGGCGCTGCAGGACACGCTCGTGACCCAGCAGGAGCTGCAGCTGCAGCTCGCGCAGGCGCGGGCCGGGGTCGGCTCGGCCACATCGCTCGACGTGAAGCGCGCCGAGGTCGGGCTCGGGACGCAGCGGGTCGCCGCGCTCCGGGCGCGCAACGCCGCCGCCGTCGCGCGGCTGCAGCTGATCCAGCAGCTGGGCATCACCATGCCCGCCGAGGTCACCCTCACGGCGGACCTCCCGCTCAGCGCCCCGACGATGGAGCTCGGCGACCTGCTGGCCACGGCGCGGCAGTCGAACCCGACGCTCCGGGCGATCCAGGCGCGGGAACGGGTGGCGGACCAGGGGCTCAAGTCGGCGCGCAGCGAGTACTTCCCGAGCCTCTCGCTCTCCGGGAACGTGGGGGGCTTCGCGCAGCAGCAGAAGAACATCGACATCGCGATCGCGCAGGCGCAGAACCAGTCGCTCTCCTCGCAGCGGAGCTGCTTCACGACCGACTCGATCCGGGTGGGGGCGGGGCTCTCCAGCATCGCCGCGCAGTGCAACGCGATCGTCTTCACGCCGGCGCAGGCCGACGCGATCCGCGACGCCAACGAGAACTTCCCGTTCGGCTTCACCCGGAACCCGTACAGCCTCTCGCTGAGCGTCTCCCTCCCCCTCTTCGACGGCTTCAGCCGCGAGCAGCGGGTGCAGGAGGCTTCGGCGAGCCGGTCGGACGCGCGCTACAACGTGCGGCGCCAGGAGCTCGCCCTCACGGCCGACGTCACCTCGGCGCGGGTGACGCTGCAGGCGGCGTACGAGACGGTGCAGCTGCAGACCCAGAACGCGGCCACGGCGCGCGAGGCGCTCCAGCTGGCCGAGGAACGGTACCGCGTGGGGGCGAACACCTTCGTGGACCTCACGACGGCGCGCGCGGAGTACGAGCGCGCGGAGACGGACCGGATCGACGCGATCTATGAATTCCACCGGTCGTTCGCGGCGCTCGAGGCGGCCGTCGGACGCACCCTTCGATAGGACGAGGCAACGATGAGCAAGAAGACGAAGTACGGGGTGGCCGCCGTGGTCCTGGTCGCGCTGGTGGCGATCGTGAGCGTCTCGGCGGCGCGCTCCACGGGCAAGGGCACGCTCGTCCGGATCGAGGAGGTCTCCAGCCAGGACCTCGTCGCGTCGGTGACGGCGAGCGGCCAGGTGAGCCCGCGGACGAAGGTCGACCTCTCGGCCGACATCACGGGGCGCATCACGCGCCTCGCGGTGAAGGACGGCGACTACGTGAAGGAGGGGCAGTTCCTCCTCCAGATCGACCCGCAGCAGTACGAGGCGCAGGTGCAGCGCGCCGAGGCGGCACTGGCGAACGCCCGCGCGAGCCTGGAGCAGGCCCGCGCGAACCAGATGCAGGCGCAGCGCAACCTCGAGCGCCAGCAGGAGATCCGGAAGACGAACGCCGCGCTCGTCTCCGCGCAGGAAGTGGAGCAGCTCGAGACGCAGCAGCGCGTGAACCAGGCGCTGGTGAAGGCGGCCGAGGAGAACGTCAAGCAGAACGAGGCGTCGCTCAAGGACGCCCGCTGGCAGCTCTCGCGCTCCACGATCTACGCCCCGATGACCGGGCGCGTGACGCGCCTGAACGTCGAGGTCGGCGAGACGGCGATCATGGGCACGCTCAACCGCGACGCCGCGACGCTGATGACGATCGCCGACATGAGCATCCTGGAGACCAAGGTGAAGGTGGACGAGACCGACGTGAGCCGGATCAGCGTCGGCGACTCGGCGGTGATCCAGATCGACGCCTTCGCCGACACGACCTTCATCGGCCGCGTCGTGGAGATCTCGAACAGCTCGATCACGCGGACCAGCACGGCCGCCACCGACCAGGCGATCGACTACGAGGTGACGGTGCGGATCCTGAACCCGCCTGCGGACACGCGCCCGGACTTCTCGTCCACGGCGAAGATCGTGACCGACACGCGCAAGCAGGCGCTCTCGATCCCGATCATCGCGCTCACCGTGCGCGAGAACGAGGAGCTCAAGGACGAGGACAAGTCGGCCCCGGCCGCGGCGAAGGCGCCGGCGGTGCAGGTCGGCAAGAAGGACGTCGAGGGCGTCTTCGTCGTCGGCGAGGACAACAAAGTGAGCTTCCGCCCCGTAAGGGTGGGGATCGCAGGCGAGAAGTACTTCGAGGTCCTCGACGGGCTCAAGACCGGCGAGAAGATCGTCGCCGGTACCTATCAGGCGATCCGCGAGCTGAAGGATGGCCAGCTCGTCCGTGAGCAACCACCGACGCCGGCCGCCACCAAGGCCGGGGGGACGCCGTGAGCCAGCACCTCGAGGAGGAAGTCCCGCTCAGCACCACCGCCGAGCGGAAGGTCATCGTCGACCAGTCCGGCGCCGCGCCGAGCAAGGAGTGGGTGATCGTCACCCGCGGCGTGAAGCGCGAGTACGACATGGGCGGCGAGATCGTGCGGGCGCTCCGGGGCGTGGACCTCGCCGTCCGGCGCAACGAGTACGTCGCGATCATGGGCCCCTCGGGCTCGGGCAAGTCGACCCTGATGAACATCATCGGGTGCCTCGACACGCCGAACGACGGCGAGTACTGGCTCAATGGCCAGCTCGTCTCGACCATGAAGGACGACGAGCTCGCCCGCGTGCGGAACAAGGAGATCGGGTTCGTCTTCCAGACCTTCAACCTCCTCCCCCGCGCGACCGCGCTGGCCAACGTGGAGCTCCCGCTCGTGTACGCGGGGATCTCCTCGGCCGAGCGCCGGGAGCGGGCCATGGAGGCGCTGGAGTCCGTGCAGCTGGGTGAGCGCGTGCACCACCGGCCGAACGAGCTCTCCGGCGGCCAGCGCCAGCGCGTGGCGATCGCCCGAGCCCTCGTGAACCGGCCCTCGATCCTCCTCGCCGACGAGCCCACCGGCAACCTCGACTCCAAGACCTCCGAGGAGATCATGCGGGTGTTCGAGGGGCTGGCCGACACCGGCCAGACGGTCATCATGGTGACGCACGAACCGGACATCGCGGCGCACGCACGGCGCGTGGTCGTCCTCCGCGACGGCACCATCGAGAGCGACGAGCGTCGCGAAGTCTTCACCGAGAAGCTCGGCCTCACCCTCTGAGCCGGCGGCCGGGGCCTTCGCGCCCCGGCCCCGCTCGGTCGGCGCCCGGCTTCGCACTCCCAGCGTCCTGATGCCCTTCCTCGAAGCCGTCCGCCTGGCCCTCCAGACCATCAAGGTGCAGAAGCTCAAGAGCTTCTTCACCCTCGCGGGCGTCTGCATCGGCGTGATGTTCCTCATCACGGTCGTCTCGATCATCGAGGGGATGGGGCGGTACATGAAGGAGGACCTCGTCGGCAAGATCATCGCCGTCAACTCCTTCGAGCTCCGGCGGCGCCCGAACATCAACATGGGGGAGATGGACCCCTCGGTCTGGGAGGAGTACCGCCGACGCCGGCGCCTCTACGTGAGCGACCTGCTCCCCGTGGTCGAGGCGCTCCCCGAGGGCACCAAGTGGGCGCAGGAGTCCGAGGGAGGGGTTCAAGCCACCAGCCAGTACGCGCGCCCGCGCAGCACCACCGCGATCGGGATCGACGGCGACTGGTTCGGGATCAAGCAGCTGGGGATGACCGACGGCCGCGCCTTCACCGAGCAGGAGATGGCGCAGGGCGAGAACGTCCTCATCCTCGGCCCCGACATGGTCGACCGCGCCTTTCCCGGGCTCGACCCGATCGGGCGCGAGCTCCGGATCGGCGGCATCCCCTACCGCGTGATCGGCGTGACCGAGTCGCGCGGGAGCGTCTTCGGCATCTCGTTCGACAACTTCGTGATCGCCCCCTGGCGCTCCCCGATCCGGCGGCTGCTCAACCCCGAGCCGCAGATGATCGACGCCGTGATCGTGCAGGCGGAGAACCAGACCGTGCTGATCGAGGCGCAGGAGCGCGTGCGCGCCGTGATGCGCACGCGGCACAAGCTGCGCCCCGGCGCCGGGGACGACTTCTCGCTCGAGACCTCGGCGAGCGCACTCGAGTTCTGGGACAAGATCGAGGGGTACCTCGTGGTCGCCGGCGTGGCGCTCCCCGCGATCGGGCTCGTCGTGGGCGCGATCGTGATCATGAACATCATGCTGGTCGCGGTCGCGGAGCGGACGCGCGAGATCGGCATCCGGAAGGCACTCGGCGCCAAGCGGCGGGACATCCTGGCACAGTTCCTCGTGGAGTCGGCGACGCTGAGCACGATCGGCGCCCTCCTCGGGATCGCGCTGGGCATCGCGCTCGCGCAGGCCATCGCGGCGCTCACGCCGCTCCCGGCGAGCGTCG
>CAZHAG010000085.1:0-12229 GCA_964529705.1 uncultured Gemmatimonas sp. | reverse complement strand
CCGGTCGAGCGTCCGGACGTGATCGAGACCACGGCGATGGGAGCGGCGGGGCTCGCGGGGATCGCGGCGGGCGTCTGGCCGGATGCCGCCGCGTTCTTCGCCTCACGGACCTACCAGCGGTTCTCGCCGGCCCCAAGACCCAACCTCGCGCGCGAGGGACTCGGGGGCTGGCGGCGTGCCGTGCGGGCGGCGGTCTCGTGGGCGCGGGACTCGGACCGCGCATGAAGTTCGCGCTGGCGTTCGTCCTCAGCGGCTTCCCGTTCGGCGGACCCGCGCGCGAAGCCCCGGCGGATCCGTGGTTCGGCGCGGACAAGCTGAAGCACTTCGTGGTCTCGGCGGCGATCCAGAGTGCGGGGCATTCGGTGCTCCGCGCGAACGGCTTCGCGTATCGCGAGGCCGCGTGGACCGCCGGGGCGATGACCCTCTCGTTGGGCGTCGGGAAGGAGCTCTGGGACCGCCGCCGCCGGGGCGCTTTCTCCTGGCGCGACCTCTCGGCCGACGCGCTCGGCGGCGGGGCGGGTGCGATCGTGATACGCCAGACGGACCGCTAACGACCCACGAGGTCCGGCGTCCAACGAGAGCACCGCACCGACCTCCCTCCTGCCGTTCCCTCTCCGTGCGCGACGCGAACCCGCTCCGTCTCCTCGAAGCACTGCCGATCCTCGGCGCCTCCCTCATGATCGGCTGCGGCGCGGATGCGCCGGTGGCGGCGGTCGTCGCGGACGACGGGCTCCCGTTGCCGGTGCTCCCAGCCACGCTGCACTCGTACCGCGTGGCCGGGAATCCGCTGCCGGCGCACTTCATAGCCGGACCCGGCGCGGTCGTCGCCGCCGACAACACTCCCGCGACCAACCCCATCACGGACGCCGGCGCGACCCTGGGTCGCGTGCTCTTCCATGACGTGCGCCTCTCCGCGAACAACACGGTCTCCTGCGGGTCGTGCCATATCCAGTCCGTGGCATTCGGAGACACGGCGCGATTCAGCCGGGGCCTGAACGGGATGCTCAGCACGCGGCACTCGCCTTCACTCGCGAACGCGCGGTTCTACGCGCCCGGGCGGTTCTTCTGGGACGAACGCGCCGCGACCCTGGAGGCACAGGTGCTGGACCCGATCGCGAACCCCGCGGAGATGGGGCTCCCGCTCGACTCCCTTGAGGCGAAGCTGGGCGCCGTGCGCCAGTACGGGCCCCTGTTCGAGGCGGCGTTCGGGTCCCCGGCCGTCACCCGCACGGCGGTGGCGCGGGCGCTCGCGCAGTTCGTCCGCGCCATGGTCTCGGCGCGCTCGCGGTACGACGATGCCTTCCTGGGCGGGGCGGCGGCGAACTTCGCGGCCGTCCTGACGCCGCAGGAGGTCGAGGGGGAGCAGCTCTTCCGGGGCGTCGGGAAGTGCGCGGTCTGCCACGTGGGCAACGCGCAGATCGCCACGCAGGCGCGGAACATCGGCTTCGTGCTCGCGCCCTCCGACACCGGCGCGGGGGGCGGACGCTTCAAGGTACCCTCCCTCCGGAACATCGGCGTGCGCACGCGCTTCATGCACGACGGGCGCTTCTCCTCGCTCGCGCAGGTGGTGGACCACTACAACAACGGGGTCGCCGACGTCGCCGGGCTCGACCCGGTGCTCCGCAACGCGGCCGGGCTGCCACAGCGCCTGGGGCTCACCCAGGCGCAGCGGGACGCCCTCGTGGCGTACCTGCGCACGCTGACGGACCCGACCTTCCTCGCCGACCCAAGGTTCGCGGACCCCTTCCCACGGTAGCGGGAGGGGCCCGTCGGGCGGCGCAGCGATTATATTCCGCCAAGACCCACGCACCGAGCCCTTATGCATCCCCGCAACAAGTTCATCATCGGCGGCGCGCTGGTCCTGGGGACCGCGGGCTTCCTCATGGCCGGCAGCATCCGCGACACGGGTGTCTACTTCCTCACGCCTGCCGAGCTGCAGGCCAAGGTCGCGGCCGACCCGACGCTCCGCGAGACGGGCGTGAAGGTCGGCGCGCGTGTGGTCGCCGGCTCCGTGGTCCGCGATTCCGGCGGCCGCCAGGTCACCTTCCAGATGACGGACGGCACCGCGACCTACACGGTCGACTACCGCGGCATCATCCCCGACACCTTCAGCGACTCGGTGGACGTGGTCGTGGAGGGCCGTCTGGGCGCCGACGGCACCTTCCGCGCCACCACCCTGCTCGCGAAGTGCGCCTCGCGTTACGAGGCGGCTCCCGAGGGATACAAGCCCGGCACGCGCGAGGCGTACGAGCGCGCCGCGGCGGAGACGCCCGCGACGCCGGCGACCGATACGCCGCGCTAGGCGCGCGCCGTGATCCTCGTCGGCGAGCTCTCCCTCTGGATCGCGCTCCTCATGTGCGCGTGGTCCGCGACCCTCTCGTTCGCGGGGGGCCGTCTCCGGCGTGAGGACCTGGTCGCCTCGGGTGAACGCGGCCTCTATGCCGGTGCGGGGTTCGTCGCGCTCGCCTCCGTGGGGCTCTGGACGGCGCTCCTCTCGAGCGACTTCTCGCTCCGCTATGTCGCCTCGTTCACGAGCGCCAACCTCCCGATCGTCTACAAGATCTCGGCGTTCTGGGGCGGGCAGGCCGGCTCCATGCTCTTCTGGTGCCTCATCCTCGCGCTCTATGCCGCGCTCGCCACCTGGGTGAACCGCGGCAAGAACCGCGAGCTCATGCCCTGGGTGACGGGCACCAGCGCGCTCGTGCTCCTCTTCTTCGTCGCGACCACGGCCATCTCATCCAACCCGTTCGAGCGCCTCGAGTGGGTGCCGGCGGACGGCCGCGGGCTCAACCCGCAGCTGCAGAACCCCGCGATGGCGATCCACCCGCCGATGCTCTACCTCGGCTACGTCGCCACCGCGATCCCGTTCGCCTTCGCCGTGGGGGCGCTCGTCTCGCGCCGGCTCGACGCCGCCTGGCTCGGTGCCGTGCGCCGCTGGGCGCTCGTGAGCTGGGTCTTCCTCACCGTGGGCATCGTGCTCGGGATGTGGTGGGCATACGTGGAACTCGGCTGGGGCGGCTACTGGATGTGGGACCCCGTCGAGAACGCGTCCCTCCTCCCTTGGCTGACCGGCACCGCCTTCCTGCACTCCATCATGATCCAGGAGAAGCGGGGGATGCTGCGGAAGTGGAACGTGGTGCTCGTGATCGGGACCTTCCTGCTCTCGATCCTCGGCACCTTCATCACCCGCTCGGGGGTGATCCAGTCGGTGCACTCGTTCGCGCAGTCGCCGGTGGGCGCCTGGTTCGCCTGGTTCCTCGCCCTCACGCTCGCGGCGTCCATCTGGCTGGTGGCCATCCGGCTCAAGGACCTGGAGCCGAAGGCCGAGCTGGAGGCGATGATCAGCCGCGAGGCGGCGTTCCTCTACAACAACCTCGTGCTCGTCGGGATCGCGTTCAGCGTGCTCTGGGGCACGCTCTTCCCGATCCTCTCCGAGGCGGTGCGCGGTGCGAAGATCACCGTGGGCGAGTCGTTCTTCAACTCGGTGAACGTGCCGCTCGGGCTCCTCCTCCTCGCGCTCACCGGGATCGGGCCGCTCATCGCGTGGCGCCGCGCGTCGTTCGCGAACGTGCAGCGGCAGTTCGCGGCGCCGGCCGCCCTCGGCCTCATCGTCGGCGCGGTGCTCTTCACGCTCGGGGTGCGCCAGCTGTCGCCGCTCGTGGCGTGGACGCTCTGCGCCTTCGTCGCCGGCACCATCCTGCAGGAGTTCCACAAGGGCGTGGGCGCGCGCCGGCGCATGTACGACGAGGCGGCGCCGGTGGCGCTGGCACGGCTCGTCGCGCGGAACCGGCGCCGCTACGGCGGCTACATCGTGCACGCCGGGATCGTGATCCTCTTCGCGGCCTTCGCGGGGATGGCGTTCCGCGCCGAGCACGACGTCACGCTCGCGGACGGCGAGTCGTTCACCACTACCGACCCCTACGGGCGGACGTGGACCTTCACGAACGACGGGCTCTCCCAGTACAAGGTGCTCAACCGCGAGGTGGTCGCCGTCTCGCTGCGCCCGGAGATGGAGGGGCGCGCGCTCCCGCTCCTCATCAGCGAGAAGCGCCAGCACGTCGACTCACGCGGGAACCCGACCTTCCAGCCCTCCACCGAGGTGGGGATCCACTACTCCGCACGGCAGGACGTCTACCTCGTCCTCGCCGGGGTGATCGGGAACCGCGCCGAGGTGCGGATCAACTTCAACCCGCTGGTGATGTGGGTCTGGGCCGGCGGCCTCCTGATGGCGGTGGGCGGGCTGATCGTGATGTGGCCGCAGTCCGAGCGGCGGCGGCAGAGCGGGTACGCGGCGGAACTCGCGCCCGGCGTCGAGGTCGGGGCCGCCTGATGGCGGCGCTGCTGCTGGGAGGCGCGCTCGCGGTCGCGGGGTTGGCGTGGGTGCTGTTGCCGATCCTGCGCGGGGTCCCCTCGGTGACCGTGGCCACGCCCGCCGGACCCCTCGACGCGGGCGCCACCGCGCTCGAGACGCTGCGTGAGATCGAGTTCGACCACGCGACGGGGAAGCTCGCTGCCGAGGACTATGCGACGCTCCGTGCGGAGTTCGCGCCGCGCGCGGTGGAGGAACTGCGGGTGCGCGACGCGCTGGCCGCGGAGAGCGCGGGCGCGTCCACCGGGGGCGCCCGCGCGAACGCGCCCGACCCGGCGGAGCAGCTGATCGCCCGCGCCAAGTCCCGCGCCCGGGAATGCGCGAAGTGCGGCCCGCGCCCCGAGTCGGACGCGCTCTTCTGCTCCGACTGCGGGCGCTACCTCGCCGCCGCCTGCCTCCGCTGCGGCGCCAAGGTCGACGCCGAGCGCGCGCGCTTCTGCACGGAGTGCGGCGAGACGCTGGCCGCGTAGCCCCCGCGCCGCCCCTCAGGGCGTGACGCGCGCGCTTGGGGGCATCAGGAAGTCCAGCGCGAGCGACGACATCGCGCGCACCCCCACGGGGAGCGCCGACTCGTCCGCGAAGAAGTACGGTGAGTGGTTCGCCGGCGCCTTCGTGTGGTCCTGGTCGCGCGGGGTCACCCCGAGGAAGACGAAGAGTCCCGGCACCCGCTGCTGGAAGTACGAGAAGTCCTCGGCGCCCGTGATGAGCGGGCCGACGTCGACGGAGAAGTTCCCGGCGGCGCGCTTGAGGGTGGGGAGCATCCGCTCGGTGAGTGCGGGATCGTTGCGCGTGACCGGGTAGCCCGAGTCGATCCGCACCTCCGCCGTGGCGCCCCCAGCCGCCGCGATCTGCTCGGCGGTGCGGGCGATCTTCTCGAAGATGCTCTTCCGCATGTCCATGTCGTACGTGCGGACCGTCCCCTCCATCACGACGCTGTCCGGGATGATGTTCGACCGGATGCCGCCGTTGAACACGGCGACGGTCACGATCGCGGGCGCCGTGGTGATGTTGATCTGCCGGCTCACGATGGTCTGCAGGCCGAGGACGATCTGCGAGCTGATCACGATCGGGTCCACGCCGCCCCAGGGATTGGCGCCGTGCGTCTGCCGCCCGCGCACGATGATGTTCAACGTGTTGGACGCGGCGAGGGTCGGACCGGAGCGGTAGAGGATGTCGCCGGCGGGCCCGGGCCAGACGTGCAGGCCGAAGATAGCCTCCACCTTGGGGTCGTCGAGTGCGCCGTCCGCGATCATCGGCTCGGCGCCTCCCGGCCCCTCTTCCGCGGGCTGGAAGAGGAAGACCACGGTGCCCGCGATGCGCGCCCGCATGGAGGCCAGCACCTCGGCAGTGCCCATGAGGATCGCGACGTGGTTGTCATGGCCGCACGCGTGCATCACCCCGGTCTCCTGCCCGCGCACCGTGGTGCGCACCTTCGACTTGAACGGAAGGTCCACCATCTCGGTCACCGGGAGCGCATCCATGTCCGCGCGCAGCGCGACAACACGGCCGGGCCGCCCGCCGCGCAGCACCCCCACCACGCCCGTGCCGCCGACGCCGGTGCGCACCTCCATCCCGAGCGAGCGCAGGTGCGCGGCGACGAGAGCCGCCGTGCGCGTCTCCTGCATGCCGAGCTCGGGATGTTCATGGATGTCGCGGCGCCAGGCCACGACCTTCGCGTTCACCTGCGAGGTGAGCCGGTCGAGCTCGGCGTGCACGGGCGAGACCTGCGCGGTCGCGACCGGCGGAGCCAGCAGGAGGGCGAGCGCGGCGAGGAGGGAACGGGTCGTAGGGGGCATCGGTCGGGCGCGGGATTGGGGAAGGGAGGACCACGGATGATGCGACAGGGTGCCCGTCGCGGGAAGGGCGGGCGTGGACGCGTGGCGAGCCGCGTCGCATCTTCCGCGACCGAAGCCCTGAGCCCGGAGCGCACCATGCACCCGCAGCTGCAGTCCGTCGAGCAGGAGTTCGCCACCGCCCGCAGTCGGTTCCACCGGCTGATGGCCGCCACGTCGGATGTGCGCTGGAACGTGCGGCCCGCCGACGGCGGATGGTCGGTGGCGGAGTGCATCGCGCACCTGAACCTCTCGTCGCGTGCGATGCAGCCGCTGCTCGAGCGATGTGTCGCGGATGCCCGCGCACTGGGGGGCGGGGCACCGACGCGATTCCGTCGCACCTTCATCGGCTGGGTGCTCGGCGCGATGGTGGGGCCGGCGCCGGGTGTCGGGCGCTTCCGGGTGGGAAAGGTGCGCACGCCGGCCTCCTTCGTTCCCGGCGGGGAACTCCCGCGCGCCGCGGTGGTGTCCGAGTTCGAGCGGCACCTCGAGGCGCACGCGCGCACGCTCGCGGCGGCCGAGGGACTGCCGATCGACCGCACGCGGCTGGAATCCCCCTTCGCGCCGGGGGTGTCGTATGATGGATACTCGGCGTTCCTGGTCGTCGCGCGGCACATGCACCGGCATCTCGCGCAGGCGGAGCGGGTATAGGCAGGGGACGTCCTTAACGGTCGCGCGCGCTCAGCGTACTCCTCGCGACCTGCGTACTCCCTTCAATGGATGCCGTGCTCACGTTCCTGTTCAAGTATTCGTCGCGGGTCTGGGAACGGGGTGAGGTCGTCCTGAGCCCGGTGGCGCCGCCCTGGTTCATCGCGGGGCTGGCGCTCCTCGCGATCGTCGTGGCGGCGATGACCTACCACCGGGTGCTGGGGATCTCGCGGATGCACCGCACGATCCTGCTCGCCCTGCGGGCGACGGCCCTCCTCCTGCTCGTCGCGTGCCTGCTCCGGCCCCGTCTCGTCGTCGCGAGCGCGGTGCCGCAGCGGAACGTGCTCGCGATCCTGCTCGACGACTCGCGCTCCATGACGCTGACGGATGGGGGTGAGGAGTCGCGCGCGGTGCGCGTGGAGCGTGCGTTCGCCGACTCGGCCGCGCTGGTGCGTGCGCTCTCCGACCGCTTCGCGCTCCGCTTCTACCGGTTCGCGGCGGACGTACGTCCGGCGGCGGAAGCCGCGGGCCTCCGGAGCGCAGGGACGCGGACCGACCTGGCGCGCGCCCTCGAAGGGGCGCGGCAGGAGCTGGCGGGGACGCCGCTCGCCGGCGTGATCGTCGTGACCGACGGCGCGGACAATGGGGGCCGTGACCTCGAGCCCGCGGTGCTCGCGCTGCGCGCCCGCAAGGTGCCGGTGCACACCGTGGGCGTGGGGCTCGAACGCTTCCCGCGCGACGTCGCGATCGAGCGCGTCTCGCTCCCCGCGCGCCCGCTGGTCGGGGCGAACCTGCTCGCGGACGTCACCCTGCGGCTCCGGGGCGTAGGCGGGGAGCGGATCCGGCTCACGGCGGAGGCGGACGGCCGCGTCGTCGCGACCGAGGAGGTCACGCTCCCCTCCCGCGAGGAGAGCGTGCGCGTGCGGCTCCGGCTCGCTGATCTGGCGCCGGGTACGCATCGCATCACCGTGCGCACCCCGGTGTTGCCCCGCGAGACCGTCGCCGAGAACAACGAGTCGCACGGCCTCGTGCAGGTCCGCGGCGGTCCCGACCGCGTGCTCTACCTCGAAGGGGAGCCGCGGGCCGAGCTCGGCTTCATCCGGCGCGCGATCGCGACGGACAGCGCGCTGCAGCTCGTCGCGCTGCTGCGGAGCGCGGAGCGGAAGTACCTCCGGCTCGGCGTGCGCGACTCGCTCGAGCTCGCCGGAGGTTTCCCCACCACGCGGCAGGAGCTCTACGCGTACCGCGGCGTGATCCTCGGGAGCATCGAGGCGGCGTTCTTCACGCCCGACCAGTTGCGCATGCTCGCGGACTTCGTGAACCAGCGCGGCGGCGGGTTGCTTGCGTTGGGCGGCCGGGCGGCGTTCGCGGAAGGGGGCTTCCGTGGCACGCCGCTCGCCGAGGTGATGCCGCTGGCCCTCGACCGGGCGCCCCGCGAGGCGGAGGGGCCGGCGCTCGAACTCCGCATCCGGCCGACGGTCGCGGGCACGTCGGCGCCGGCGCTGCAGCTGCGGGCGTCGGACACCGCGTCCGCGCGCATCTGGGATTCGCTCCCGCCCCTCACCGTGGTGAATGCGCTCGGCTCGCTGCGCCCCGGGGCCACGGCCTACCTCACCGGGCGCGCGGAGGGCGAGACCACCGACCAGCCCGTGCTCGCCACGCAGCGCTTCGGCCGCGGCACGGCGACCGTGTTCACGGCGCAGGACAGCTGGCTCTGGAAGATGCACGCGGACGTCCCCGTGGAGGATGCGACACACGTGACGCTCTGGCGGCAGCTCGTGCGCTCGCTCACCGAGGAGAGCCCCGACCGCGTCGAGCTCGTCGTCACGCCCGACCGCGTGGCGCCGGGGGAGCCGGTGGAGATCCGCGCGCGCGTCGCAGACGAGCAGTACCTCGACGTGAACGATGCGGCCGTGACCGCGACCGTCCGCACCCCCTCGGGTCGTGAGGCGCAGGTCCCGCTCGAGTGGGCGCTGACGGAGAACGGTGTGTATACCGGCCGGTTCGTCGCCGAAGAGGCGGGGGTCTACGCGGTCGGCGCCGAGTCGCGGCGCGGTCGCGACGTCGCCGCGGCGAGTTCCGTCGCGATGCTGGCCGACGACCAGGGCGCGGACGTCGAGCAGGCCGAGTTGCGCGCCCCCCTCCTGCAGCGGATCGCGCGGGAGACGGGTGGCCGCTACTACCCGCTCGCGGAGGCGGAGCGGCTGAGCGACGACGTGCTCTACACGGAGAGCGGCGTCACCGTGCGCGAGGCACTCGATCTCTGGGACATGCCGGTGGTGTTCCTCATCCTGGCCGCACTGCTCGGCGCGGAGTGGGCACTCCGCCGGTCACGGGGGTTGGCATGATGCGCCGCGCGCTCTCGCTCGGCGCGATCGCCCTCGCCGCGGCGCTCGTCCTCGCCGCGCCGCTCGGCGCGCAGCGCACCCATCTCCTGGTGGTGACGGGGCTCGGCGGGGAGCCGCGCTTCTCCGAGGCGTTCGCAAAGCAGGGCGCGGCGCTGCATACCCTCGCGCGCACGCATTGGCGCGTGGCCGATTCGAGCGTGGTCTGGCTCGCGGAGGATCCGGCGCGCGACCCCCAGCGCATCCGGGGGCGTGCGACACGCGAGGCGATCGGGGCGGCCTTCCTCGCGCTCTCGCGGCGCGTGGCCGCGGGGGATGTGCTCGTGGTCGTCCTCATCGGCCACGGGAGCGGGGAGGGGCCGGGTTCGCGGGTGAACGTCCCGGGCGCGGATCCCACCGCCGCCGACTATGCGGCCTGGCTCTCGGGCTTCGCGCGGCAGACCGTTGTGTTCGTGAACGCGGCGAGCGCGAGCGGGGACTTCGTGAATGTGCTGCGCGCGCCGAACCGCGTGGTCCTGACGGCGACGCGCACCGCGTTCGAGCGGAACGAGAGCGTGTTCGGCGAGCACTTCGTCCGGGGGCTCTCGGGGGCCGAGGCGGATGCGGACAAGGACGGTCGCACCACCGTGCTCGAGGCGTTCGCCTACGCGGTGCGCGAGGTGGCGCGCGTGTATGAGCAGGACCAGCGCATGCTCACCGAGCACGCGGCGCTGAGCGACTCAACGCTGGCGGCGCGCACGGCGTTCGCGGCCGCCACCACGAGCGACGACCCGCGCGTGGTCGCGCTCGTGGCCGAGCGACGCGCGCTGGAGGATTCGGTGGCGGCGCTTCGTGCGCGCAAGGCGAGCATGCCCGTGGCGGCGTACGAGGATGCGCTCGAGCGGCTGCTCGTCGCGATCGCGGAGAAGTCCGAGGCGATCCGCGCGGCGGGGGTGAAGCCATGAGCCGGTGGATCGCCGTCGCTGGGGCGGCACTGGTGGTCGTCGTGGCTGCCGGGGCAGGGCAGTCGGCCCAGCCGTCCAACCCCCGCGCGCGCGTGGACGCGATGCTCGAGGCCGGCCAGCTCGTGGATGCGGAGGCCACGGCGCGCGCCGGTGGCGCGGCGCTGCGCACGGCCTTGGGGGACGTCCTCGTGCTCCGCGGGCGGCTCGCGGCCGCGGACTCCGCGTATCGTGCCGCGCTCGCGTCCGGCGGCCCGGAGGAGCGCGGCGCGCGCGTCGGGCTCGCGGAGCTCATGGCGCGCCGCGGGGACCGCGCCGGCGCCGCCCGGATGGCGGGCGCGCTCATCGCCGAGTCGGCGCGGGGCGCCGCGGGTTGGAGCGCGCGCGACCAGGTCGCACTGGGGCGCGCCTACCTGCTCGTGGCGAGCGGCGACGCGAACGCCGTGCGGAGCGCACTGCGCGCCTTCGATGCGGCCACGGCGCAGGAGCCGACGCTGGTCGATGCCGCGCTCCGGGCCTCCGACCTCTTCCTCGAGAAGTTCGTCGCGCCGGAGGCGAAGAAGGGGTACGAGTCCGTGCTCGCGGTGCAGCGCGGGAATGCGCGCGCCACGCTCGGGCTCGCCCGCGTGATGGAGTTCCTCAACGAGGGAGACGCGATCGGGAAGGCGCGCGAGGCGCTCAAGGCGAATCCCTCGCTCGTCGCCGCGGAGCTCTTCATCGCACGGTTGCACCTCGAGGCGGAGCGTGGCGACTCGGCGCAGGCGGCGGCGCGGCGCGCCCTCGCCGTGGATGCGAGCGCGATGGACGCCTGGGCCACGCTGGGCGCCGTGGCCTGGCTCGCGGGAGACTCCGCGTCGTGGGACCGCGCCCGCGCGGAGGCGCACCGGCTCTCGACGAGCCCGGCGTCGTTCTACGTCACGCTCGCGGACGCGGCGGCCCGGCAGCGGCGCTACGCGGCGGCCGAGGCGTTCAGCGCCCAGGCGCTCGCGCTCGACTCGCTCTCGGTGGCCGCGCTCGGTGCGCTCGGCACCAACCGCCTGCGCGCGGGGGAGATCGCAGCCGGCCGCGCACAGATCGAGCGCGCCTTCGCGATCGACCCGTTCAACCTCTGGCACAAGAACACGCTCGACCTGCTCGACGTGCTCGACGGGTTCCGGACCGTGGACCAGGGGCGGTTCCGGTTCGTCGCACCGGCCAGGGAGGCGGACGTGTTGCTCCCGTACCTCGCGCCGTTGCTCGAGGAGGCCTACGCCGACCTCGCGCGGCGGTACGACTATCGCCCCGCGGCACCGATCCGGTTCGAGATCTACGATCGGCACGCGGACTTCTCCGTGCGCACCGTGGGACTCACGGGGCTCGGCGCGCTCGGCGTGAGTTTCGGGCGGGTGCTCGCGATCGACGCGCCCTCCGCGCGGCCGCCGGGAAGCTTCAACTGGGGGTCGACCTCCTGGCACGAGCTGGCGCACACCTTCACGCTGGGGCTCTCGGGGAACCGCGTGCCGCGCTGGTTCTCCGAGGGCGTCTCGGTGCTGGAGGAGCGGCGTGCGAGGCCCGGGTGGGGGGCGCAGGCGACGCCGGAGTATGTCGCGGCGCTCAGGGCGAAGTTCATGCGGCCGGTGAGCACGCTCAACGAGGGGTTCGTGCGGCCGCGGCGCCCGGACGAGGTGGTCCTGAGCTACTACCACGCCTCCCTGGTCTGCGAATGGATCGAGAGCGAGTTCGGCGCGCCGGCGCTCCCGGCCATGCTGCGCGGGTGGCGCGACGGCCTCACCACGGAGGCGGTGGTGCAGCGGGTGCTGCGGATCGACCTGCCGACGCTCGATGCGCGCTTCGACACCTGGGTGCAGGCGAGGTTCAAGGACCGGACGGTGTCCGAGGCGCCCGAGGGGGACGCTGCGCTCGAGCCGCTCCTGCAGGAGGTGGCGGCCCGTGAGCGCGCTGGTGACGACGCGGGTCTGGTCGCGGCGCTCGAGCGCCTGGTGTGGGTCTGGCCGTACGAGGCGGGGGTGCATGTCAAGCTCGCCGAGGCGGCCGCGCGCACCGGGGACTTCGCGCGCGCGTTGCGGGAGCGGCGGGTGGTGCTGGCGCTGGGCC
>CAZHAG010000084.1:4068-12293 GCA_964529705.1 uncultured Gemmatimonas sp. | reverse complement strand
TCGCCGAGGCGGCCGCGCGCACCGGGGAATTCGCGCGCGCGTTGCGCGAGCGGCGCGTGGTGCTCGCGTTGGGCCCCTCGGACCCGCTGGGCGCGCGCGTCGAGCTCGCGCGGGCCATGCTCGGTGCCGGGGACCGCGCCGGCGCACGGCGCGAGGTGCTCGCCGTGCTCGAGCAGGCGCCGACCTTCGAGCGGGCGCAGGCCCTGCTGCTCGAGCTGCGGCGCAGCGCGCCGCCGGAGGACTCGCGATGACGCGGATCACGATGCTGGCGGTCTCGGTGGCGGTGGCGTTGGTGCCGTTGCTGCCCTTCCAGGCGAGCGCCCAGCGCGGCGGCGGTCGCGAGCGGTTCGTCGAGCCCGAGGACAACCCGCGCTACGACGGGCGATTCACCTTCGTGCGCGTGCGCTACGAGATGGGGCTGAACCCGGACTTCGGCTTCCGCGGCCGCGGCGGGGGCGGACTCCCGCCCTGGGCGCACGACTACCCGCGCGGCGAGCGCAACTTCACGCAGATCCTCTCGGAGCTCGCCACCGTGCGGGTGCGCACGCAGGAGAGCGTGATCCTCTCGCTCAACGACCCGGAGCTCACGAAGTACCCGGTGGCCTACATGTCGGAGCCGGGCTTCTGGGCGCCGAACGACGCAGAGGTGGCGGGGCTGCGCGCGTACCTGCTGAAGGGCGGGTTCATCATCTTCGACGACTTCCGCGGCCGCGACTGGTTCAACCTCGAGCAGCGGATGAGCCAGGTGCTCCCGGAGCTCCGGTTCGTCCAGATCGACGCCACGCACCCCATCTTCGACTCGTTCTACCGCATCACCAACCCCGAGGTGATGAACGCCTACGACGCCGTCCCGACGTACTGGGCGATCTTCGAGGAGAACGACCCCAAGAAGCGGATGCTCGCGATCGCCAATCGCGACAACGACATGTCGGAGTACTGGGAGTGGTCCGGCAACGGCTTCTTCGCCGTGGACATCACCAACGAAGCGTACAAGATCGGCATCAACTACATCATCTACGCCCTCAGTCGCTGACCCTTACGTGGAGAGACACTCGTGACCGGAACGTCCCCAGCCGAAGCCTTCGCCGGACTCGATGACGGCGCCGTCGCCGACCGCCTGCACGAGGCGGGTGGGCGCATCACCGCCGAGCTGCGCAAGGTGATCGTCGGGCAGGACGCCGTGGTGGAGCAGGCGCTGATCGCGCTCTTCGCCGGCGGGAACTGCCTGCTCGTGGGCGTCCCCGGGCTCGCCAAGACGCTGCTCATCTCGACGCTCGCCCAGGCGCTCGACCTCAAGTTCTCGCGCATCCAGTTCACCCCGGACCTGATGCCCTCCGACGTGACGGGCACCGACGTGATCCAGGACGACCCCGCCACGGGGCAGCGGCGTCTCGCATTCATGGCGGGACCCGTCTTCGCCAACGTGCTGCTGGCGGACGAGATCAACCGCACGCCGCCCAAGACGCAGTCCGCGCTCCTCGAGGCGATGCAGGAGCGGCGCGTCACCGTGCAGGGCCGCACCTACGACCTGCAGCCCCCGTTCTTCGTGTTCGCCACGCAGAACCCCATCGAGCTCGAGGGCACCTACCCGCTCCCGGAGGCGCAGCTCGACCGCTTCATGCTCGAGGTCTACCTCGACTACCTCTCCGAGGACGACGAGGTGGACGTGGTGAAGCAGACGACGGCGCTCCCTCCCGAGCCCGTGCAGTCGGTGCTGACGCGCGAGGAGATCCTCGCCTTCCAGCGGGTGGTGCGGCGGGTGCCGGTGGCGGAGGCCGTGACGCGCTACGCGGTGAACCTCGTGCGCTCGAGCCGGCCCGTGCAGCCGAACGCTCCGGACTTCGTGCGGAAGTACGTGTCGTACGGCGCGAGCGTGCGTGCCGCCCAGGCGCTCATCCTCGGCGGCAAGGCGCGGGCCCTCCTGCAGGGGCGTGCGCACGTCGGCTACGAGGACGTCGTCGCGCTCGCGCGTCCCGTGCTGCGGCACCGGATCATCGCGAACTTCCAGGCGCAGTCGGAGAAGGTCACCACCGACCGGATCATCGAGCAGCTGGTCGCCGCGGTGCCGGTGCCGAAGTCCTCGCTCTGACGCCGATGACCGCGACGCCGGCCAAGGAGACCTTCCTCGACCCCGCGCTCCTCGCGCGGATCAGCGACCTGCCGCTCATCGCGCGGATGGTCGTGGACGGCTTCATGCACGGCCTCCACCGCTCCGTGAAGAAGGGGCTCTCGCTCGACTTCGCCGAGCACCGCCAGTACCAGCCCGGGGACGACCTGCGGCGGATCGACTGGAAGGCGTACGCGCGCACGGACCGCTTCTACATCAAGGAGTACGAGGCGGACACCAACGCCGGCGTGCTCTTCGCGCTCGACGTCACCGGGTCGATGGACTACGCGAGCGCCGCGGTGAACAAGTTCACCTACGCGAAGATCCTCGTCGCCGCGCTCGCCTGGCTGACGCAGCGGCAGGGGGACCGCGTGGGGATCGCCACCTTCGGCGAGGACCTCGTCGACATGGTGCCCCCCTCGACGCGGCACCTGCAGCTCCTGCTGAGCGTGCTCGGCCGCTCCGTGGCGACGGGGGAGGGCGCGCTCCCCCTCGCGATCGACCGCGTGGCGGACGTCGCGACGCGCCCCGGGATCGTGATCCTCGTGAGTGACTTCTACGGCGAGCCTGAGGCGGTCGGCCGGTCGGTGAACACGCTCCGCGCACGCGGCCACGATGTGCTCGTCTTCCACCTGCTCGACCCGGCCGAGGAGGCCTTCCCCTTCGAGGCGGCCACGGTGTTCGAGGACGGGGAGAGCGGGCTGCGCATGCCGCTTCGGCCGGAGGAGGTGAAGGAGCGCTACCAGCGGATGTTCCGCGCGCACCGCGCCGACCTCGAGGGGCGCTTCGCCGCCGCCGGCGTCGAGTACGTCGCGCTCCGCACCGACCAGCCGCTCGACCACGCCCTCTACGCCTACCTCGACCACCGCCTCTCGCGGAGCCGGGTGCGCTGATGGGACTCGGCTTCCTCGTCCCCGCCTTCCTCGCCGGGCTCGCCGCGATCGCGATCCCGCTGCTGATGCACCTCCGCGACCGGAACGAGGAGACGCCCACCCGGTTCCCGTCGCTGATGTTCCTCGTGCGGCTCCCGATCCGCACCTCGGATCGTCGCAAGGTCACCGACTGGCCGCTCCTCCTCCTGCGCGCGCTGGCGGTGGCGATCCTCGTGATGGCCTTCTCGCGTCCCTTCGTCGGCCGCGACGCGGCGGCGGCGGGTGAGGGGCGCGTGCGCACGATGGTCGTGATGCTCGACCGTTCGATGAGCATGGGGTACGCCGGCACCTGGGACGCGGCGCGGGACTCCGTGCGCGCGCTCCTCGGCGCGCTCGCCTCGGATGACCAGGTGGCGCTCGTGCTCTTCGATGAGGAGGCGACGCTCGCGCAGAACTGGACCGCCGACCGCGCCGCCGTTCGCGCGATCGTGGACGCGACCGAGCCGGCGGCGCGTGCGACGGGCTTCGGCGCGGCACTGCGCGTGGCCCGCAGCGCGCTCGTCGCCGCCCCGCCGGGGGCACCCGAGATCGTGCTCGTCACCGACCTCCAGCGGAGCGGTCTCACCGGCGTCGCGGGACTCGCCATGCCGGCGGGTCTTCCGATCCGCGTGGTCTCCGTCGCACCGCCCGCGCGCGCCAACACCGCGGTCTCCTCGGTGGATGCCCGGCGGGTGGTGGATGGATCGCGCGTGCAGCTGCACGTGCAGGCGCGGGTCACCACGCGCGAGCTTCCGGCACCGAGGTCGGTGCGCCTCGCGTTGGCACTCGCGGGGCGCGAGGTGGGGACGCGCACCGTCACGCTCCCCGCGGACGGGGAGCTGACCGTCGTCTTCGACCCCGTCACCGCGCCCGCGGGGGCGGTGAGCGGCCGCGTCACCCTGGACTCCGATGCGCTGCCGGGGGACGACCGCCTCGAGTTCGCGCTCCCCGCGGACGACGCGGTGACCGTCGTCCTCGTGGTCCCCGACGACCTCAACCGAGACGAGACGCTCTACTTCGAGCGTGCGCTGGCCATCGGCCGCGCACCGGCGGTGCGCATCGAGCGACGCCGCCCCGGCGCGGTGGATGCGGCTACGCTCGCGCGCGCGGGCATCGTCTTCCACTGGGATGTCGCGCCGGCCAGCGGCGCCGCGGGCGCTGCGCTCGATACCTGGGTGCAGGGCGGCGGTGGACTGGTCGTCCTCGCCGGCCCGCGGCTCGGCGCGCGCCGCGTCTCGGCGCTGGCGGCGACGGCGGGCGTCAACGGTCAGGCCGACCGCCGCGCGGCTGGCGGTGCCACGGTGGGAGAGGTGCGCATGGAGCATCCCCTCTTCACGCCCTTCCGCGCGGCCCCGGCTGCGCTCAGCGCGCCGCGATTCCTGCGCTATCCGCGCCTCGAACCGCTCGTGGGCTCGGAGGTGCTCGCCCGCTTCGACGACGGGTCGCCCGCGATCCTCGAGCGGACCGCGGGGGAGGGGCGCGTGCTCGTGCTCGCCCCGGGCCTCGACGTGCGCGAGGGCGACTTCCCGCTCCAACCGGCGTTCCTTCCGTTCCTGCGGCGCGTCGCACTCTACGCGGCGGGCCACGAGGCCGCGCCGCTCTGGCGCAGCACCGGCGAGAGCTGGATGCCGCGGGGCGTCCGCCGTTCCCCGGTGATCCAGGCCCCGGACGGCACGCTCCTCCGCCCCGAGGCCACGGAGTTCGCCGTCGCGCTGACCCTTGAACAGGTCGGGGTGTATGCTGCGTATGAGGGACGGGTGGACGGCTCGCCGCGGGACCGGGTGGCCGTGAACGTCGGGGCTGCGGAGTCGGACCTGACCCCGGCGGACCCGTCGGAACTGCTGCTCGGCGTCGCGGAGGCGGCTGACTCAACGCTCCGCGGCCTCGCGGCACCGACGTCCATCGAGATCGAATCGCGCCAGCTGGCGTGGCGCATCCTGCTGCTGGTCGGCCTGCTGCTCCTGCTCGCCGAGTCCGTGATCGCATCAAGAGGCTGGCGCGGGCGCGCCCGCCGTGCCACCGTCGTAGGACCAGCCGCCACTCCGAAGGAGAGCCAGGGATGACCGCCACCGAGCATCTCCACGACCTGCTGCGCACGCTGCGCGTGCAGCGCCGGAACCGCCTCCTGCTCGAGGCGGCGGCCTCCGTGGTCATCGCCGCGGTCGCGGCGATCCTCGTCGGCCAGCTGGTCACGGCGCTCTTTGGGCGCACGGGAGATGGCGTGCTCGTCGCGCGGCTCGTCGGATACGGGCTGGTCGTCGCGGCCGCCGTGCGCTTCCTGGTGCTCCCCCTCCTCCGGCGCGCGAGCGACGCGGAGTTCGCGCTCTACGTGGAGGAGCACGCGCCGTCCCTGCGGCAGGGCCTCATCTCCGCGGTGCACGAGCTCGGCGCACCCGCCGCGCAACAGTCCTCGCCCGCACTCACCGCGCGGGTGGTGGCGCACGCGGTGCGCGACCTCCGCCCGCTGGCCACCGAACGCCGGATCGAGCGGCCGCGCGAGCGGCGCGCGCAGCGGCTGCTGGCCGGCGCCCTCGCCGCCGCAGTGCTCCTGCTCGCCTTCGGGCCTGCGGGCGTGCGCGACATGGCGCGCGTGCTCTTCGCGCCCTGGTCGGTGGCGATCGCGGCCACGCCGCCCGCGCCGGCGGTCGAGGTCGAGCCGGGCGATGCCGCAGTGCCGCGCGGGGGCGCGATCGATGTGCGCGCCACCCTCGCGCACTTCACCGCCGACGGCGCCGAGGTGGTCTTCCGCGCCGACAGCGCGGCCGAATGGATGCGGCTCCCGATGGGACGCGAGACGGCCGACGGCGCCTTCGCCGGCCGTCTCTTCGACCTGAGCCAGCCCACCGAGTACTACGTGGAGGCCGCGGGCGTGCGCTCCCGCACCTATCGCCTCCGCATCACCGATCTCCCCGCCGTCACGCAGCTCGCCGTGGAGCTGCGTTTCCCCGCCTACACGGGGCTGCCGATGGACCGCACGGAGGATGGGGGCGACATCGCGGCCGTCGCGGGCACCATGGTCACGATCGAGCCCAAGGTGTCACGCCCGGTGCGGAGCGGGACGCTCGTGTTCGATGATGGCCGCACGGTCGCGCTCGAGGCGGATTCCACCGGCCAGTTGCGCGGCCGCTTCCGGCTCGCGACACCGGGGTTCTATCGCGTGGACCTCGTCGCCGCCGACGGCCGTAGCGTCGCGGGAGGGGTGCAGTACGCGGTGGAGGTGCTGCAGGACCGCGCACCGCAGGTCCGCATCAAGGAGCCCGGGCGCGATACCAAGGTGACGGCGCTCGAGGAGGTCACGATCGAGGCGCTGGCGAACGACGACTTCGGCGTGCGTTCCCTCGAGCTGCGCTACCGCGTGAACGGCGGCGAGGAGCAGCGGATCACCCTTGCGACTCCCCGCGGACAGTCCGAGGAGACGCAGGCCGCGCACACGCTCCTCCTCGAGGAGATGGGGCTCAAGCCGGGCGACCTGGTGGCGTACAACGCGGCCGCCACGGATGCCGCCGGACAGGAGGCGCTGAGCGACGTCTACTTCCTGCAGGTGCGCCCCTGGTCGCGCGACTATCGCCAGGCGGAGTCGGGCGGCGGCGGCGGGGGTGGCGGAGCCGGGGGAGGCGAGTCGCCCGGTGACTTCGTGCAGCGGCAACGCGACGTGGTGGCCGGCACCTACAACTGGCTCCGCGACAGCGCGAAGACCGCGGAGCGCCAGCGGAACGAGGACGTCACCACGCTCGCGATCGCGCAGGGGAGCCTCCGCGAGGAGGTGACGACCTTGGCGCAACGGATGCTCGAGCGCGGCATCACGCAGGGTGATTCGACCTTCGCGCAGATCCGCGAGGCGCTCGTGAGCGCCACGAAGGAGATGAAGGTCGCCGAGGAGAAGCTCGGCACCCGCGAGGGCCGCGCGGCCCTCCCTTCCGAGGAGCGGGCGCTTCGCGACCTCCAGCGCGCCGACGCGCTCTACCGCGAGGTGCAGATCCAGCAGGGGAACCAGCAGGGGGGTGGCGGCGGCGGGGGCGGACAGCGCGCCGAGGACCTCGCCGACCTGTTCGAACTCGAGAACGACCGCATGCGCAACCAGTACGAGGCCGTGCAGCAGCAGGCGGCGGCTGGGGGCGCGCAGGAGGTGAACGAGACGCTCGAACGGTTGCGCCAGCTGGCGGCGCGGCAGCAGCAGGAGAACGAGCGGTTGCAACGGCAGGCCGAGGCGATGCGCGACCGCATGGGGCGCGAGGCCGCGGGCGGCGGCGGCGGCGCGCAGCGTGAACTGGCGCGCCAGGCGGAGGAGGAGGCGCGCCGGCTCGAGCGTCTCGCGCGCGAGCAGCAGTCGCAGGACCTCGCCGAGGCCGCGCGGCAGATGCAGCGCGCCGCGGACGCCATGCGGCAGGCGGCGGGCGGGTCGGAGGCGCAGGGGAGTGCCGCGCTCGAGGAACTGGAGCGCGCGACGCGCCGCCTGGAGGATTCGCGCAACCGCGACCTGAGTGATGGCATCAAGCAGCTCGCCGATCAGGCGAAGGCGCTCGAGGCGCGGCAGCGCGCGATCGCCGAGGACGTGAAGCGGATGCTCGGGTCGAGCGGCGCGCAGCGCGCCGAACAGCAGCGGCAGCTCACCGAGCGGAAGGACGGCCTGAACGCCGAGGTCGGCCGGCTGGAGGCGGAGGCGGAGCGCCTCTCGCGCGAGGGGCGGCGCGACCAGCCGACGGCGGCGAGCCGGCTGCGCGAGGCGTCGGACGCGATCCGCGAGAATCGGGTGCAGGACAAGATCCAGTTCTCCAAGAGCGTCATCCGCGGCGGTTCGCCCGAGTACGCCACCGCGTTCGAGGAGCAGATCGGCGACAACATCGCCGAGGCGTCGGAGAAGCTTCGCGAGGCCGTGGGCGCGCTGGCGGGCGAGTCGGTGGCGCGCCAGCAGGAGCGGGCGCTGGAGCAGGCGCGCGCGCTGGTGCGCGGCGTCGAGAGCCTGCGCGACCGCGCGCAGCAGCAGGCGCAGCAGGGTGAACAGGGGCAGCAAGGCCAGCAGGGGCAGCAAGGCCAGCAGGGGCAGCAAGGCCAGCAGGGGCAGCAGGGCCAGCAGGGGCAGCAGGGGCAGCAGGGGCAGCAGGGGCAGCAAGGCCAGCAGGGCCAGCAGGGCCAGCAGGGCCAAGGCGGCGGCCAGCCCGGCCAGCGCGGCGATGGCAATCCGCAGAGCGGCGGGATGGCGGACGGCC
>CAZHAG010000084.1:0-3968 GCA_964529705.1 uncultured Gemmatimonas sp. | reverse complement strand
CAGCCCGGCCAGCGCGGCGATGGCAATCCGCAGAGCGGCGGGATGGCGGACGGCCGTCCGGGCGCCAATCGTACGCCCACGCTCTCGAATGGTCAGCAGCGCCAACTCTCCCGTGAGTTCGGGCTTCGCCGTGAGGACGCCGAGTCGCTCCGAGATCTCGCGCGCGCCCAGGGGCTCGACGTGAGCGCCCTCAACCGCGCGATCGACGACCTGCGGCGACTCGAGGCCGGCCGCACGCTCAACGACTATCACGCGACCGAAGCCCTCCAGACCGCGTTGCTCGAGCGCCTTAAGGCCTTCGAGTTCGCGCTCCACCGCGAGCTCACACAGAACGCGGGCCCGAAGTCCGCCCTCGGGGCACGCTCGCCGGTGCCGAGCGAGTACCGCGCGCAGGTCGAGGAGTACTACCGCTCGCTCGCGCGCCCGCAGCCGCCGTCGCCGCCCGACCCGCGCCCATGACCTTCCCCGCGTGACGGGGGCGACCTACGCGCGCCGGCTCGGGCTCTTCTCCGGCACGCTGCTCGTCGTCGGGGGGATCATCGGGTCGGGGATCTTCCTCAACCCCGCCGTGGTCGCCCAGCGCGTCGGCACGCCGGCGCTCACGATGGTCGCCTGGGCGCTCGGCGCCCTCGTCGCGATCCTCGGGGCGTTCATCTTCGCGGAGCTCGGCGCACGCGCACCGGCCGCCGGCGGTGGGTACGCCTACCTGCGGGATGCCTTCGGACCGCTCCCCGCGTTCCTCTACGGCTGGGCCCTGCTGCTGGCCATCGCGAGCGGCGCCACGGCGGCCGTGGCGGTGACCTTCGCCAACTACGCCGCACCGCTCGCGGGCCTCGCGCCCGGCTCCGAGCGCGCGCTCGCGGTTGGGGCGATCACCCTCTTCTCCCTTGTGAACGTGGTGGGCGTCGCACCGGGCGCCTGGGTGCAGAACGTCCTCACCATGCTCAAGCTCGCGGCCATCACCGGGCTCGTCCTCGTGGGACTCGGCGCGTTCGGGGCGCTCGACGCCGCGCCGGCGGCTGCGTCCGCCGCGGCGTCCACCGGTGCGCCGGCTGCGGTCGCGCACGCCGTCCCTGATGGTGCGCTCGCTCTCGCCGTCGCGATCGGCACCGCACTCGTGCCGGTGCTCTTCGCCTTCGGCGGCTGGCAGCAGACGAACTTCGTGGCCGAGGAGATGGTCGATCCCCGCCGCGACCTGCCGCGCGCGCTCATCCTCGGCGTCGCGATCGTCGCGGTGGCGTACCTGCTGGTGAACCTCGCCTACCTGAAGGCGCTCGGCATCGACGGGCTCGCGGCGAGCACGGCACCTGCCGCCGAGACGATGGCGCTCCACCTCGGTGCCGTCGGCCGCACGGCGATCGCGATCGGCATCGCCTGTTCCACCGCGGGGTTCCTGATGGTGGTGATCCTCGTGACGCCGCGTGTCTACCAGGCCATGGCGCGCGACGGGGTCTTCTTCGCCGGGTTGGCCACGCTCCACCCCCGCACCCGCACGCCTGTGAACGCGATCCTCCTGCAGGGGGCGTGGGCCGTCGCGCTCGTGCTCTCGGGCACGTACGGCGACCTGCTGGATTGGGTGACCTTCGCGGACTGGATCTTCTTCGGGGCGACCGCGGCCACTCTCCTGGTCTACCGGCGTCGCGGGCCGGCGGGTGACCACTATCGGGCGCCCCTCCATCCCTGGAGCACCGGGCTGTTCATGCTCGCCGCCCTGTACGTGGTGCTCGGCGCCATCGTCTCCAATCCGATGAACGCCGTGCGCGGTTCGCTCGTGCTGCTCGCCGGGGTGCCGGCCTTCCTCTGGTGGCGAGGGCGCGGCCGGACCCCTGACACCACTCTGCGCCCCGCGCCGTAAGTTCAGACATGGACCAAGCCGTCACGCAGGCACCATCCGCCGGGGTCACGCAGCAGAACGCTCCGCCCGCGCCTCCCGCGCCGCCGCCGGCACCGAACGCGCCCTACGTCACCTCCACGGGCGTGAGGCTGAACCCGCCGACCACCGCCGCCGAGATCCGCGCGCTCCGCGACCAGCGCGAGGAGCTCTCGGACCAGCTCGTCTCGGCCGCGAACCGTCGCGAGGGCCTGGCCCGCGACATGGCGAAGGCGCCCGACGGCGCGCAGCCGGGCCTGCAGGCACGCATCGACCTCCTCGACGAGCGCATCCTCAAGCTCGAGGCCGACATCGCCGAGAGCGGCCGGCTCCTCGTCTCCGCGACCGGAAGCGTCGTGGAGGATGCTCCCTCGATCCCCGGGATCCCCCGCATGGACTTCACCGCCGTCTCCGTCATCTTCACGCTCTTCGTCCTGGCGCCCATCGCCTTCACGATCGCGCGCAGCATCTGGCGCCGCGGGTCCGCGCCGCCGGCGAACGCGTCGCTCGAGCGTGCCAACGCCGAGCGCCTCGGCCGGCTCGAGACCGCGGTCGACTCGATCGCCGTCGAGGTCGAGCGCATCTCGGAGGGTCAGCGCTTCGTGACCAAGCTGCTCGCGGAGTCGAAGGACCGGGCGCGGGTCGAGGCGCCGCGCTCCTAACGCGCGTCAGCTCGAGTAGTAGGACGCGTTCTCCTCGATGTAGCCCTTGGAGAGGTCGCAGCCGTAGACGGTCGCGCTCCCATCGCCGACACCGAGGGCGACTTCGAGGTCCACGACCTCGGCGGCGAGCGCGGTGCGCACGACCGCGTCGTCGAAGGTGAGCCGCTCACCTCCGCGCACCACCTGGAACCCGTTGATCCAGGCGTCGGTGGACGCAGGCCGGATCTCGCAGTCGAAGCATTTGCCCACCGCCATCAGCAGGCGCCCGACGTTCGGGTCCGCGCCATGCACCATCGTCTTCACGAGCGGTGAGTTGAGGACGGACTTGGCGACGGTCACCGCCTCGCCGTCGTCCCGCGCCCCACGCACCGAGACGCGGAGCAGGTGCTCCGCGCCTTCACCGTCGCGGCCGAGGATCTCGGTCATCCGCACGCAGCCGGCCACGAGCGCCTCCAGGAACGCGCCCTCGTCCACGGGGCCGGCGAGGGCGTTCGCGAGGATCGCGCAGGTGTCGGAGGTGCTCGTGTCCGTGTCCACGCTGAGCATGTTGAACGACCGCGCCGCGGCCGTGCGCAGCATGCGGTCGAGCGCGGGCGCCGCGATCGCCGCGTCGGTGAAGATGTAGGCGAGCATCGTCGCCATGTTCGGCTCGATCATCCCCGAGCCCTTGGCCACCCAGGTGATCGTCGCCGCGCCGACGCTCGTGGAGAGCGCCTTGGGGTGGGTGTCGGTGGTCATGATCCCCTCGGCGCCCACCAGCGGGTCGGTCTGGAGGTCCGCCGACATGCCCCGGATCCCGGTCTCGATCTTTTCCACGGGGAGCTGCACGCCGATCACGCCGGTGGAGCTCACGAGCACCCGGTCGGCCCCCGTCCCGATCTCGGCGGCCGCCGCGGCGGCCATGCGCCGCGCGTTCTCGAGCCCGCGCGCACCGGTGGCGACGTTGCTCACCTTGCTGTTGGCGACGATCGCCCGGAGGGTGCCACCACGGATCGTCTCGCGCCCGAGCACGATCGGCGCGCCGGGGAAGTGGTTCCGGGTGAAGACCGCGGCCGCCGCGGCGTCCACGTCGCTCACGAAGAGCGTGAGGTCCCGCGCGCTCGGCTTGAGGCCGACGTTGCGGCTGGCGCACCGGAAGCCCTTGGGGAAGCGCGGAGGGTCGTGGAACGTCGGCATCGCTGGGGTCGGGTGGGGCGGGAGAGGGGAGCGCGGAAGTTATCGCGCCACGACGGAGCCGCGCCACGCGCGCAGTCGGGTCCGCGCGAGTGATCGCGCACCCTGAGCCACGGTTAACGATCGTGGCCGCCTGGCGTCAGATGGACAGAACCGGGCATCCACCACGGACGCCCGCACCAAAGAGGCCAGGAGAGGACCATGAAGCACCCCATCCGTCGTTCCACCATCGTGCTCGGCGCACTCGTGCTCGCGCTGCCGTC
>CAZHAG010000083.1:0-12308 GCA_964529705.1 uncultured Gemmatimonas sp. | reverse complement strand
GCGTCGTGGCTCGACTCGTGGATCACGACGATCGTGCCGTACACCTCGCCGCCCGCGCCCTCGTTGGTGATTGGTCCGCCCCCCCATCCCTGGCGGGCCTTGTCGTTCTTGGTCAGGTCGCCGGAGACCGGCCGCCAGCTCGTGCCACGGTCGGTGGTGCGGAAGAGGACGTTGCCCCCGTGGTAGATGACGTTCGGGTCGTGCTGCGAGACGACGATCGGCGCGGTCCAGTTGAAGCGGTAGCGCGTGCTGTCGGTGCGCTCGGTGAGGTTCATCGCGGGCCAGGGCATGATGTCGCGCGTGATCCCCGTCTCCTGGTCGAGCTCGTCGATCAGTCCCTGGTAGCAGCCGCCGTACACGTGGCGCGGGGACTTCGCGCTCACGCCGATGTTCGCGCTCTCGCATCCGGCGCCGTTCCACCAGTCGCGCACGCCGATGGAGCCTCCCTCGCCGCGGCTGCGGATCACGACGGAGCTGTTGTCCTGCTGGCCACTGTAGAGCTTGTACGGGTACGCGTCGTCGACCGTGACGTGGTAGAACTGCGCGGTGGGCTGGTTGTCCTGCGTGCTCCAGCTCTTCCCGCCGTCGAGCGAGATGGAGGCGCCGCCGTCGTTGCCGTTGATCAGGTAGCGGGAGTCGGTCGGGTTGATCCAGAGCGCGTGGTTGTCGCCATGCGTGGCGGGCACCACCTGGAAGGTCGCGCCGCCGTCGATCGAACGGGACACGGGGGCGTTGAGCACCCAGACCACGTCGGCGTTGGCCGGGTCGGCGAAGACCTTCATGTAGTACCAGGAGCGGGTCTGGATCGTGCGGCTGTCCGAGAGCCGGCGCCAGTTCGCGCCCGCGTCATCGGAGCGGTAGAGCCCGCCCGCCTCCGCCTCCACGATCGCGAACACGCGGTCGGGGTTCGCGGGGGAGACCGCGACGCCGACCTTCCCCATCAGCTTGGGCAGGCCCTTGGTGAGGCGCGTCCAGGAGTCACCCCCGTCGGTGGACTTCCAGAGGCCGCTCCCCGGCCCGCCGCTGCGCACGAACCAGGGCTGGCGCTGGTGGTCCCAGAAGGCGGCGTAGAGGATCCGCGGGTTGGTCGGGTCCATGGAGAGGTCGGACGCGCCGCTCGTCAGGTTCTCCCCCTTGAGCACGAGCGCCCAGGTGGCGCCGCCATCCTTCGACCGGTAGATGCCGCGCTCGGCGTTGCCCTTCCATCGATCGCCCTGGGCCGCGACGTAGACGAGGTCCGGGTCGGAGGGGTGGACGCGCACCGCGGAGATCTGTCGCGTGGGCGCGAGGCCGATGTTCGCCCAGGTCCGCCCCATGTCCGTGCTCTTGTAGACGCCGTCGCCGTATGTGGACGACTGCCCGCGGATCGGGTGCTCGCCGGTGCCGACGTAGATCACGTTCGCGTCGGACGGGGCGACCGCGATCGCGCCGATGGAGCCGGTGCGGAACGTGCTATCCGAGATGTTCCGCCAGCTGATCCCCGCGTCGTCGGTGCGCCAGAGGCCGCCCCCCGTGTACCCGGCGAAGTAGGTCAGGGGCTGCGCCGGCACGCCCGCCACCGCCACGCTCCGGCCCCCGCGGGAGGGCCCGATGTTGCGCCACTCGAGCGCGGCGTACGCCTGCAGCGCGGTGTCCGCCGCGGGCCGGGCCGATCGCGCCTGCGCGGTGGCCATCGAGGGGAGGAGGAGCGCCGCGGCGGCAGCGGCGACGACGGAGCGGGGGAGGGAGCGGCGCATGGCAGTGTGGTGACGGGGAGCCGGACGTTGCCGCCGTACCCCGGGAACGTCAAGCCGCCCGGAGCTGCCCGCCGGGGCACTTCCCCTCTGGTGGGAATGCCGATCCGGCGGCAACGTTCGCACCGACCTCCACCCTCCCACCGATGCCGAAGACCGCGCCCGCACCGCTGGAACATCGCCCCATGGACCGCCACGGCGGGACGACGAGCATCCTGGCGCTCGGCACGCGACGGCTCGCGGAAGCGGGCCAGCAAGCGACCATCCGTGTGGTGCGCGAGGCGATCGACCACGGCGTGAACCTGATCGAGGTGGCGCCCGCCTACGGCGACGGGCGCGCGGAGCGATGGATCGGGCTCGCACTGCGCGACGGCTACCGCGAGCGGGTGCAGCTGCTCTGGCAGTGCTGCGCATACAAGCGCGACTACAAGACGGCGATGCTGCAGTTCGAGGCCACGCTGCAGCAACTGCGCACCGAGACGGTGGACCTCTGGTCGTTCCACGAGGTGATCTACGACAACGATCCCGACTGGATGTACGACCACGGTGGCCTCGACGCGGCCCAGGAGGCGCGCGACCAGGGGCGCGTGCGCTGGATCGGCTTCCACTCGGAGAAGTCGCCGCACATCGCGCTCAAGCTCATCGCGCGCGGGTTCGCCTGGGACGTGGCGCTCATGCCGCTGAATCCCTTCGACGCGACCTTCCGGTCGTTCGAGAAGCAGGTGCTCCCCGAGGTCGTGCGGCGCGGCGGCACGGTGATCGGCACGAAGCCGCTCGCGGGAGGTGCGATCCCCGGAGCGAAGGTGATCAAGTCAGAGGACGCGCTCCGCTACGCCTGGTCGCTCCCGGTGAGCGCGGTGCTCGTCGGCTGCGACTCGAGCGCCGTGCTCAAGAAGACGCTCAAGAGCGTCGCGAACTTCCGTGCCTTCCACGCGGGAGAGATGGACGCGCTGCGCCAGAAGGCGCGCGTCACCGCGGGGGACGGCCGCTACGAGCGCTACAAGACGACGCAGGAGTTCGACGGCGCGCTCGGCCGTGCCGCGCACGGCTATCCTTAGCGAGCACTCCCTTCCTCCCCTCGCTCCAACGATGATGCGATCCCTTGCACTGCTTGCCGCCTGCACGGCGCTGCCCACGGCGCTCGTCGCCCAACAGCTCACCGGCTACTCGCCCCAGGGGGCCGCTGCCCAGCGCGCGGCGGAGGCGGCCGCGATCGCGCGTCCCGACACGGTGCGCGTGCGCTCCCTCGCGCGCGCGCTCGCGGACCGCCCGCACATCGCCGGCACGGCCGCGCAGGCGCGCACCCGCGACCTCGTGATCGACGCACTGCGCGAGGCGGGTCTGCAGACCGAGGTGCGCGAGTACCAGGTCTGGTTGCCGCACACGGTCGAGTACGGCGTCTGGCGTATCGCGCCGAACCCCAAGGCGCTCGACCTCCGCGAGGGCCCGCTCCCCGAGGACCCGACCTCCGTCGCCTACCCCGAGTACCCGACGGTGAACGGGTACAGCGGCACCGGTGACGCCACAGGCGAGGTGGTCTACGTCAACTACGGGCTCATCGAGGACTACGCCCAGCTCGACTCGATCGGCGTCTCGGTGCGCGGCAAGGTCGCGATCGCCCGCTACGGGCGCTCCTTCCGCGGCATCAAGGCGCGCGAGGCGGAGAAGCACGGCGCGGTGGCGCTCCTCATGTACAGCGATCCCGCGGACGACGGCTATGTGCAGGGCGACGTCTATCCCGAGGGCCCCTTCCGGAACGAGCGCGGCGTGCAGCGCGGCAGCGTGATGAACGGGGCAGGGGACCCGAGTACGCCCGGCTATCCCTCGACGGCCGGCGCGCGGCGCATCCCGCTCGACCAGATGCCCGTGCCGCGGATCCCGGTGCTCCCCCTCTCCTACGGCAACGCGGTCGAGCTGCTCAAGGACGTGCGCGGCGCGAGCATCCCGCGCGGGTGGCAGGGCGGGCTCGCCTTCCGCTACCACGTCGGCCCCGGCCCGGTGCGCGCGCGCGTCCTCGTGAAGAGCGACAGCGCCACCGCCGCGATCAAGCCGATCTGGAACACCTACGGCATCATCCGCGGCACCGACTTCCCGGACGAGATGGTCCTCGTCGGTGCACACCGCGACGCCTGGAGCCCCGGTGCGCAGGACAACGTCTCCGGCACCGTGAGCGTGGTGGAGGCGGCGCGTGCGGTCGCGGAACAGATGAAGGGCGGCTGGCGCCCGCGGCGCACGCTCGTCTTCGCCACCTGGGACGCGGAGGAGTGGGGGCTCGTCGGGTCGAGCGAGTACGTGGAGGACGATTCGTTGCGCCTCATGCGCGGGGCCGTGGCGTACCTCAACCAGGACGGGGCGGCCGGTGGCCCGAACTTCGGCGGCGGCGGGACGCCCACGCTCCGTGCGACGCTCCGCGACATCACCAAGGGGATCGCCGACCCGAGTGGCGGCGGGAGCGTCTACGACGTCTGGCGCGCGCGAAGCCGCGTCGCCGACGGTGCGGAGCCCGCGATGGGTGACCCGGGCGGCGGCTCCGACTTCGCGGGCTTCTACAACCACCTCGGGATCCCGCACTCCGACTGGGGGTTCGGCGGCGCGAGTGGCATCTACCACTCGAACTTCGACTCGTACACGTTCATGGAGCGGTTCGGCGATCCCGGGTACCGCTACCACGCGGCGGCGGCGCGCATCGGCGCGGCGATGATGATGCGGCTCGCGAACGCGGACGTGCTCCCGTACGACTACGTGGAGTTCGCGCGCACCATGCGCACCTACCTCGCGCCCATCGACCGCAACCTCGCGGCGAAGGGATGGCCCGGCTCCTCGGCCCCGCTCGCCGGCGCGATCGACCGCATGGAGCGCGCCGCGATCGCCTTCGCCACCGCGCGCGACCAGGCGCTCCAGCGCGGGCTCTCGCGCGCACAACAGGTCGCGACGAACACATCGCTGCTCAAGGTCGAGCGCGCGATGACGCGCCCGGAGGGCTTGCGCACACGCCCCTGGTATAGGAACCTCATATACGTGGCGGACGTCGACAACGGGTACGGCAACATGGTGTTCCCGTCCGTGAACGAGGCGATCCGCTACGGGACCGCCGCGCTGTTCGAGCAGGAGCTGGCGGACCTCGTGATGCGGTTCGATGCGGCGACCGCGGCGATCGAAAGTGCCCGTGTTGCATTGACCGCGCGCTAGCTACGTTTCTTCAGCAGTCGTTCACGCGTCATCCGGCAGGAGCAGGGGTGGTTCCGGGACCACTCCTGCGACGACGAGGGGGCATCGCACGGCCGGCGGCCGGCGATGCCCCCTCGCGTATATTCCGGCGATGCCGCTCTCGGGTGCGGAACTGCAGCGCTACGCGCGCCACCTCGTGCTGCCGCACGTCGGCCGCGAGGGGCAGGAGCGGCTGCGCGGGTCCTCCGCCCTCGTGATCGGGCTCGGCGGACTCGGCTCCCCCGCCGCGCTCTACCTCGCCGCGGCCGGCGTCGGCCGGCTCGGCATCGTCGACTTCGACACCGTCGCCGTGCACAACCTGCAGCGGCAGGTGCTCCACGACACCGGCGCGATCGGCACGCCCAAGACCGACTCCGCGCGTGCGCGCCTCGAGGCGCTCAACCCGCACGTCAAGGTCGAGACCTGGCAGACCACGCTCACACGCGAGAACGCGCGCGGCATCGTGGCCGACTACGACGTGGTGCTCGACGGCACGGACTCGTTCGCGACGCGCTACCTCGTGAACGACGCGTGTGTGCTCGAGGGCCGGCCGAACGTGCACGCGAGCATCCATCGCTTCGAAGGACAGCTCTCCGTCTTTGGCGCAACCGATGGGCCCTGCTACCGCTGCCTACATCCCGTGCCGCCGCCGGCCGGGAGCGTGCCGGACTGCGCCGAGGGGGGCGTGCTCGGCGTGCTTCCCGGCCTGCTCGGTACGCTGCAGGCCACCGAGGCGCTCAAGCTCCTGCTCGGGATCGGGAGGCCGATGGCGGGGCGCCTGCTCGTGGTGGACACGCTCACGATGGCGTTCCGCGAGTTCACGGTGGAGCGCGACGGCGCGTGCACCTGGTGCGCGACGCGGACCTCGCGCGAACTTCTGGCCGACTACGCAGCGTTCTGTGGCACGGCGGAGTCCGCGGCCGCCGCGTCAGCCGCATCGGCGCCCGCCGACGCGCCGCCGCCGGCCACGGCGCGGGCGGATATCGCGCCGGACGAGCTCTCCATGCGCCTCGCCCGCCGCGATCCGATCCTCCTCCTGGACGTGCGCGAGGAGTGGGAACACGCCATCGCCCACCTCGACGGCGCGACGCTCGTGCCGATGGCGGCGATCCCCGCGCGCGCGGCGGCGCTCGATCGCGGCCTGGAGGTCGTCGTGTATTGCCACCACGGCACCCGGAGCGCGATGGTCGCGGACTACCTGCGTGCGTCCGGGTTGCCGCGCGTCCTCAACCTCACCGGCGGGATCGACCGCTGGAGCCGCGAGGTGGACCCGAGCGTGCCGCGGTACTGATGCCGGGGACCCTCACGTGGATCGCCGGTGCGGCCGGCGCGCTCTGGGGCCAGCGCGCGCTGCGCGCGCGACTGCGGCAGCGGCGCTTCCGGCGCCGGTTCCCGGCGCACGCCGACGGCGTGATCATCGGGGCCGAGCCGCGCACCTATGGTGCGCACGGCGGTCGCGCGGTCCTGCTCCTGCACGGCTACAACGATTCGCCGCAGTCCCTGGACGGCATCGCCCGCGTGCTCCATTCCGACGGGTGGACGGTGCGGCTCCCGCTCCTCCCGGGGCACGGCCGCTCGCTCGAGGCGTGGGACGCGTGGACGGCCGAGCAGGTGCTCACCGTGATCCGCGACGAGTACGCCTCGCTGCGCGCCACGCATCATACGGTCGTCGTGGGTGGGCTCTCGATGGGGGGCGCGCTCTCCTGTTGGCTGGCCGCGGAGACCGACGTGGCAGCGGTGCTCCTCTTCGCGCCCATGCTCTTCGTGCCGGCGCCGATGCAGGTGGCGGTGAGCACCGCGCGACTCTGGTCCCTCGTCACCCGCTATGCGAGTGGCGGCGGGCAGCGTTCGATCCACGACCCCGACGCGCAGCAGTCGATGATCGCCTACGGCTGTTCCACGCGCCGTTCGCTCGAGGCGGTGGAGTACATCGCGCGCGGCACGGTGGTGCGCCTCGGGTTCGTGCGAGCGCCGACGCTCGTGATCCAGTCTGAGGAGGACAACCGGCTGCCCCGCGATCAGTCGGAGCACGCGATCGCACGGCTCGGCGCCAAGGACCGCACCGTGGTCTGGACGAAGGGGGCCGGGCACGTGCTCACGGTGGACTACGGCTGGATGGAGGTGGCGCTCCGGACCGTCGAGTGGCTCAGGGAGCGCTTCCCGAGCGGCGTCGCGTCTCACCCGGATTGAGCAGCCAGAGCCGTTCAGCGGGCCAGCCGCGCCGCGCCCATTCCTCGCGTGTGCGCTCGGGTGGTTCGTCGGCGGGCTCGTCGGTGAGCCGGAAGGTACCCCAATGCATGCCGACCATGACCGTGTCGTGTCCCGGGGTCGACGCGGTGAGTGCGGCGAAGGCGTCGAGTGCGCCCTCCGGGTCCATGTGGATCGGTCGCATCATCCAGGGCGGGTCGTACGCGCCGACCGGGAGGAGGATGATGTCGCAGGCGCCAAGGCGTGCGCCGACTTCAGCGAAGGCCGGATGGAGTCCGGTGTCGCCGGCGAAGTAGACCTGCGTTCCGCCCACACTCACGGCCCAACCGCACCAGAGCGTGGCATCGCGGTCGAAGAGGGTGCGCCCGGAGAAGTGCGCGGCGGGCACACAGGTGAGCTCAGTGCCGCCGTGGGAGAAGCCCTCCCACCAGTCGAGCTCGGCCACATGGCCGACGCCGCGCGCGCGGAGCCGTGCGGCGACGCCGAGGGGTGCCGCCCAGAGCGCGTCGGGATGGCGCGTGGCGAGCGCGCGCACGCTCGCGTCGTCGAAGTGGTCGTAGTGGTCGTGCGAGATGAGCACCAGGTCGATCGGCGGGAGCTCGTCGAGCGCGATGCCCGGCGGCTGGCGGCGACGGGGTCCCGCCCAGGAGAGCGGCGAGGCGCGCTCACCGAACACCGGGTCCGTGAGGACGGTGAGCGCGCCGAGTTGCAGGAGGAAGGTGGAGTGCCCGATGGCCGTCACGCGCGTCTCCCCCTGCGGCGCGTTCGGCCCATCGAGGTCCGGCACCATCGTCGGGAGCGCCGGACCTGGCGCGGGCAATCCGAATCGCCCGCGCGTGGCGCGCTCGGCCATCCAGCGGAGGGCGCCCATCACGCCGCGCGGAGTGGAGCCCGGCCAGGGATTGCGGAAGCGGCCGTCGGCGCGGTGGTGCGCCGGTCGCGCATCATGGCTCACGAGGGCGCGCGGTGCCACGCCCGTGTAGATTGCAGGTTCACGCGACGTTCCGGAGTTCGAGACGATGGCGGAGATCAAGTGCCTGCGCTGCGGGCAAGCGAAGACGGGGTTCGAGCGCCCGCCCTTCCCGGGCGCGATCGGCGCGCGCATCCTCGAGGGCACCTGCCCCGACTGCTGGCAGCTCTGGCTCAAGCAGCAGACCATGCTGATCAACCACTACGGATTGAACGTAATGGACCCGCAGGCGCGGCAGTTCCTCACGCGCAACATGGAGGCCTTCCTGTTCAAGGCCGGCGTGGAGGACGAGGTGGACACGAGCAAGCAGGGCACGATCGCCCATTGAGCCGGCCGGTCCCGTTCGCGCCGGCCGTGATTGACTTAGTGTCCGTCCGCTACTAATTATCGCTCCATGGGCGACCGACCTGCCACCGCTGCGCGCGCCCGTTCCGGTCCCGCGATCCTCGAACTCGTCTGCTGTGCCGTCGTGGACGGCCGCCTGGCCGTCCTCACCGAGCGCGGGCGCACGGCGCGTGGCGGCACGCTGCCCTGGAGCCCGCTCGACCCCGCCGGGCCGCTCGACGCGTCGGCGGCGCGCTGGGTGCGCGGGTTGCTCGGGCGCGCGCCCGGGTGGATGACGCAACTGGGCGCCTTCAGCACCGGCGGGCGCCATCGGTCGGGCGCCGCGCTCGCGGTGGTCTACGTCGCGGTGGTGCCGTCCGGGACCGAGGCACCGGCGGGATGCAGCTGGTCGCCGGCTTTCGAACCGCCCCCGCTCCCGCCGAGCCGGCAGTGGGTGCTCGACGCCGCCGTCGCCGGACTCCGGGACCGGATGGATCTCGCGCCGATCGCGTTCCGGATGCTGCCGGCGACCTTCACGCTCTCGGAGCTGCAGCGGATCTACGAGCTCCTGCTGGGGCGACGGCTGCACAAGGCGAGCTTCCGGCGCGCCCTGCAGGCGGCATTCCTGGTGGAGCCGACGGACGCCTGGCGGTCCGAGGGACGCGGGCGTCCGGCCCAACTCTATAGATACGCACCCCGCAAGCGCCGGGGCGTGCGCCGGTCGGTGCGGTTCGAGCTGCTCGGGTAGTTCGAGACGCCGTCGCGACAGGACCGTGACACCTTCCCCCCTGCGCGGGGTAGTATTATTAGTCGCAAGGTGTATCTAACGGCAAAAGGAGGGACGATGCTGACCTACCTGGATGCCCTGATCGCCGCCCTGTCGGTGCGGGACGCCGCCGAGGTCGATCGCCTGCTCGCCCACCCGCTGGCGCGGATCCTCTCGGCCGACGCGCGCTCCGAGGTGGACGCGATGCGCCAGGGCGAGCGGGACGCGCTCGCCGCGCCGTTGCGCCTGATGCAACTGCGGCACCAGACCGCCGAGCTCCTGCGTGATGCGACCGTGGTCGCCGACCGCGCCGAACCGCCGGAGACCACCTCCGCACCCGCGGTGACCCCGCGACAGCGGACGCCGACGGTGTCGCGCGCCGTGGAGCGACCCGCCGAACGTCCCACCGAGCGCACGGTCGCGCGGCTCGTGCAGATGGAGCTTCCGTTGAGCGCATGATCCCGGCGCGCGTACGGCGGACGACCGATACTCCTGAATGCACGACGCCCCCGGTCCCAGGACCGGGGGCGTCGTGCATCGTGCTGGAGCGGACTTGGTCTTACGCGGCGCCGGCGATGTAGCGGGCGATGCGACCGCAGGCCGTGCACTTGAGCGTCACGTGCGAGCGTGGCGGCGGCGGCGCCTTGCCCGGCTCCCGCTTGATCGAGCCCGCACAGGACGGGCAGCTGAGCGGATCACCGTTGCGATCGCTCGAGATGAGGTTGAGGGCCTGCGCGGGATTGTACGCGTTCGGTCGTGGCTTCCGCATGCGGTCTCCGGCTAAGTCCAGGGCGACGAGCCATCCGTGGCGAGTCGCGAAATTCCGTAGACACAAGATAACCGGAATGGAGCTAAATCCAAGTGGGGGACTAAGTTGCGTGGGAACAAACGTTTCAGACCCCCTGTCATACATGACAGGTCAGGCACCTAACTGCTTACTGGCAGAGGGTTTCCGAAGGCGTCAGAAACGCGGCAGTGTCGACTTCCACACCCGGGTTGTCACGTGCTTTGTGTCAGGGCGCGAGCGGTCTGCCAGCGGTCTACCGTCGGTCTGCCAAAAGTCAGCGCGCGGGAGCGGGTGCGCAGCCCTCGCGGCGGCGCGTGTCGACCACCGAGAAGATCCGCCACGAGCCCTCGCGCTTCGCGAGCAGTATCGCGTCCACGCCGCAGTGCGAGAAGCGATCGCCGACGAAGAGCCAGTAGTCCACCCACACGCTCGCCAGGTCGGCGTCGACATGCACGACCGGATTCGCGAGTCGTTCGTCGATCAGCGTGCCCGTCGGCGCCGCGCCGACCGAGCGGAGCCACCCCTCGATACCATCGGACTTCACGCCGGTCGGCGTGAGCGACTGCAGCACCGCGTTCGACTCGAATGTGGTGCGCATCGCCGCCGTGTCGCGCGCACGCATCCCGTCGAAGAGCCCCGTGACCACGGCGTAGGCGGCCGCGTGCTCGGGGGACGTGGTCGGCGATTGCGCCGCCACGGGCGTCGCAGGGAACAGGACGACCGCCGTCAGGGCGATCACGAGGCAGCGGACGAGGGAGCGGCGCATGGGACGAATGGACATGAGGGAGTTCGACATCACGACTGCAGTACCGGCAGCGACCGGATCCGTTCCTTCCACTCGGCGGGACCCGTCTCATGCACGTTGTCGCCGCGCGCATCGACGGCGACGGTCACGGGCATCTCCTCCACCTCGAACTCGTAGATCGCCTCCATCCCGAGGTCCGCGAAGGCCACCACGCGCGACGACCGGATCGCCTTGGAGACCAGGTACGCGGCGCCCCCCACCGCCATCAGGTACGCGGCCTTGTGCTTGCGGATCGCGTCGAGTCCCGCCTTCCCGCGCTCCGCCTTCCCGACCATCGCGATCAGCCCGGTCTTCTCCAGCATCATCTCAGTGAACTTGTCCATGCGTGTGGCCGTCGTCGGGCCCGCGGGACCCACCGCCTCGTCGCGAACCGGGTCCACCGGACCCACGTAGTAGATCATCCGGTTCGTGAAATCGACGCCCTTGGGCAGCCCCTCCCCCTTGGCGTAGAGGTCGGCGATCCGCTTATGCGCCGCGTCGCGGCCGGTGAGCAGCTTGCCGTTGAGGAGGAGGCGGTCGCCGGCCTTCCAGGTGGCCACCTCGGCGGGCGTCAGCGTGTCGAGATCCACGCGCTTCGCACTCATGTCCGGCCGCCAGGTCACGTCGGGCCAGTCGGCCAGGCTCGGCACCGGGAGCTGCGCGACGCCGCGCCCGTCGAGCGTGAAGTGCGCGTGCCGAGTGGCCGCGCAGTTCGGGATCATCGCGATCGGCTTGGAGGCGGCGTGCGTCGGGTAGTCGAGGATCTTCACGTCGAGCACGGTGGAGAGGCCGCCGAGCCCCTGCGCGCCGATGCCGAGGGCGTTCACCTTGTCGTGCAGCTCGATGCGGAGCTCCTCCACCTTGTTCCGCGGCCCGCGTGCCTTGAGCTCGCTCATGTCGATCGCATCCATCAGCGACTCCTTCGCGAGGAGCATCGCCTTCTCCGCCGAACCCCCGATGCCGATGCCGAGCATCCCCGGCGGGCACCACCCGGCCCCCATCAGCGGGACGGTCTTCATCACCCAGTCCACGATCGAGTCGCTCGGGTCGAGCATCGTGAACTTGGACTTGTTCTCGGAGCCGCCTCCCTTGGCCGCGAGCTTGACCTCAACTGTGTTCCCCGGCACCAGCTCCATGTGCACGACGGCCGGCGTGTTGTCGCGCGTGTTCTTCCGCCCGAAGGCGGGGTCCGAGACGATCGAGGCGCGCAGCACGTTCTCGGGCAGGAGGTAGGCGCGCCGCACACCCTCGTCCACCATCTCCTGCACGGAGAGCTTCGCCTCCCAGCGCACGTCCATCCCGACCTTCAGGAAGACGACGACGATCCCCGTGTCCTGGCAGATCGGCCGGTGCCCCTCGGCGCACATGCGCGAGTTGGTCAGGATCTGGGCGATCGCATCCTTGGCCGCAGGGCTCTGCTCGCGCGTGTACGCGTCGCCGAGGGCCCGGATGTAGTCGAGCGGGTGGTAGTACGAGATGTGCTGCAGCGCGTCCGCGATGGACTGGACGAAGTCGTCCTGCTTGATGGT
>CAZHAG010000082.1:10162-12363 GCA_964529705.1 uncultured Gemmatimonas sp. | reverse complement strand
AAGATCTTGTTCTGGCGCTTGAGCTGGATCTCCTTGTCGTCGATGCGGCGCGACAAGAGCATGGTGCGGTAAGCGGCGACGAGCTGGTCCTTGGTGAGACCGTGCGTCGAGGCGCGGGCCTTGGCGGAGGTGGCCATGGGTCGGAGGGGCTGAGGAACTGAGGCGCCGTGGCGCCCGGACCGAAGAAAGGTAGCACGACACCACGGGCCGCGGACCACGCTTGACGCAAGACGGCGTGGGGTGGTTCATTGGTCGGCATGGAGAAGCGCAAGCCGCGTCGTCGTTCCATCGCCCACGCCCGTCGGGTCCTCTTCGTCCTGCTCGCGGCGGCGTGCGCCGTGCCGTCGCCAGTGCGCGCGCAGGGCGCGCCCCGGGCACCGGAAGGCTGGCGATGGCTGCTCGATGCTCCGGCGACGTTCTCCGCCGCCGCGATCGACCGCGGGAACGACACCTCGTTCGCGTTCGTGCGCATGGCGCCCGGATGGCACATCACCATGGGGCCGGGCGCAGTCCTCCTCGACCCTGCCGCGCGCGTCGATGGCCGCTTCGTCATCGAGGCGGAGATGATCCTCTTCCCGGACGCGCAGGAGCACGAGTACGGCATCTTCCTCGGTGGCGAGGGGCTCGATGGCGACGCGACCACGGCGCGGTGGACTGCGTTCGTCGTCCGCAGTGATGGGCAGGCAGCGGTCCTCGAGCGGAGTGCCGGTGCCGTGCGCCAGGTCCTTCCGTGGGCCGAGCACGCCGCGGTGGTGAGACGTCCGCCGGGCGGCTCGGCGAGGAACGTCGTGACGGTTCGTGCGGAGCTCGACTCGATGCGCTTCCTCGTGAACGGCCAGCGCGTCGCCGCATGGCCGCGCCGTGAGATGCGGGCCGAAGGCAACTTCGGATTCCGTATCGGTCAAGGAGTGAACCTCCACATCACGAACCTCGACCTGACGCGGCGTCTCGCGCCGGTCCCGCAGCGGTAGCGCGCGCCGCTCTGGCGGGTCCCGCCGTGTGCGTTACCTTGGGCCTGTCGCCTCAGGCTCCCTCAGGAGTGCAGTGATGTCCCCACCGTCCCTGTGGTCTCATGTCCCGGCGCTGTTCGCCCTGGCGGTCGTCCCACTCGTGGTGGCCAGCGCCTGTGCCGGTGGCGCGGGCGACGCCGCCGAGGAGGCGTCGAACGATCCGCCGCGCTACGCCGGCGCCCTCTCGTGCCTCGACTGCGCCGCCATCGACACGCGCGTGACGCTCTTCGCCGGCGACAGCTTCCTGCTCGAGGAGACGTACCGCGCCACACGCGACGGCGACCGCACGTACCGCTCGCGCGGGACCTGGGCCTCGCTCGGTGACGCCGCGAACCCGGCCGCGGGCCGGATCCTCATGCTCTCGCCGAACGCCGGGGAGACGCGCCGGTTCCGGATGCTGGGTGATACCGCGCTCCGGCAGCTCGACCGCAGCGGGAACGAGCTGACGACGAAGGCCAACACGATGCTCCAGCGCGAGCCGTAGTCGCCGACCGGGCGCGACCAGGGCCCGGTTCGACGCACATCACAAAAAGTCCTGTTTCGGGAATTGCCTTGCGCGCTTTCACGTGACGCGGCACTCATACGCGCGTCAATTCACGCGAAGGGCGGATCCCAGCACGCCGCCCACCATGGGAGGCCCGTGACCGGAACGTACGGACAGCCACTACCATCCCGACTCTTCCGGTCGCTCTCGGCGACCGCGGTCTGGCGCCTCCTGCCCATCGACCACACCCCGCCCGGGCCTCACGCCCCGTCGCGGGGTGTCGTCATTTCCGGCGAGGCTCGATGTCATTTCGGTGCGTCCACCACGTCGCTCTCGCCCGCGCCCCGCGCGGGCTATCCCGCCACGCTCGCCGCGTGCTCCACCAGCAGCACAAGCGCCAGGTCAAGCGCGCGACCTTTCGGGACTGTGGACGTCGATGCGTGTACTGCGGCACCGGACTGGGCCTCGAGAACGCCACCCTTGACCACGTGATCCCGCTCTCGCGCGGGGGCAGCCACCAGCCGGGCAACCTCGTCGCCGCGTGCCAGCGCTGCAACCAGATGAAGGGCGCGCTCCTCCCGACGGAGTTCTTCGCGCGCTACCCGATCGCCGGGGAGAACTTCATGCGCTTCGCACGCGCGGTGCACCGGCAGCTGAAGCGCGGTGCACGCCGGGCGGTGTCGCTGGCGTACGCGCAGGCGGCTTAG
>CAZHAG010000082.1:0-10062 GCA_964529705.1 uncultured Gemmatimonas sp. | reverse complement strand
AGTTCGCCGGTCGAGCGGATCACGCGGTGGCAAGGGATCAGGTAGCTCACCGGGTTGCTCCCCACCGCCGTGCCGACCGCGCGTGAGGCCTTCGGGTTCCCGACGCGCTCCGCGAGGTCGCCATAGGTCGTCACCTGCCCGGGCGGGATCTCGAGCAGGGCGCGCCAGACCTTGAGCTGGAAGTTCGTCCCCTTCACGTGCAGCGCGAGCGCCGGACGTTCCGAACTTCCCGGCGGCGGGAAGGCCTTCGCGGCCGCCGCGCGCGTCGCCCCCTGGTCTGGGACCAGCTCGGCCTCCGACCACTCCTTCCGCAGCCGCTCAAGCGCGGCCGCGCGCGACACGGGGTGCACGAAGGCGAGGTGGCAGACGCCGCGCGCGGTCACGCCGATCAGGCACTCGCCGAATGGCGTCGGATGGAACCCGTAGCGCACCGTCACACCGGCGCCGGCCCGCTGCACCTCGCCCGGAGTCGCGGCCTCGGCGTTCACGAGCAGGTCGTGCACCCGCCCCGGGCCGGAGAGTCCCGCTTCGTAGCTCGCTTCGAGCACGGGGCGCCCTTCCTTCAGCAGCCGCTTCACCACCTCCGCGGTGCGGTGCTGCAGGAAGCGCTTCGGGCTGATCCCGGCCCAGCGCGTGAAGAGCTTCTGGAAGTGCGCTTCGCTGAGGCCCACGTGCGCGGCCGCTTCAGCGAGTGTCGGCGCCGCGGCGCGCTCGCGGTCGAGGAAGCGGATCGCCTTCTCGATGCGGGCGTAGTCCTGGACGAGGTCGGTGGCTGGCATCTCTCACTCCGTGCTGGTGACACCCGGTATCTACCGACGGATGTCCGTCCGCTCCACCCGATTCCTGCGGAACCCTTCTACAGGTCCACGGGCCGGAGGTACGACTCGCCGATCGCCGCGCCGCTGAGCATCGCCACGGTCGGGAGCTTGCGCTTCCAGTGCGTGGAGTCGAGCCGGCCCTTCACGAGCGCGATCGCGGCGGCGTCCATCCCGCGCGCCTCGAGCTCCGCGGCACTCCAGCCATGGAGGATCCAGTTCAGCACCTCGTCCGCCACGGCGTAAGAGACCCCGAAGTCCGCCTCGTCGGTCTGGCCCGCGATCAGGTCGGCGCTCGCCGGCTTCCGCACGATCTCGTCCGGCACGCCGAGCCAGCTGGCGAGCGCCCAGACCTGCGTCTTGAAGAGATCGCCGATGGGGTTCACCGGGGGCGAGTCGTCCGCGTGCCAGGTGAAGTAGCCGAGCAGGCGCTCGCTCTTGTTGCCGGTGCCGAGCGGGAGGGCACGGTGCTTCGCACTCAGGTCGAAGAGCGCGATCATGCGCGTACGGGCCATCACGTTCCCGCGGCGCGCGGCGTCGGCCTCGGGCTCGAGCGCCAGGTAGCCGTCCACGGCGCCGGTGATCTCGAGCGTGCGCCCCTCGATCCCGAGCTGGTCGATCAGGAGCTGCGCGTGCGAGAGCGAGTCGGGGCTCGACGTGCGGTAGGGCATCCGCACCCCGATCACGTTCCGGGGGCCGAGTGCGCGCGCGGCGAGCGTGGCCACCACGGCGGAATCCACGCCTCCGGAGACGCCGACGATCGCCTTGCTGAAGCCGCGGCGTGCGAACTCGTCGCGCAGGAAAGCGACGAGCCACGATTCGACGAGGCGTGCGTCGATGTCGAGCGCCGGCGGAGTGCCGCGTGCATGGGCGCCTCCGTGCACCACCGGCAGGGGATCGGTGGCGGTCGGGTCCCTGCGCGGTGCCCGGGTCCCGGAGGACTTCGCGGACGGAATGGGCCCCTTCGGCGCCACCGGCGGGATCGGCGTCCGCGCCCCGCCCTCCGCGCCCGTCGCGACATCGCCTTCCTCCACTGCCACGCGCCCGATCCCGAGCGTGCGGTCGAGCTCGGTGCGGAGGAAGGGCAGGGCCGCGCGCAGGTCCGAGAGCAGCGGCAGGTCCGCGCGCACGCGCGCGAGGTCCGAGAGCTCGAGCGTCGCGGTGAGGATCGCCTCGTCGAACACCGGTGCCCGCGCGCGCACGTCCCCGCGCGGCCCGGCGATCATCGACCCGCCCTGGAACATGCGCCCCCCCTCGCTCCCCACGAGGTTGGCCAGGACGCAGAAGATCCCCTGCTCCTCGGCGATGTCGCGGATGAGCCGCTCCCAGCGCTCGACGCTCCCGGGACCGGGCACCCGGTCGTCGCGGGGCGCGGGACCGCGCGCCGGCGCCGCCGCGAGCACGAACACCACCTGCGCGCCATCGAGCGCAGCGATCGTCCCCGAGAGCGAATGCCAGGCGTCCTCGCAGACCAGCAGGGCGACGCGTCCCCAGGAGGTGTCGAACGCCCGGATCCCGTAGCCGCGCTCGACGAAGCGCTCCTCGTCGAAGAGCGAGTAGGTCGGGAGGAAGTTCTTGCGATGCACGTGCAGGAGCCGCGGGGCGGAATCCTCGCGCAGCGCGATGCAGGCCGCGCTGTTGTGCAGGTTCCCGTCGACGAGCTCGTAGAAGCCGATGATCACGTCGACCGGGGCCCGGCCCGCGCCGCCGGCGCCACTCGCGCGCCAGCGCGCGTCGAGCTCCGCGGCGAGCGAGTCCGCCGTGAGCGCCACGTCGCGCACGCCCCCCTCGAGGAAGTACCCCGAGAGCACCGTCTCCGCGAAGACGACCACCTGCGGGGCCGGTTCGAGCGCCGCGCACTGCGCGAGCAGCGCACCCACGCGGTCGAGGTTCCCCGGGAGGTCGCCCTTCCGAGGCCGGAACTGCGGGATCGCGAGCGTGAGGGTCACGCCCTAAAGGTGGCGTGACGGGCGGTCGGGCGGTACTTCGGCGCTGCATCCCACCGCCAATGACGGTGTAGAATCCTCCCAAGATGCGCCTCCGACACCTACTCCTCCTCGCGGTCGCCACGCCCCTGTTCGCCCAGCAGCAGGAGCCGTGGCGGATCGTGCGCCCGCCGCAGTCGAGCCTGGTGCTCGCGCGGGACGGATCGCTGATCGGCGAGATCGGGCGCGAGTGGCGGACCAGCATCAGCATCGCGTCCCTCCCGGCGTACGTCCCGCAGGCCTTCGTGGCCGTGGAGGACCGCCGGTTCTACCAGCATGACGGCGTGGACATGGTCGGCATCGCCTCGGCGATCAAGGACAACCTCCTCGGCGGGAGCCGCGGAGCGAGCACCATCACGCAGCAGCTCGTGGGCAACATGCATCCCGACATCATCGACCGGACCGACCGCTCGATCTCGCGCAAGCTCCGTGAGCAGTCCGCGGCGCGCGAGATGGAGAAGCACTACACCAAGGCGCAGATCCTGGAGGCCTACCTCAACCAGATCAGCTTCGGCCGCGGGTGGTTCGGGATCGAGGCTGCGGCGCGGCACTACTTCAACAAGCCGGCGTCGCGGCTGAGCATCGCCGAGGCGGCCTCGCTCGCGGCCCTGCCGAAGGGGCCCGCCATCTACGACCCCGTGCGCTACCCCGCGCGGAACAAGAACCGGCGCGACGCGATCATCGAGCTGATGGCGGAGCAGGGCTACATCACGGCCGAGCAGGCGCGCGCGGCGCGGGCCGAGTCGCTGCGCGTGGACCCGGACCTCGGCATGTCCGTCGCCGCGCCCTACTTCGTCGACCTGGTGCGCGGCCGCGCGGAGCGCGCGGGGATCCCGGTCGGGGAGGGCGGCTACCGGATCGTGACCACCATCGACCCAGCGCTCCAGCGCGCGGCGACCCGGGCGCTCGAGGAGGGGATCGCGGCCATCGAGGCGCGCCCGGGCTACCCGCACCAGACGCTGGCGAAGCGCGCGAAGGGCTCCACGGACTACCTGCAGGGCGCGGTGGTGGCGATCGATCCCGCGACGGGGGACGTGCGGGCGCTCGTGGGAGGGCGCAACTACCAGGAGTCGCCGTTCAACCGCGCCGTGAACGGCGTGCGGCAGCCGGGCTCCGCGTTCAAGCCGATCGTGTACGCGCGCGCCCTGATGGACTCGCTGCCGGCGAACACGATCCTGGTGGATGAACCGGTCGAGCTGGTGGTGGGCACGCAGGTCTACCGCCCGGGGAACGCGGACGGTGAGTTCCTCGGGCCGCTCACGATGCGCGACGCGCTCGCCAAGTCGCGGAACCCGGTGGCGGTGCGGCTCTGGGAGCGGCTCGGCGCCGACTCGGTGATCGCGCTCGCGCACCGGATGGGGTTGCAGGCGCCGATCGCGCCCTTTCCCTCGAGCGCGATCGGCGCGTCGGCGGTGCGGCCGATCGACCTCGTCGCGGCGTACACGGCGTTCGCGAATCTCGGGGCCGCGGTGGAGCCGCGGGTGATCGCGCGCGTCGACGACCCGGCGGGGCGTCCCATCTACGCGACCGGGCTCCAGCGGCACGCCGCCGCGATGGACAGCGCGGTGGCCTTCGTCTCGCTCGGCATGATGCGAGAAGCGGTCGATGCGGGGACCGCGACGGCGGTGCGCCGCTACCTCGGGCCGCAGGTCCCCGTCGCGGGGAAGACCGGGACGACCAACGACAACACCGACGTCTGGTTCGTGGGGATGACTCCCTCCATCGTCGCGGGTGTCTGGCTCGGCTTCGACCGGCCGAAGACGATCACGCCGGGAGCCGGCGGCGGATCGTTCGCTGCGCCGATCTTCGGGCAGATGCTCGCCGGCTGGATCGGACTCGTCGGGGACGACTGGACGCCGCCGGCCTCGATCATCTCGGCGGAACTCGACCGCGCGACCGGGGCACTCGCCGAGGAGGAGACCCCCGTCGAGCGTCGGTATCGCGAGTACTTCGTGCCTGGCACGGAGCCGGCGGCACTGCGACTCGACGCACGCCGTCTCTTCCGCGCCGGCCCGATCGTGGGCCACTGAGTGGCGCACAGGCCGACTGTGACGCAGGTCCTGTGGCCGGAGTCCCCGCAGGGGGTATTCTTCAGGACACATTCACCGACAGAGGTCGTCGTGCGGTTCGTGCGTCTCGCGCTGGTGTTCACGGCTGTGGTTGCGGCCGCCTGCAAGGGGAAGGAGCCTGCCGGTCCGCCGGGTGGTGCCGCGAGCCTGGTGGCGGGTGCGGGCTCGGCGCCGAGCGCCGTCGTGGGGACCGCGCTCTCGACGTCGCCGACCTTCACCGTGCGCAATGGTGCCGGGGCCGCGCTCGGCGGGATCCCGGTCTCGGTCGCCGTCACGAGTGGTGGCGGCTCTCTCTCAGGGGCACCGACCGTCTCCGCGGCTGGTGAGACGTCGGTCGGTGTCTGGACCCTGGGCACCACCGCCGGGACGCAGACGGTGACGGTCACGATCTCGGGGCTCACACCGCTCGTGCTCTCCGCCACGGCCACGCCGGGCGCGCCGAACGGGATGAGCATCGCGTCGGGGAACAACCAGATCGCGCTCGCGGGAACGGCGGTGGCGAATGCGGTGCAGGCCCGTGTGGTGGACCAGTTCGGGAATGCGATCCCGGCGCAGACCGTCGACTGGAGCATCGTCGCGGGCTCGGGCACGCTCGGCGGCGCGACGAGTACCACGTCGAGCGCCACGGGCATCGCGACCGCTCCCGCGTGGACGCTGGGGAAGGTCGGGGGGACGCAGACGCTGCGCGCGGCCTCGGGCGCGTTCGCGGCGCTCGCGAACGCCACCATCCAGACGACGTACACGGTGGACCTGCGCTGGGCGACCACGCCGCCGACGGGTGCGACGCTCGATGCGTTCAACCGGGCGGTGAACCGGATCCGTGCGGCGGTGGTGGGCGGAGTGACGCCGGTGGGATTCCCCACGAACTTCACCAACGTCAGCCAGTGTCCGGGCGGGCCCACGGGACAGGCGGACTTCACCGAGAGCACCATCCCCGGCGTGATCATCTATGCCTCCGTCGCGCCGGATGACGGCGTCGGGGGGCGTCTGGGTTCCGCGGGTCCCTGCCTGGTCCGCCCCGCGGGCTCGATGTTCAAGCCTGCGCTCGGTCTCATGAAGTTCGACGAGGCCGACCTGCCGACCCTCGTCTCGAACGGGCGGATCGACTTCGTGATCCTGCACGAGATGCTACACGTGATCGGGCTCGGCACCGTCTGGACGAACAACAGCCTCCTCGACCGCACCGACACGACGAACGTGCGGTTCCTCGGCTCCCGCGCGCGCACGGCCTGTGCGTCGCAGAACACGGGGCCGAACACCTGCGCGGCGACCGTCCCGGTGCACAGCACGGACGGGGTCGGGTCGCGCGACTCGCACTGGCGCGAGAGTATCTTCCTCACGGAGTTGATGACGCCGTTCATCGGCTCGGGCGGGGCGCCCTTCTCCGCGACGACGATCGAGTCGCTGGGCGATCTGGGGTATTCCGTGAACGTGAGCGCGGCCGATGCGTTCAGCGTGCCCGCGGGGCTCTGGGAGCTCCCGGGCCTCAGCGGCGCGATGGACGCGCCGACGCGGATGCCCGAACCGACACCACCGGCATTCACGATCGACTCGCGTGGCCGCCTGACCCCCGTTGACCGGAGACTGAGATGATCCGCCGCCGTATGCTGTTCGCCGCGCTCGTCCTCGCCGCCTGCGCCCCGAAGGGAGAGGCGTCGAACGACGGCGCCGCGGCCGACTCCGCGGCGGTCGACCCCGCGCCGATGGTCGCCACCGACTCCGGCGCCGCGTCGGTGGTGGGCACGACGGGTGCGGCCGTGGTCGACTCCGCGACGGCGGCGAAGGTCGGAACGGGCGCGAAGGCCGCCAAGGCGCAGCCAGGCGTCATGGGCCGCGACTCGGCGTTCGGTCCCACGTTCGTCGTCGACTCGACGGGGAAGATGATCCCCATCGAGAAGAAGAAGCCCTGAGCGGCGGCGAGGGATCGGAGCGGCGGGCGGTTTTCGCTTGCCGCCCCTCGTGGGGCGGGTCAGCTTTGGTGATCGTGCGGATGCGCCTGCGGTCCGCCGGCACTTGAAGAGGAGCAGACCCTGAGTTCTACCTGCGCGAACTGTGGGACGCCCGCCGAGGCGGGTGCGGTCTTTTGCAGTCGCTGCGGCCTCAACTTCACGGTCGAGTTCAAGGGCACTCCCCTTGCGGCGGTGAAGGAGGTCACGGAGACGTTCGTCCGCCTGCGCGAGGCGATCGGGGACCGCTACACGATCGAGCGCGAGCTCGGACGCGGCGGGATGGCGACGGTCTTCCTCGCCCGCGACCAGAAGCACGACCGCGAGGTCGCGATCAAGGTGCTGCACCCGGAGCTCTCCGCGTCGATCGGCTCCGAGCGGTTCGAGCGCGAGATCAAGCTCGCGGCGAAGCTGCAGCATCCGCACATCCTCGGGCTCTACGACTCCGGCGTCGCGGACGGGCTGCTCTACTACGTGATGCCGTTCGTGAAGGGAGAGTCGCTGCGCGACCGCCTGGACCGCGAGTCGATGCTCCCGCTCGACGACGCACTCCGCATCACGCTCGAGGTCTGCGGCGCGCTGCAGCACGCGCACCAGCTCGGCATCGTGCACCGGGACATCAAGCCCGAGAACATCCTCCTCAGCGGGGATCACGCCCTCGTCGCCGACTTCGGCATCGCCCGCGCGGCGAGCGAGGCCGGGCAGCAGAAGCTCACGCAGACCGGGATGGCGGTCGGCACGCCCGTGTACATGGCGCCGGAGCAATCCACCGGGGACCAGGTCGGCCCCACGGCGGACATCTACTCGCTCGGCTGCATGCTCTACGAGATGCTCGCCGGGGAGCCGCCGTTCACCGGCTCGAACGCGATGGCGATCATGGCGAAGCACCTCATGGAGCAGGTGCCGAGCGTGCGGGTGGTGCGCAACGCCGTGCCCGAGGAGGTCGAGCAGGCGATCTTCTTTGCGCTCGCCAAGACCCCGGTGGACCGGCCGCAGTCGGCGCAGGCGTTCGCCGAGGTGCTCGGCATGCCGATGGGCGCGACGGCGACGATGCGCGTGATGCGCGGATCGATCGCCATGCGGCGGACGCCCACCCCCTCGATCTACTCGATGCAGGCGCTCCCCGAGCCGGTGCCGGTGTGGAAGCGGCCGCTCGCGATCGTGGCGGCGGTGGCCGTGCTCGCGGCGGGGATCGGTGGCGGGTACGCGTTGCTGGGCGGGAACGCCTCGCGCGCGGGCGCGCTCGGCGCGAACGCGCGGCGCGTCGCGGTGCTCTACTTCTCGGACTTGAGCCGGGACTCCTCGCTGACCGCGGTGGCGGACGGGCTGACGGAAGGGATGATCCGCACCTTCACGCGCTCGCCCAGCTTCACGGTGATCTCGCGCTCGGGCGTCGAGCCCTACCGCGGCTCGGGGCTCGCGGTGGACAGCATCGCGCGGGCGCTGCGCGCGGGGTACCTGGTCCGAGGCGAGGTGGACCCGGACGGTACGCGCGTGCGCGTGACGGTGCGGCTGGACGACGAGACGGGTGCGAGTATCCGGCGTGAGTCGTTCGCGGTGAGCCGCGACAGCCTGCTCCTGCTGCAGGACTCGATCACGACCATCGCGGCGAACCTCATCGGGGCCGAGCTGAACGCCGACATCCAGCTCCAGGCGGCCAAGGCCTCGACCGCCAGCCAGGCAGCGTGGCTGGCGACGCAGCGGGGCGCGCAGATCCAGCGACTCGCGGAGGCACGCCGGTCCGCGGGGGAGAATGCGGAGGCCGACGCGCTCTTCGACTCGGCGGACTCCGCGTATCGCAGCGCGCAGGAGATGGACGACAAGTGGAGCGAGCCGCCGGCGCTGCGGGCCGCGCTCGCGTACCGTCGCTCGCGCCTCGTCGGGCGCAACCCGCTGGCGATCCGGCCCTGGGTCGCGCTCGGGGTGGAACACGCGGACCGTGCGCTCGCGCTCGACCCCGACAACGCCGACGCGCTCGAGACGCGCGGCAACCTGCGCTACTGGGGCTACCTCACGGAGATCGACACCGACCGCGCCGCGCGCCAGTCCGCGCTCCTCCAGGCGGAGAAGGACCTGGAACGCGCCACCGCCATCAACCGGAACCAGGCCGGCGCGTTCGCCACGCTCTCGCACCTGTACTACCAGCTGCCGACCAAGACCACGCAGGACGTCTACCAGGCGGCGCGGTCGGCGCTGGCCGCGGACGAGTTCCAGGCGAACGTCGTGCTGCTCTACTCGCGCCTCTTCAACGCGGCGTATGACCTCGAGCAGATCGCTGCAGCGGACGACTACTGCCGGAACCTCGAGAGCCGGAACGCCGTGGATCCGCGCGCAGTGCGGTGCCGGTTGTACCTGCAGTCGGCACCCGGTCTTTCCGCGTACGATCCCGTGCGCGCACGGAGGCTCGCGGACTCGCTCGTCGCCGTCTCGGCGCCCGCGGACAGCCTGCTCGCACGGTACACCGGGAACATGTTCGTCGCGGCCACGCTCGCCCGTGCGAGCGCGGGAGCACCGGCGCGCGCGGACAGCGCGCGAACACTGATCCAGCGATCGCTGGGGAACGCGAGCATCGACAAGCCGCGGGACCTGGCGCTCTTCGGAGCGTTCGCGCACACGTTGCTCGGCGACGAGCGGGATGCGGCGCGCCTCCTCACGGAGTACCTCGCGGCGAACCCCCCCGAGCGGCGCGAGGCGCTCCGCCTCGACCCAGGATGGTGGTTCAGGCCTCTGACCGGGTCCCCGGAATGGACCCGGCTCGTGGGGCGGTAGGCGTGGGGTCGGCGCCACAGCCGTCGTCTGACGGGCCGCTCAGGAGCCGAACGAACACCGCACCTCCGCCCTCCGGCGCGGCGTAAGTGCTATGTCCTGACGGCATTGGAATTGCTTCCGTATGTTCGATCAGCGATTCGGTCCGGCGTCCGAGGGTCTGTTCCGCACCCGGACGTTCCGCCCCGACCGATGCCCTTCTCCGGAGTAGACGCATGCGTCGCAACGCCGTTCGCCTCGCCGCTTCGATCGCCCTCGCATTCGCCGCAGCTGCCTGCGTCGATGCGCCGACGACAGCCCCCGAGGTGGCCGCGGTGCAGCGAGGTCCCGCGGCCGGCGTGCTCGTGCCCGGCACCTGCACCAACCTGAACGGACTCAATGCGCTCGCCGCGCAGGTCTTCGGGCCGGGCACGTCACCGAACATCAACTCGGTGCTCGGCAAGCTCAAGAACCTCGACAAGGACATCAAGAAGGGGAAGTT
>CAZHAG010000081.1:0-12413 GCA_964529705.1 uncultured Gemmatimonas sp. | reverse complement strand
GTCACCCGGATGCTGCGCGGCGACGACGCCCCTCCGCCCCCGCCCACCGACGTCACCCTCGACGTCCCGAGCTACCTCCCCGACGCCTACATCGCCTCGCAGGCGGTGAAGCTCGACCTGTACCGCCGCCTGGGCGCCGCGCGCGACGACAAGTCCGTGGACGAGCTCCGGCTCGAGGTCCGCGACCGCTTCGGCCCCCTCCCGCCCGAGGCCGAGGCCTACTTCGCCGTGGCCCGGCTCCGCCTCCTGGGCGCCCCCCTCGGCGCCGAGGGGATACTGGTGCATGGGCAGGAGGCCCGTATTAGCTTCAGGGCTGACGCTGTCCCGCGTCTGAAGCCCCTCGCGGCCGCCTTCCGGGACGTCCAGTTCCAGGTGGATGTGCGACGGGTGCAGCCCCTCTCGCTCAAGCTCACGCGCCTCGGGGGGGCGACGCTGCTGGACGGCCTCGTCCGGGCCCTCCGAACAATCTCGCCCGATGCACGGTAGAAGGACCTTTCTCCCTCATATCGCAATGACCCGCCTCCGACTCGCCTCCACCACCCTCGTCCTCGTGCTCGGCCTCGCCTCCTGCGAGGGGTTCCGTGAGGCGATGACCGCCCACGTCGACGTCGTCGCCCGTGCCGGCTCGCAGGAGCTCACGGTCGACAAGCTCGCCGAGATGATGGGCCCGACCGACGTCCCGCTCCAGCCGGAGGCGGTCCGCACCCTCGCCCAGCTCTGGGTGAACTACCAGCTCCTCGGCCACGCCGGGGCCCTCGGCGACTCGCTGCATGACCCCAAGACGGCCGACGCCGCCATGTGGTCCACGCTCGCGCAGCAGCGGATGCAGACGCTCTACGAGACCATCTCCAAGCAGTGGGCCACGCCGCTCGACCCCTCCACCTTCGAGCAGCGCTACAACGACGGCGAGCTCCTCGCCGCCTCCCACATCCTCCTCGCCAAGCAGCCCGAGGGGATCTCGGCCACCGCCAACGACTCCATCAAGCGCGAGGCCGAGAAGATCGCCCGCACCGTGACCTCCGCGACCTTCGCCTCCGTGGCGCGCGCGCGCTCCGAGGACCCGGGCTCCAAGGACCGCGGCGGTGACTACGGCGTCTTCGCCCCCGGCACCATGGTGCCCGAGTTCGACGCGGGCATCCGCTCCGTCCGGCCCGGCGGCATCTCGCAGGTCGTCGAGACGCAGTACGGCTACCACATCATCCGCCGCTCCACCTACGACGAGATCAAGGACAAGTTCGCCGAGGAGATCGCCAAGACCGGGAACTTCGCGGCCGAGAGCACCTACTTCGCCGACATCGAGAAGGCCGCGAACGTCCAGGTGAAGTCGAGCGCGATGAAGATGGTGAAGGCGATCGCGGAGGACGTGGACGCGTACCGCGAGGACAAGTCCGTCCTCGCCACCTCGCGCACCGGGAGCCTCACCGCCGCCCGCATGGCGATGTGGATGGGCGCCTTCCCGCCGCAGTCCCGCATCCGCCAGCAGGTCGCGCAGGCGCCCGACTCGATCCTCGACGGCTTCGTGAAGAGCATCATGCGCAACGAGCTCCTCCTCCACACGGCGGACTCGGCGAAGATCGACGTCGACTCCACCGAGAAGGAGAACGTGCGCCAGGCGTTCTACAACGGCGCCCTCCGCACGATGACCGCGCTCAACCTCGCCCCGTCGCAGCTTCGCGAGGCGCCCGAGGGTGGCGAGGACGAGGAGGCACGGCAGCGCCTCGCCGCGACGCGCATCTCGGAGTACATGACGCGCCTCCTCCGCAACGAGGTCGACTTCGTGCAGGTCCCGGAGCCGCTCGTGGTGGTGCTCCGCGAGAAGTACGAGAGCCGCGTGGTGCCGGCCGGCGTGGACCGCGTGCTCGCGGCCGCCACCAAGCTGCGCGCCGCCGCGGACTCCGCGGCCAACGCCGCCCTCCCGCCCACCTCGGTGCCGATGCCCGACCCGGCCGCTCCCGCCGGCGACACCAAGCGCCCGTAGTCGTGGTCCGTCGCACCGCGTTCACCCTGCTCGCCGCCGCCGCGTCGCTCCTCCCGGGCGCCGCGGCGCACGCGCAGGCGGCACCAGCGGCACCAGCGGCACCGGCCGCCCTCCGCAACATCGAGGTCGACCGGATCGTCGCCGTCGTCGGCACCACCCCCGTGCTCTTCAGCGAGGTGCTGGAGCAGCTCAACTACGCGCGCGCCAACGGCCGGCAGATCCCGCCCGACAGCGCTGGCCAGATCGCCGTCGCGCGCCAGATCCTGAACGAGATGGTCGACCAGGAGATCCTGGTCACCCTCGCCCGCGAGTACAAGATCGAGGTCCCCGAGACCGAGGTCTCCGACCAGGTCGAGAAGCGGATCGCCGACATCCGCAAGAACTTCCAGACCGAGCAGGAGTACCGCGCCGCCCTCCTCCGCGAGGGCTTCGGCACCCCCGAGGAGTACCGCCGCCGCACCGTCGAACAGGCGATCCGCTCGGAACTGCAGAAGCGCGCGGTGGACTCGCTCAAGGCCAAGGGGCGCCTCGCCCCGGCGAACGTCACCGAGAGCGAGGTGGCCGCCGCCTTCGACCGCCTCAAGACGCAGCTCGGCCGCCGCCCCGCCACGCTCGCCTTCCGCCAGATCGTCGTGCCCCCCGCCGCGAGCGCCTCCAGCGTGCTTCGCGCCCGCACCCTCGCCGACTCGCTCCGCGCCGAGCTCGAGAAGGGCGCCGACTTCGACTCCCTCGCCCGCCGCTTCTCCATGGATGGGAGTGCGCAGCAGGGGGGCGACCTCGGCTGGAACCGCCGCGGCGTGATGGTCCCCGCCTTCGAGCGGATGATGTTCGCCCTCCCGCCGGGGCGCATCAGCCCGGTGGTGGAGACGCAGTTCGGCTTCCACGTGATCCGCGTGGACCGGGTGCGCGCGGCCGAGGTGCGGGCGCGGCACATCCTCATCCGCCCGACGATCGACAGCACCGACGTCGGCCACGCTCGCCAGCGCGCCGACTCGGCGCTCGCCCTCTGGAAGTCGGGCGTGCCCTTCGACACCCTCGTCGCGCGCTTCCACGACGCCGAGGAGGAGCGCACGATCCCCGAGGGGTATCCGCGCGACTCCCTCCCGGCCGAGTACCGCGTCGCCTTCCGCGACCTGGGCGCGGGCGACTTCACGGGCGTCTTCGCCCTCGCCGACCCGCAGAGCGGCTTCAACAAGTGGGCCGTCGCGCAGGTGATCAGCGTGAAGGCCGCCGGGGAGTGGACCCTCGCCGACTACCAGGAGCGCGTGCGTGCGCAGCTGCGCGAGGAGCGCTCCATCCGCCGCACCCTCGACAAGCTCCGCACCGAGTTCTACGTCTCGCTGCGGTTGTAGCCGGCCAGCCTCCCGTGTCCGCGCCGCCGGCCATCGCCATCACCCTCGGGGATCCCCGGGGGATCGGCCCCGAGATCGTCCAGAAGGCGCTCGCGACCCCCGGGTTCGCGGGCGCCACTCGCTTCGTGGTGGTCGGGCCCGAGGGCACCGGGGTGCCGGTCGACGAGTCCGTCGGCAGCTGGCCGGCGGGTGGCGGCGATGCAGCGCTGGCCGGCCGCCTCGCCGGGCTCGCGATCACCCGCGCCGTGGAGCTCGCGCGCTCGGGTGCGGTGCAGGGGATCGTCACCGCGCCGATCGACAAGGCGGCACTCCTCGCCGGCGGCTACGACCATCCCGGCCACACCGAGATGCTCGAGGCGCTCTGCGGCGTTCCCACCGCCATGATGCTCGCCTCGCCCCGCCTCCGCGTGGTGCTCGCCACCACGCACATCGCCCTCCGCGACGTCCCCCGCGCGCTCACGCCCGAGGTGCTCGCGCGCACCGCGCGCCTCGTCCGCGCGGGGCTCCGCGACTGGTTCGGCATCGCGGAGCCGCGCATCGCGCTCTGCGCCCTCAACCCGCATGCGGGCGACAAGGGGCGCTTCGGCCGCGAGGACGACACCCTCCTCGCCCCCGCCGCGCGCGCCGCGCACCTCTCCGGCCCATTCCCGGCGGACACGGTCTTCGTGCGCGCGATGCGCGGCGAGTTCGACGCGGTGATCGCCCCGTATCACGACGTGGGGATGACCGCCATCAAGGTCGCGAGCTTCGGCGAGGGGGTGAACGTCACCCTCGGGCTGCCGTTCCCGCGCACCTCGCCCGACCATGGCACCGCGCTCGACATCGCGGGGAAGGGGATCGCGGACCCGAGTTCGATGGTGGCGGCGATCGTCACCTGCCGCGCGATCGTGGAGCGGCTCCGCGCCTGAGGCGCACGTGGCGCGCACCCGAGGCGCGCCCCGCCGGCTACTCCGCGCCGGACTCCCCGGTCGCTCCCTTCTTGATCACGTCGACGCTGAGCAGCTTGATCCGCCGCCCGTCCATCTCGCGCACGGTGAACTGCGCCCCCCCGCCGCTCACGCGGTCCCCCACCACCGGCAGCCGCCCGAGCAGCCCGAACACGAACCCGCCAACGGTCGTGTAGTCCTCCTCCGGGATCAGCAGGTCGAGCTCGTAGTTCACCTCGCCGATGTGCGCGTCCCCCGGCACCAGCTTCGCCCCCGTCGCCGCGGGGTCGGTCGCCGCCGACACCGGCGCCTTGTCGTACTCGTCGAGGATCTCGCCCACGATCTCCTCGAGCAGGTCCTCCATCGTCACCATGCCGGCCGTGCCGCCGTACTCGTCGAGCACGATCGCGAGGTGCTCCTTCCGCCGCTTGAAGTCGGCCAGCACCTCCTCCACCTCGCGCGACCCCGGCACCACGTGCACCGGGCGCATGATCCGCTCCAGCGTGAACGCGGTCGGCGTGCGGCGCAGCGCCTTGAGCAGGTCCTTCGAGTGCACCATCCCCACGATGTCGTCGATCGTCTCGCGGTACACCGGGTAGCGCGAGCGCCCCGCCTCCTCCACCACGCTGATCGCCTCGTCGAGCGTCGCGTCCACCGGGATCGCGATGATCTCCGTGCGCGGCGTCATCACCTCGCGCGCGTTCTTCTCGGAGAACTCGAACACCCCGCCGAGGATCTCGGCGTCCGTGGTCGGCAGCAGCCCCCCCTCGCTCGCGCGCTCCACCAGGAGCCGCAGCTCGTCCGGCGAGTGGGGCGACTCCTCTTCCGAGACCTGGTGCTGCCCGAACGCCTTGAGGAGGAGCATCGCCGAGCCGTTCAGCACCCAGATGAAGGGCCACGCGATCCAGGTGAACGCCAGGATCGCCGGCGCCAGCCACTTGGCGAACTGCTCGGGATAGTTGAGCGAGAGCGCCCGCGGCGCGAGCTCCCCGAACACCACGTGCAGGTAGGTGACCACCGTGATCGCGATCGCCGCGGCGAGCCCCACCCGCACGCTCATCTCCAGCGCGATCGGGAGCTCCACGAACCAGACCTCGAGCGCGTGCCCGATCGTCCCTTCGGCCACCCAGCCGAGTCCGAGCGACGCCAGCGTGATGCCCAACTGGCCCGCCGAGAGCACCCGTGTGAGATTGGTACGGGAGGTCGCGGTGACCGCGAAGCGGGCGAAATGGTCCCCGGCACGGACCATCGCCTCGAGCCGCGACCGGCGTGCGCGCACCAGCGCGAACTCCACCGCGACGAAGAAGGCGTTCAGGGCCAACAGGGCGACGATGGCGAACAAACGCGAGAGCACGGTCGAAAGTTATGGGGACTGCGTCATCGATCGCCAGTCGGCGGCCGGCGAGGCGGCGCCTCCGTACGGGCACGCGCACGGCGCCTCCCACGACCACGCGCACGATCACGCGCACGATCACACGCACGACGTCGGCACCCGCCGCCTCGCCATCGCGCTCACCATCACCGCGATCTTCCTCGTGGCCGAGGTGGTCGGCGGCTGGCTCTCGAACTCGCTCGCGCTCCTCGCCGACGCGGCGCACATGCTCACCGACGTCGGCGCGCTCGCCCTCTCCCTCTTCGTCGCCTGGTTCTCGCGCCAGCCCGCCACGCCGCAGAAGACCTACGGCTACCTCCGCTGGGAGATCCTCGCCGCGCTCATCAACGGCGCGGTGCTCCTCGTCGCCTCCGGGTGGATCCTCTGGGAGTCGGTCGCGCGCCTCCGGTCGCCCGAGCCCGTGGCCGGCACCCTGATGCTCGTCGTCGCCACCGGCGGCCTGCTCGTGAACGCCGTGAGCGCCTGGCTCCTCCACGGGAGCGCGCACACCAGCCTCAACCTGCGCGGCGCCTACCTCCACGTCCTCGGCGACCTCCTCGGCTCCGTCGCCACCATCGCCGCCGCGCTCATCATCCGGCAGACCGGGTGGCTCATGGCCGACCCCATCGCGTCGATACTGATGACAGCGCTCATCATCCGCGGTGCGTGGCGGCTGGTGAGCGAGGCGGTGGACGTGCTCCTCGAGGCCACCCCCGCGCACATCGAGCTCGCCAGCGTCCGCACGGCGATGCACGACGTGCCGGGGGTCCGTGACGTGCACGACCTCCACGTCTGGACCCTCACCTCCGGCGTGGTGGCGATGAGCGCGCACGTGGTCTCGCCCGAGCCGGGCGCGCACCAGCGCGTGCTCGAGGCGCTCCACCGGGCCGTCGCGCGTTTCGGCATCCATCACGTCACCATCCAGATGGAGGGCGAGCCGCTCGACGTCTGCGTGCCACCTTCGTCGACCTCCGCTCCGCTCACGCCCGCCACGCGCTAGATGCCGCAACTCGACCGCCTCCTCTCGGTGATGGTCTCCAACCGCGCCGACTCCCTCGTCATCAAGGAAGGGGAGGCCGCGGTGCTCATGGTCGAGGGGCAGTCGCGCCCGGTGACCAAGGCGCTCAGCGGCGCGCAGGTGGTGAACCTCATCAAGGAGATCGCCCCGGCCGCCGCCGCGCAGGCGCTCGACGCCAAGCAGCCCGCCAAGTTCCTCTACACCGGCGAGGACGGCGCCTTCGCCGTGCGCGCCATGCTCCAGGGCGACCAGCTCGTCGTGATGATCGTGCTCGACGACAAGGGGGAGTTCCGCCGCACCACCGGGATGATCCAGCGCGTCGTCGTCGCGGATGAGGCGGCCGCCCCGCCCGCGCCCCGCATCCCCGACGTCAAGAAGGCCGTCGGCGACCCCGAGGGGGAGCGCCTCGCCATGGAGCGCCTCCTCCGGATGCTCGTCGAGGCCGGCGGCTCCGACCTCCACATGCGCGTCGGCGAGCCCCCCATCCTCCGCAACAGCGGCGAGATGGCGCGCATCGAGGGGCAGTCCAAGCTCGACCCCGCCACCCTCGAGGCGCTCGTCACCGCGATCATGCCCGACCGCAACCGGAAGGAGTTCGCGGAGACCAACGACACCGACTTCGCCTACGAGATCCCCGGCGTCGCCCGCTTCCGCGCCAACGTCCTCCGCGACCGGAAGGGTGCGGCCGCCGTCTTCCGCGTCATCCCCAGCACCATCGTCACTGCCGACCAGCTCGGGCTCACCACCGAGGTGCAGAACCTCTGCTACCTCACCAAGGGGCTCGTCCTCGTCACCGGCCCCACCGGCTCGGGGAAGTCCACCACGCTCTGCGCCCTCGTCGACCTCGTGAACCGCTCCCGCTCGGACCACGTGATCACCATCGAGGATCCGATCGAGTTCGTGCACGAGAACAAGAACTGCATCGTGACGCAGCGGCAGGTGGGGATGCACACCGGTTCGTTCAAGGCCGCGCTCCGCGCCGCGCTCCGCGAGGACCCCGACATCATCCTCGTCGGCGAGCTCCGCGACCTCGAGACCGTCGGCATCGCGATCGAGACCGCCGAGACCGGGCACCTCGTCTTCGGCACCCTCCACACCACCACCGCCGCGAGCACCATCGACCGCATCATCGACCAGTTCCCCGCCGACCGGCAGGAGCAGGTGCGCACGATGCTCTCCGAGTCGCTCAAGGGCGTCATCTCGCAGGTGCTCTGCAAGAAGATCGGCGGCGGGCGCGTGGCTGCGTGGGAGATCCTCCTCGTGACGCCTGCCATCTCGAACCTGATCCGCGAGGGGAAGACCTTCCAGATCACGAGCATCATGCAGACCTCCAAGCGGCTCGGCATGGTCACCATGAACGACGCCCTCCTCGACCTCGTCGAGCAGCGCCTCGTCGAGCCCAAGGAGGCGTACATGAAGTCGGTCGACAAGGGCGCCTTCGTGAACCAGCTCAAGGCCAAGGGGTTCGACACCGCGTTCGTGGATGCGGACCCGACCAACGCGCCGGCCGCGAGCGCCGGGGCGCCGGGCGGCAACTCCGCCGGCGCCTCCGGGTCCTCCGGCGCGTCCCGCGCGGGCGCCGCGAAGTCCGCCGCGGCGAAGCCGGGGGCGCGGCGCTGATCCGCCAGGCGGACGACCCGCAGGTCGACCTCGTCGCCTCGCTCGCGGCGCTCGGGTTCGAGCAGCGCCGGCGCCAGCTCGCCGTGCTCGCCGCCATCCTCATCACGCCGACCCTCGCCTTCACGGTCGTCGACCTCGTCTCGTCCGAGCAGTCGCCCGCGCGCATCGCCGCGCTCCTGGCCGTGCGGCTCGTGGTCATCGCGATCGGGATGGTCGTCATCCTCCGTGTCGCGCGCTTCGCGGACCAGCGCCGCTTCGACCTGGCGGTGCCGGTCATCTCCTACGTGGTCGCCGCCCTCGTCATCACCGTCCACGTGCTGCGGCCGCCGACCTTCATCACGCAGTACTTCGTCGAGGTGATCATCGTCATCGGCCTCTACGCCGTCCTCCCCGCCCGGTGGAGCCGGCAGGTGGGCCCGGCGCTCCTCATCACCGTCACCGGGATCGTCCTGCTCTTCACCTGGCACGAGGGCTTCGACGTCTTCGAGCAGGTGGCCGTCGTCGTGGTCCTCGTCCTCGCCAACGCCATCGGCATCGCCGTCGGGTGGCACCACCAGTGGCTCGAGGCGCGCGTGCACGAGGTCGCCCAGCGCGAGCTCCAGTCGCGCCTCGCCCTCGCGAGCACCACTGCCGAGCTCCGGATCCTCCACAAGATCCTCCCCATCTGCTCCCACTGCCGCAACGTCCGCGACGGCAAGGGCGCCTGGGCCGAACTCGAGGCGTATGTGCACTCCCACTCGGACACCCGCTTCTCGCACGGGATCTGCCCGGACTGCCTGGCGAAGCACTACCCCGAGACGGCGAGCGCTCCGGCGCCGGAGTAGCACAGCGCCCCGTCGCGTCCCGGCGAGTCTCGACGCAGTCCCGGGTGCCCCCCGGCCCCCGGCGCGCCCCCACTCCGCCCCTCCCACTCCCGGCCCCTCGGGCGATTATACTTAAGGGCTATGGAAATCCGGAACATCGCGATCATCGCGCACGTCGATCACGGCAAGACCACCCTCGTGGACAAGATGCTCCGCCAGGCGGGCGCCTTCCGTGAGAACCAGGTCGTCGCCGAGCGCGTGATGGACTCGAACCCGCTCGAGCGCGAGCGCGGCATCACCATCCTCGCGAAGAACACCTCCGTCCACTGGGGCGACACCAAGCTCAACATCGTCGACACCCCGGGGCACTCCGACTTCGGCGGCGAGGTCGAGCGCATCCTCCGCATGGTCGACGGCGTCCTCCTCGTCGTCGACGCCTTTGACGGCCCGATGCCGCAGACGCGCTTCGTGCTCCGCAAGGCGCTCGCCCTGGGCCGCCGCGTCATCGTCTGCATCAACAAGATCGACCGCCCCGGCGCCGACCCCATCCGCGTGCACGACGAGGTCCTCGATCTCCTGATCGAGCTCGAGGCCAGCGACGAGCAGCTCGACGCCCCGGTCGTCTACGCCTCCGGTCGCGACGGCACCTCCACGATGAGCATGGACGTGCCCGCCGTGGACCTCACGCCGCTCTTCGAGACGATCGTCAAGACGGTCCCCGCGCCGCCGAGCGACGCGCAGGCGCCCTTCCAGATGCTCATCTCGACGATCGACTACTCGAACTACCTCGGCCGCCTCGCCATCGGGCGCATCGAGCGCGGCACCGTGAAGGTCGGCGACTCCGTGCATCTCCTTTCCGTGGACCACAACGGGAAGGCCACCCCCGGCCGCGTCACCAAGCTCTACGGCTTCGAGGGACTCGAGCGCATCGAGGTGCCCAGCGCCTCCGCCGGCGAGATCGTCGCCCTCGCCGGCTTGGAGGGCGTCGAGATCGGGCTCACCATCACCGACCCCGAGCACCCCGAGCGCCTCGAGGGGATCGCCGTCGAGGAGCCGACCATCTCCGTCGACTTCCTCGTCAACAACTCCCCCTTCGCCGGCCAGGACGGGAAGTACGTCACCTCCCGCCAGCTGAAGGAGCGCCTCGAGCGCGAACTCGAGCGCAACGTCGCCCTCCGCGTCGAGGACACCGAGTCCACCGACGCGTGGAGCGTCTCCGGGCGCGGCGAGCTCCACCTCTCCATCCTCATGGAGACCATGCGCCGCGAGGGGTACGAGTTCCAGGTCTCCCGCCCGCGCGTGATCACGCACACCGGGCCCGACGGCGAGAAGCTCGAGCCCTACGAGGAGCTCGCGATCGACGTCCCCGAGGAGTTCATGGGCATCGTCATCGAGAAGCTCGGCCCCCGCAAGGCCAGCATGATCGAGATGAAGAACCCGGGGCTCGGCACCGTGCGGCTCGTCTACAAGATCCCCGCGCGCGGCCTCTTCGGGTATCGGTCCGAGTTCCTCACCGACACCCGCGGCACCGGCATCATCCACCACCGGTTCCTCGAGTACGGGCCCTGGGCCGGCTCCCTCCAGGGGCGCCTCCGTGGCGTCCTCGTCAGCATGGAGGCCGGGAAGATCATCGCCTTCGCGCTCGGCAACCTCCAGGATCGCTCCACCCTCTTCGTCGCCCCCGGCGACGAGGTGTACGAGGGGATGATCGTCGGCGAGAACTCCCGCCCCGGCGACATGGACGTGAATCCGACCAAGGAGAAGAAGCTCACCAACATGCGCTCCAAGAGCGCCGACGACGCCATCGTCCTCGAACCCCCGCGCCGGTTGACGCTGGAAGGTGCGCTGGAGTATATCGAGGATGATGAGTTGATCGAGGTGACCCCCGGTTCCATCCGGCTGCGCAAGCGTCTCCTCAAGGAGAGCGACCGCAAGCGGATCAACCGGGTGGCGAAGAAGGAACGCGCGGCGTCGTGATCGCGGGCGGGGACCGGCCGTGACCGCGACCCGCGCCGAGGAGTCACTGCACTGACGGTCGGTCGGGTTGCCATCGTGGCGCCGGTCTTCCGGACGTGCTGCGGTCGCTCCACCCTCTTTCCTTCGTTCCTTTCGTTCCCCGTCGTCCCGTTGTCGATGCGTCCCGGCCGCCCCGGTCGCATCTTGTCAGGAAACCTTCCAGGAGATCGCGGACAATGCCGGCGATGCTGCAGTCGTCATGGGTGCTCGGCCCCAAGAAGAAGAACGCGGACGAGGAGCCGGGTGACGATGAGGTGCTCCCCGATGATCTCGAGGACGACGACCTTGACGACGACGAGTTCGATGACGACGACCTCGACGACGACGATGACGACTTCGACGACGAGGACGACGACGACCTGATCGACCTCGACGACGAGTACGACGACGCCGACGACGATGATCGGTCCGTGCCGGGCCGGCCCGGCAAGTACGACGAGTAGACGAGCAGGCGAACAGCCGATTGGACGGGAAGACGACACGGGGGCGCCGACTGGCGCCCCCGTTCGCGTTAGAGCGCCCCTTCCAGCCGCTCGACGATCGTCTCCAGGATCTGCACCCGCGCGAAGCGCTTGTCGTTCCCCGCCACCAGCGTCCAGGGCGCCGACGGCGGGTCGCACCGCGCCACCATCTCCTCCACCGCCGCCGCGTACGCCGGCCGCTGCTTCCGGTTCCGCCAATCCTCCGGCGTGATCTTGTGCTGCTTCCAGGGGACCGTCTCGCGCTCCTTGAAGCGCTTGAGCTGTTCCTTCTCGCTCACGTGGATCCAGAACTTGAGCACCACCGTCCCGTGCTCCGTCAGCTGCCGCTCGAACGCGTTGATCTCCGCGTAGGAGCGCTGCCATTCCTCCGCGCGTGCGAATCCTTCCACCCGCTCCACCAGCACCCGTCCGTACCAGGAGCGGTCGAAGATCGTCATCGCCCCGTCGCGCGGCACCCGGCGCCAGAAGCGCCAGAGGTAGTGCTGCGCCCGCTCTTCCTCCGTCGGCGCCGCGATCCCCACCACCGAGTAGAGGCGCGGGTCGATCGCGTGCGTCACGCGCCGGATCGCGCTCCCTTTTCCCGCCGCGTCCCACCCTTCGAAGACCATCACCGTCGCGCGCCCCGCCTCCCGCGCCGCCCACGCCAGGCGGCTGAGGCGTTCCTGGAGTGACTTGAGGGCGGGTTCGTATTGCGCCTTCGGGAGTTTCGCCTTGAGGTCGACCGAGTCGAGCGCGCCGTCGAACGTGCCGGGCGCCGCGGCTTCCTCCGCGCCAGCCTCCGCAACCCTCGTCGCGCCACTCGTCGCGCCACTCGTCGCGCCACTCGTCGCGCCACTCGTCGCGCCA
>CAZHAG010000080.1:6515-12476 GCA_964529705.1 uncultured Gemmatimonas sp. | reverse complement strand
GCGACATCACCGTCACCTCCACCACCGCGACCAACCGGCCCTTCCTGGACAACACCGCGAACCGCTAGAGCACCACGCCTCGAACGGCGAACGCGACCCCGGCACCGGCCGGGGTCGCGTTCCTATTTGCGGCGATGGAACAGTGGGGGATGACTGCGGGTCGTGCGGGCTTCGACCTCCGCGTCAGCGAGCGCGCCCCGCCCCCACCTCGTACCGCCAGAGCGCCACCAGCGCCACTGCCAGCACGCCACCGCCCACCCACGCCACCTCGCTCGGCCCCAGCGCCACGTATCCCGCGAGGAACGTCGACGAGACCAGCAGCGTGAAGACCATCACCGGGATGCCGGTCCCCATGAACTCGCGGAAGGAGATCCGGATGCCCGCGCGCTCCGCCAGCCCGAGCGTCGTCACGTTCGCCGAGGCCCCGATCGGCGTGCCGTTCCCGCCCAGGCAGGCCCCGAGCGAGAGCGCCCACCAGAGCACGCGCCCGTCCCCCGGCAGCGCCACGCCGAGCGCCGCGACGATCGGGATGCTCACGGCGACGAACGGGATGTTGTCCATCACCGCCGAGAGCACGCCGGCCACCCAGAGCACCAGGAAGGCGGCGAAGAGCATCGTGCCCGGGTCGCTGAGGCCGAAGAGGTCCCGCCCGCGCAGGATCGCGCCCTCCAGCGCCCCGGCCAGCGTCGCGATGAGCCCGGTGTCGACGGCGGCCCCGACCAGAATGAAGAGGAAGACGAAGAAGGTGAGGGTCGGCCACTCCACTTCGCGCTCGAGCACCTGCAGGATTCCGTGCGTCCGCTCCTCGTGCGACGGGCGGTGAGTGCGCAGGTACCGGACGTCCTGGACGATGAGCGCAACGGCGGCGCCGAGCACCGCCGGCACCGCCGCCGGCATCCCGGTGACGCCGTGCGTGACGAACCCGAGCAGCACCACCACGCTCACCGCCACCATCCAGCGCAACAGCCCCGGGTCGGTGATGGACACGTCGTCCTCGTTGATCGTCCGCGCCGCGAGGGGCTGGCCGGCGGTCGCACGCCGCAACCGCCCGGCACCCCACCAGTGCAGCGCGCACATCATCACCATGGTGGGGATCGCGAGCTCCTCCAGGAAGTCCATGAAGCTGAGTCCGGCCCCCGAGCCGATCATGATGTTCGGCGGGTCCCCGATCAACGTGGCCGTGCCGCCGATGTTCGCCGCCATGATCATCGGCAGGAGCACCGGGAGCGCCGGGAGCTCCAGCCGCTTGATGATCGCGACGACGATCGGCGTCACGAAGATCACCGTCGTGACGTTGTCCACGAACGCCGAGGCGATCGCCGTGAACCACCAGAGCGCCGCGATCGCGCGCACCGGCTGCCCGTCGAAGCGGTCCACGATGCCATCCACCGCCCACGCGAACACCCCGGTCGACTTGAGCACGCCGACCAACGCCATCATCGCGGCCAGCAGGAGGAGCACGTTCACGTCGAGCGCGCGCTGCGCCCCCTCAAGCGTCAGCAGGCGGTAGGGCGTGAGGTAGCTGATCCCCCACGTGGCCGCGACGGCGCCGAGCGCGACCAGCACCCGGTGCGCCTTCTCGAGCGCGAGGACCGTGAAGAGGGCGAAGAGGAGTGCCGCGACGAGCAGCTGCGAGACGGCGTCGGTGGTGCTGGCGAGTGCGGTGTCGTGCATGGTGGCGGAGGGGGGACGGCGAAAGGTGCGCTGCGACGGCCGAAGGCGTCAGGTCCCCGCCGGGACGGGGGAACCCCGGCCGTCCGGGGGGTAGGTAGACTTCATGGCGTGCGACTCATGACCCCCGCCCCACCCCGCACCCGATCCCGCGTCGCCGCGCCGGCCCGCATCGCGCGCCTGCTGCTCTGCGTGGCCGTCCTCGCGGACCCGGCCCTCGCGCAGCAGGGCAGGCCTGGGCTCTTCGCCGGACGGCTCCGTGCCCAGGACGGCACCGCCGTTGACGCAGCGGTGCTACGCGCCACCCGGGGCCCGCGCACCGTCATCGCCTACAGCGAACGCGACGGCGACTTCCGCCTCGGCGGCCTCGGCGCAGGCCGGTGGACGATCGCCGTGCGGAAGCTGGGCTTCCGGCCGCTCGTGTTCGACATCGACATGCCGGAGGAGGGGCTGCGCCGCGACGTGATGCTGGAGCGCGCCGTCCCGCAGGACGACTCGGCGCTCGCCGCCGCGAGCTGGGTGGGCGTGCGAGGGATCGTCGGCGACGCGCGCCGGGAGTCTCCGCTGGCCGGCGCCAGTGTCCTCCTGCTCGGCTCCGACGCGAATGCCACGACGGACTCAGCCGGGATGTTCGCGATCCCCCTCGCCCGGGGCCGCGAACTCGCCCTTCGCGTGGAGCGAGGCGGCTACGTCTCGCGCGTCGTGAGCGCCGTCGTGCCGGATGGCGGCTACGCCTTGCTCGAGATCCAACTCGACACGAGCCTCTCCCCGAGCCTCGATGGGTGGATGCTGCGCGACCTGAACGCGCGGCTCAAGTACGCCACGCCCCGCGCGGCGCTCGTCGGGTCCCGCGAGCTCCAGGCCACCAACGCGCCCAACCTGTGGGCCGCCCTCGAGCGCGCCCCGACCGTCATCCGGCAGCGCGTCGTCATCACCCGCGCGGCCTGCATATTCGTCGACGGGATCCCGCGCCCCGGCATCCCGGTGGACGCGCTCTTCACCTCCGACGCCGAGTTCGTCGAGGTCTACCCCCCTGGATCGGAGCTGACGATGACGCTGCAGCGCGCCTGGCCGCAGGGCGCGCAGTGCGGCGTGCGGGACAACAGCGCGCTCCGCTACGGGAACAGTCGCCAGGTCGCGCAGTTCATCGCCGTCTGGAGCCGGGTGCCCTGAGGGCGAGGACCCCCGGAGGACTCAAGCCCCGGGAGTGCCGCCGAGTGCGGTCTCGCAGAACGCGCGCCGGTGGTGGGGCGTGAGGCCCGCCTCGCGCAGGCCCTGCAGGTGCTGCGGGGTGCCGTACCCCGCATTCGACTCCCACCCGTACGCCGGGTGCCGGCGCGCGAGGCGCGCCATGAGCCGGTCGCGCACCACCTTCGCCACGATGCTCGCGCACCCGATGCTGTAGCACCGGGCGTCGCCGCCGACGATCGCCCGGTGGGGCACGGCCAGCGTGCGGATCGGCTTGCCGTCCACCAGCACCTCGTCCGGCCGGACCGTGAGGCGCGCAAGGGCGCGCGCCATCGCGCGCGCGGTGGCCTGGTAGATGTTGTGGCGAGCGATCTCGGCGACGGAGGCCGCCGCGAGGGCCACCGCGCTTGCCTCATCCCGGATCCTGGCGGCGAGCCGCTCCCGTTCGGCGCGGGTGAGCGCCTTGGAGTCCGTGACGCCACGGATGGCGCGGCGCTCACCGGGCATCACGATGGCACAAACGACGACGGGGCCCGCCAAGGGGCCCCGTCCGACCTCATCCACTCCTGCGATGTACCGCGCGCCCGCGGCACGCAGGGACTTCTCGATCGTGCTCCAACCGCCAGCCATCGACCGCGGCGGGAGGCTTACGCCTCGGCGTCGCCCGTGACCGGCACCTGCACGCGGGTCCGCTTCTCGGCGATGCGCGCGGCCTTGCCGGTCACATTGCGGAGGTAGAAGAGCTTCGCACGGCGCACGCGGCCCCGGCGCACGACCTTGATGTCGGCGAGCATCGGGGAGTGGAGCGGGAAGATGCGCTCGACGCCGACGCCGTTCGAGATCTTGCGGACGGCGAAGGTGGCGCCGACGCCGGCACCGCGACGGGCGATGCAGACCCCCTCGAACGCCTGGAGGCGCTCCTTCTCGCCTTCCTTGACGCGGACGTTCACGCGGAGCGTGTCGCCGGCGCGGAAGGCCGGCACGTCCTTCATGTACTCCTTCTGGGTCTCGATGAACGGATGCATATGGGGCTCCGGGCGGCGAACGGCCCGTTTTGAGGGTCTGGTGTTGAGCCTTGCAAGCTACTGGGATTGTGGGCTTTGCGCAACGGGGGGCCTGCCCTCTCCCCAGGTTCGTCCTGCCTAAGGCTTCGGCGCCGCGCGCCCCTTGTGCGCGTCGAAGAAGTCGAACATCGCGGCCAGGTGGGGCTCGACGACCGCCGTGTGATTCCCCCCCGGGACCTCGATGTAGACGACCTCGGCGCCCGCGCCCTTGAGCGCCGCGACCATCATGCGCGACCCGTTCACCGTCACGGTGGCATCGGCATCGCCGTGCACGACGAACTGAGGGATCGCCGCCGTGGCCGCGGCCGCGGCCGTGGAGCCGAATCCGGCGAACGCGCCCAGCGCCGTCCAGCGCTCGGGATACTTGGCGGCGATCGCCCAGGTGCCGATCGCGCCCATCGAATGGCCCATCAGGTAGATGCGCCCAGGATCGACCGCGTACAGGCGGCGCACCTCGTCGATGACCCGCAGCACATCCTCCTCGCTGAGCTCGCTCGCGCGCACGGCGGCGGGATCCGCGCCACCCCCGAGTCGAACCCCATAGCCGCCGTCCACCCGGTAGCCGAGCGGCGCGACGACCAGGTACCCCCGCTCCTCGGCCAGCCGCGGGAGCCGGCGCCCGTATCCCTCGAAGAACGAGTCCTCCGTCGCCCCGAGGCCATGGAGCGCGACGATCAGTGGGAGCGGCCGGGACGGCGCATACGACGTGGGGACGTAGAGGCGGTACGGCATGATCTCGCCGGCGGCCGCCAGGAGATAGTGTCGCTTGAGGTCGCCCGTACGTCCCGCCCAGGGATCGGCCCCGCCATCCACGCGCGCGAGCAGCGACTCGGCGGCGGCGAAGTCGCGCCGCGCGTTGAAGGTCGAGAGCGTGAGCCGGCTCGCGTTCACGTTGCGCAGGCGTTCGACGGGGAAGCGCAGGTCGGAACGAAGCGGTTCGGAGGCCCGTGCGGCTGCCGCCTCGAGCCTCGCGGAGAGCGCCGTGAGGCCGTGACGCACGACGATCGGCAGCGACGCGGTGCCGAGCGTGCGCGCGCTGTCGAGCAGCTCCACGGCCATCACGTACGACCCATCGGCGACATCGCCCAGATCCGCCTCGATGATGAACGGCGCGTCCCGCAGGTCCCGCGGCACGCCGACGAAGGTGCCGACCTCCTTCACGACCGTGAGCGGCGCGTTGGGGGCCGCACCGGCTGCGCGCTGCCGCAACTCCGCGCGCGCCTGCAGTGGCCGCGCGAGCTCGAGCGAAGGCGCGAAGAGCTGTTCCACGCGCACGGTCCACGCGCGGGCGGGATCCACCACCTGGTGCTCGGTCCGCAGCAGCAGTGAACTCGCGAACTCCGTCTCCGGCGTCCAGGGGCGACGAGCGAGCAGGGCGGCCGCCTTCTCGTAGAGCCGACGTTGTTCCGCGGTGCGCCCGAGCCGCCCCGCGGTCGCGAGCTCGGCGTCGATGGAATCGATCTGCGCCTTCAGCGCACCTTCGGGACGGGCGAGGTTCTTGAGCGTGTTGTGCCGGACGCTCAGGACGAGCGGGCTCGGGAGCGCCTGGGCGGCCGCGAGCTCGGTCGCGAGGACCGAGAGCAGGAGCGCGGCGAGGGCGCGAGCAGTCTTCGAGGTGAGCGCGTGGCGGTTCATCAGGGCTCCACAGCTGGTGAGAGTCGCGTCGGGCGCGGCGCGATGGCTGATTCCATCAGTGCGGCTCGTGTCGCCGCTCGCGGGTGAGCCGCTCCCCTTCCTCGCGACGCCACTTCTCGATCGCCGCGTGGTTCCCGCTGAGGAGCACGTCGGGCACGCCGAACCCGCGGTACTCCGCGGGCCGCGTGTAGCTCGGCGCCGAGAGCCCCCGGTCGTAGAACGAATCCGTCCGGGCGCTCTCGATGTCGCTCATCGCGCCGGGGAGGAGCCGCACCACGGCATCCACGATCGCCAGCGCGGCCGGCTCCCCACCGGAGAGCACGAAGTCACCCAGGGAGATCTCCTCGGTGGCCAGGTGGTCCGCGACGCGCTGGTCCACGTCCTTATAGTGCCCGCAGAGCAA
>CAZHAG010000080.1:1970-6415 GCA_964529705.1 uncultured Gemmatimonas sp. | reverse complement strand
GCCTCCGCCGCACGCTTGGGGATGCTGAGGCCGAGCGGACCGGTGAAGAAGTCCGGGAAGATGGAGACGATGTTGATGGTCAGCACGCAGGGAAGTTAGCGCGCGTTGGGGAGGTAGGGCCGCAGCGCCAGCTCGAGGTCGGCCCGGAGCCATGCCACGGGGGCGCCCTCGCGAAAGAAGGGGTACGTCATCATCGATCCGTTGACCGCCGTGTGGATCGCGCGCGCGAGGGATTCGGCGGTGCCACCCGATGCGCCTGCGGTTCCTGCGGCTCCTTCGGCGCCTGCGGTTTCTGCGCTTCCCGCGCTGCCCGCGCTTACCGTTCGGCCGTCGGGGACGAGCCGGAGTTCGCCGGCGGCGACGGCCTCCTCGACCCAGCGCGTGAGCGTCGCACGAGTCGTGCGGGTGTGGCGCTGGACGTGCCGGAAGGTGACCGGATCCTGCAGGTCGAGCTGGAGGTAGCCGAGGTGGTGCGCGAGCGTCTCGCGCGACGCGATCATCCCCGCGAAGCACTCGGCGTACGCCCGTATGGCCGCGAGCGGGGTGGGCGCGGCCTGGCGGAGCCCGGCGAGCATAGACTCCGTGCCCTTGGCAAAGCGCGCGTTCAGCGCGCGGAGCAGTCCCTGCTTCGACCCGAAGCGCTGGACCACGGCGCTCGCCGTGATCCCCGCCTCCCGCCCCACCTCGGCGAGGGTGAGTTCGGCCGCGGGCACACGTTGCATCGCACGGTACACCGCCTCGAAGATCTGGTCGTCGCTCACCTTCCGGGGACGTGGGCTCATGGCTGCGGATCAGGGGGCTTGACGGTTTCTAAATGGACATTTAGATAATAACTGCACTCACGTTCAGAATCTAGACAGGCCGTTCCGGGAGGGAAGCATGGGCACGCGCAAGCGGAAGGTGCAGGAAGATCGACTCCGGCTCGAGGGGTCGCTCAAGGGGAAGGTCGCGGTGGTCGCGGGGGGCAGCCGCGGTGCGGGCCGCGGGATCGCCCTCGCACTGGGCGAGGCAGGGGCGACCGTGTACGTGGCGGGCCGCACCACGCGCGGTGGGCCGCCGCCGAGCGATGGGGCGCCCGGCACGATCGATGACACCGCGGACGAGGTGACGAGGCGGGGTGGCCGGGGGATCGCAGTCCGCACCGACTGCGCCGACGAGTCCTCGGTGGAGGCACTCTTCGCGCGCATCGCGGCGGAGGGCGCGGGCCTGGACGTCCTCGCCAACGCGGTCTGGGGCGCCACCGATGGCATGGCCACCGTCGATGAGGCCCTCGCCGGCTGGGGCACGCCATTCTGGGAGCGCTCCGCGTCCGAGTGGCGCCGCCTGATGGATGGCGGTGCGCGCGCCTACTACCTGATGTCGTTCCACGCCGCGCGACTCATGGCGCCCCGCAAGCGCGGCCTGATCGTCGGCGTGACCGACGGATTCATGGAGGGCACGCCGGAGTCGGTGCTCGACGGCACTGCGTTCGGCGACTACAACGGGATGCTCCTCTGGGACCTCTCCCACGTGACGATCAATCGCCTGCTCGCCGGGATCGCCGCGGACGGGCGGAAGCACGGGATCGCCGCGATCACGCTGATGCCGGGGTTCATGCGCACCGAGCGCGTGGAGTCGACGATGACCAGCGAGGCGGTGCGCCAGCAGTTCCGCTACGACCTGAGCGAGACGACCGAGTACGTCGGGCGCGCCGTGGCGGCGCTCGCGGGAGACGCGAAGGTGCTGGCCAAGTCCGGGCGCATCCACTTCGTCGCGGACTTGGCCGCGGAGTACGGCTTCACGGACGTGGACGGTCGGGTGATCCCGCGCTTCGACCCCTTCGGCGTGCGGGCCAAGGCGAAGAAGCACCGCTAGCCGGGCTCAGGCGTCGAGGAGCCCCTCGGGGAGCCGCACCGTGATCCGGCGCCGCTCGGCGTGCACCGCAATCACGAACTCCTCGACGAAGGGGAGGCTCGCGAGCCCGGTGGCCGTTCTGAACTCCAGCAGGAGGCCCTGCGGAAGCTCGTAGTACGCGACCACGGGGCCGAGTTCGGCCCCCGACTCGTCCACGAGCATCATCCCTTCGAGGTCGTGCGCGAAGACCTCGCCCTCTTCGGGCTCGGAGAGCTCCTCCACCGGCACCATGAGGTGCCGCCCGTTCCAGCGCTCCGCCTCGGTGCGGTCGGTGATCTCGGCGAACGTGACGAGCCAGCCCTCCATCTTTTGTCGGAGGGCGGTCACGTGCAGCTCACGTGGCGCACGGGTGCGTGGATCCACCCAGAGCGTTCCCTCATGGGTGCCCTGGAAAAGACGACGGCCGGGCGCGAAGATCGCGTCCGGCTCGTCGGTCAATGCTTCCACCACCAGTTCCCCGCGCACGCCGTGCGGGCGGCGGACCCGCCCCACGCTCGCGCAGTCGGGGAGGCTCACGCCCCGGACTACTCCTTCACCGGGACGGCCTTCGACGCGAGCTTCGCGGCGAGGCGGGTCTCGTGGCGGGCCTTGAGCACGCCGGCCTTGCGGAGCAGCGAGCGGACGGTGTCGGAGGGCTGCGCACCGTTATCGAGCCAGTAGTTGGCGCGCTCGGCGTTCAGCTGGAGGGCCTGCTCACCCGAACGCGGCGCGTACTGGCCGAGGATCTCGAGGAACTTGCCGTCGCGGGGCGAGCGGCCGTCGGCGACGACGATGCGGTACGTGGGGGCCTTCTTGCGGCCCTGGCGGCGGAGGCGGATACGGACTGCCATGGTGGAGCTCCTCTGGATCGGGTTGCGGGTCCTGCTCCGAGCTCATCGCGGGGTCCGGGATATCCGGCTCGCACTCGGATCTACTACGAGGTGTGAGGTATGAGGTGTGAGGTGTGAGGGGCGCGGTGGGTACTGCTGCCGCGCCTCCGTGGGAGCGAGGTGTGTGGCCGTTGCCTCCCACCTCACACCTCACACCTCTCACCTCTCACCTGCCTTTCTGCGCCATTCGCTTCATCATCTTGGACATCTCGCGGAACTGCTCGAGCAGGCGATTGACTTCGCTCACCGGCCGTCCCGAACCCTTGGCGACCCGGGCCCGGCGCGAGCCGTTGATCAGCCCGGGGTTCTTCCGTTCCTCGGCGGTCATCGAGAGCACGATCGCCTCCGCGTGCTTCAGGCGCTTCGGGTCGGCCTCGCTGGCCTGCTTCATCATCTTCGCGTTCACGCCGGGGAGCATCTTCAGCACATTCTGGAGCGGCCCCAGCTTCTGCATCTGCTTCATCGCGCTCAGGAAGTCCTGCAGGTCCATCCCTTCCTTGCGCACCTTCTTCTCGAGGCGCTTCGACTCGTCGGCGTCGAAGGTCTCCTGCGCCTTCTCCACCAGCGTGAGCACGTCGCCCTGCTGGAGGATCCGTCCCGCCATGCGGTCGGGATGGAACTCCTCCAGCGCGTCCGTCTTCTCGCCCACGCCGATGAACTTGATCGGCTTCTTCGTGACCCCGTAGATCGAGAGCGCCGCGCCACCGCGCGCGTCGCCATCCATCTTGGTGAGCACCACGCCGGTGACGCCCAAGGCGTCGTTGAACCCCTGCGCGATCCGCACCGCGTCCTGGCCGGTCATGCCGTCGGCCACGAGCAGGATCTCATCGGGCTGCACCGCCTCCTTCACGCGGCGCAGCTCGTCCATCATCGCCTCGTCGATCTGGAGACGGCCGGCGGTGTCGAGGATGACCACCCGGTCCCGCTCCTTCCGCGCCTGTTCCACGCCGGCGCGGACGATCCTCACCACATCCTGCGTCGCGCGGTCGGCGTAGACCGGGATGCCGAGGTCCTTCCCCAGCGTCTCGAGCTGGTCGATGGCCGCGGGGCGATACACGTCCGCCGCCACCATCCGCACCGCGCGTCCCTCACCCTTCAGCCGCCGAGCGAGCTTGGCGGCGGTCGTCGTCTTTCCTGAGCCCTGGAGTCCGACCATCATCACGACGGTCGGCGGCAGGGTGGACATCCTGAGCCCTTCCTTCCGCTCGCCGAGCATCACCGTCAGCTCGTCGTAGACGACCTTCACCAGCTGCTGCGCCGGCTGGACCGTCTTGAGCTGCGCGATGCCCACGGCGCGCTTCTCCACGCGCTCCAGGAACTCGCGGGTCAGCTGGAAGCTGACGTCGGCCTCGAGGAGCACCCGGCGCACTTCGCGCAGGCCGTCCTTGATATCGGCTTCGGTGAGCACGCCGCGTCCGCGCAGGCGCGCGAAGGTGGCTTCCAGCTTCTCGGATAGTTCCGTGAACATAGAGCCTTGAAGAATAAGCAGTTCGGGGCCCGTGACCAAGGGGCGGGAGTGGGCGCCGGGGGATGACCGGAGGGTGGCCCGGGGGTGGCCGGACCGTCGCCGGGGCGCGGCGGCGGCGTTGCGCGAGGAGGCGGCCGGGCACATCGTGGGGCAGGCGCGCAGGGCGCCCCCCGTCCGCGGGAAGGACCGAGTCCACCTGAGAGGCCTTCGACGCG
>CAZHAG010000080.1:0-1870 GCA_964529705.1 uncultured Gemmatimonas sp. | reverse complement strand
GCGCGCGCCTACCAGGCCAGCAATTGGAGCCGGCTCGTGCAGGCCGTCGAGATGGTGGAGGCGATCTGGACCGATGACCTCGACACCCTGCGACGGATCCTGCGGCTGAACCCCGCGCTCCTGCGCGAGGAGGTGCTGGTCCGCGCCGACAGCAACTGGGGTCCGCCCCTGACCTACGCCGCCAACCTCGGCCGCGACCGCTTGATCCGGTTCCTGTACGACGAGGGCGCACGCGACCTCGAGTCCGCCGCCGGCCGGGCCGCGTTGCAGGGGCACGTCGAGACCGCGCGGATGATCCACGACCTGGCCGGGCGCCCGGCCCTCAAGCCCGGAGCGCTCGGCGGTCCGGCGTACACGCTCAGCGCGTCCGGCACCGAGCTCCTCCTCTCGCTCGGCGCGCGCGTGGTGGATGAGCGGGGCGCACGGCTCGCGCCGGTGGATGTGGTGCTCGAGACCGACGGCCGGAATCCCGAGCGGAAGCACGCGATCCTCGAGTTGTACGCGAAGGCCGGACTCGCGCTCCCGGAAACGCCGGTGATGGCGCTGCATCGGGGGCGGATCGACCTGCTGGAGGCGCACCTGCGCCGCGACCCGGCTCTCCTCACGCGGACCTTCTCGCACCGCGAGATCTACCCGGCGGAGATGGGGTGCGGCGACCCACTCGACGCGACGACTGGCACACCGCTGGGTGGATCGACGTTGCTCCACATGTGCGTGGAGTTCGACGAGCTGGAGATCGGGCGGTGGCTGCTCGACCGGGGGATGGACCCGAACGTCCGGTCGCGCGTCGGGCGCGCGGGGTTCGGCGGGCACACGCCGCTCTTCAACACGGTGGTGTCCCAGCCGAACTTCTGGATGAACTATCGCGATCGGGGGCCGTTCATCGCGCCCTTCACCGAACTGCTGCTCGAGCGAGGCGCGGATCCGAACGTCCGCGCCTCGCTCTGGAAGCGCCTGCACCCCGGCCACGGCGACCCCGTGCGCCGGGAGTACCTCGACATCACCGCGCGCTCGTGGGGCGAGCGGTTCATCGACCAGGTCTTCGTGAGCCGACCGGCGATGCAGCGCATCGAGGAGGCCGGAGGCGTGCGCTGAACCCTGCGCGCCCTCGCGGGTCACGGCCATCCGGCGTGCGCCTGACTGATGCGCGAAAGCGAGCAAGCGTCTTACATTTGGGATCGTGAGAGAGCCCTCGGACGTCGCGCTCCCCGCGGACCTGCCCCTCCTGGCGCTCCGCTCGACGATCGTCTTCCCCGGCGGTCGCATCGCGGTGCAGGTGGCGAGCGCGGAGAACCTCGCGCTGCTCGCCGCGCATCCGGACGAGGGGACGCTCGTGATCTGCGTGCTCGAGCCGGAGGAACGGGATGGGGCGGCTCGGCGCGCCGAGGGGAGGATCGGCGTCATCGCGCGCCTGATGGACCGGCGGGAACCCGCCGGCGGCACCGCCCAGGTCACGCTGGTCGGACTCGCCCGCGCGCGCGCGGCGACCACCACCCGTGATGCGATCGCCGGCTACGCCTTCGCGCGCGTGGAAGCGGTGGAGGAGACGCTCCGCGATGACGCGGCGGCCAAGGCCTTCATGCACCGGGTGGCGCTCGCCGCCGATGCGCGCGTCGAACTCGACACGAACTTCCCGGCCGAGCTCCCCGCCCTGCTCCGGCGCGAAGCCCAGCGCCCCTCGCGCTTCGCCGACCTCGCCGCTGCGCGTGGCGCGATGCGGGCCGCCGAGAAGGACGAGGTGGTGCAGCGGCTCGACGTGGCTGCACGCCTCGAGTTCCTCGCCGAGCGCTGGGAGCGGGAGGCCGCCAAGGCGAGGGTCCACGAGGAGGTGCGGCAGGAGACCGAGCGCCGGATCGACCGGCACCACCGC
>CAZHAG010000079.1:5249-12624 GCA_964529705.1 uncultured Gemmatimonas sp. | reverse complement strand
GTGCGCGAGGTGAGCGTTCCGGCGAGCAAGAACCGTCCGGGCATCCAGACCGTCTGCTGGGACATGCGGGTAACGCCCAACGCCACAGTCCCTGGTGCCGGTGGACCCGGCGCGGGAGGAGGCGGCGGCGGCGGTGGTGGCGGTGGCGGCGGACAGGGTGGAGCACGGCCGGTCCCCGGCGTACGCGCGCCGCTCCCCACGCCCGGCTACCTGCCGCTGAACCCCTGCGCGGCCGGCGGCCCCGGCGGCGGACCGGGCGGCGGCGGCTTCGGTGGCTTCGGCGGCGCCGCGAACGCCGGCCCGTACGTCGCGCCCGGCGCATACACGGTGTCGCTCGTCGCCGACGGCAAGGTGATCGACTCCAAGCCGATGCGCGTGATCGGCGACCCGGAGGTGAAGTTCACGGTCGCCGAGCGCGCCGCGTACGACAGGTTGGTCACCGACCTGCACGAGGCGCAGGGTCGCGGCAGTGCGATGGCGATCCGCCTCAACACGCTCGGCACGCAGATCGCGATCGCGAAGTCGAAGCTCGATTCCACGCAGAACGTGAGCGCCGCGGCGCGCACGCAGCTGGCCGCGCTCGAGAAGGCGTTCGACGCCATCCGCGTGAAGTTCGGCGTGGCGGCGGGCCGCGTGCCCGGACCGCCGGCCGGTGGAGCCGCGGGCGGTCCAGGCGGTGGCGGGGGTGGTGGCTTCGGCGGGTTCGGCGGCGCCAACGCCGAGAACGCACTCGGCCGCGTCGGCGCCATCAAGAACGCGCTGATCGGCATCTGGGAGGTGCCGAGCGCCGGCAGCCGCGCGCAGGCGACAGCGGCGACGGCGGCACTCGACGCGGCCATGCGGGATGCCGCGCCGGTGTTCGCCATGGTCGGCGGTGTCAACGATGCCCTCAAGCCGTCGGGGTTGTCGCTGCAGGTGCCCTGACCGCCGGCCCCGCTATCTTGAGTGGAGGGAGCGACCGTCACTCCGGACGGGCGCTCCCTCCACTCGTTCGCAGGGACTGATCCATGCTCCGCATCCGCACGGCGCTCGTCGCCATCGCCTCACTCGCGCTCGCCTCCACCGTCGCGCTCGCCGCGATCGCGCGCATCGACTTCTCCGGCACCTGGCAGTTCACGGTCGTGACCGACAACGGCACCGGCACCCCGACCGTGACCCTCAAGCAGGAAGGCACGAAGATCACCGGCACCTACAGCTCCCAGATGATGGGACTCCGCGCGATCGAAGGCTCCGCGAAGGGCGACTCGCTCCGCTTCGTGCTGTCCAACGGCGGGAACGCCGACGCGCCGACGCTCACCTACATCGGCGTGGCGACCGACGCGAACACGCTCAGGGGGATCGTCGACTTCGGCGGCATGGGCGGCGCGACCTTCACCGCCATGCGCAAGCAGTGAGCTGAGCTCGCCGCGCGGTCGGCGGCGGCTACGTCGCCGCCGACGGCGCGAGCAGCACGGGCACTCGGGCCGTGCGGACGAGCTTGTCCGCGACGCTGCCCACGACCATCCGCTGCAGCCCGCCGAGCCCCTGGCTCGAGATCGCGATCAGCTCGGCGTCGTGTGCATCGGCGATCTCGAGCAGGGTGCGCACCACGTTCCCGCTCGTGCGCAAGTCGTGGTCGATCACGAGCGACCCGCTCCGGTGCTTCGCCGCGAGCGGCTCCAGGTAGGAGGCCGTCGGGTCCAGTTCGGGCCGCGGCGCCAGGTTCGCCGCCGCCGCCGCTGACATCGGATGGACCACATGGGCCAGTGTGATCGCCGCGTGCGCGTCGCCGAGCAGCGCCTTGGCGGCCAGGAGCGCCCCCTCGGCACGCTCGGACCCGTCGAGCGGGACCATCACGCGGCGGAAGAGCGAGGCTCCGACCATCCGGCTCCCGGGCGCACGCCCGCCGCGAGCGAGCAGCAGCGGTACCTTGCTCACGCGGGCCAGCCCGTCGGCGACGCTCCCCAACCAGAAGCGCTGGAACCCGCCGCGCCCGTGCGTGCACATCACGATGAGGTCGACACCCTGCTCGTCCGCGTACTTCGCGATGGTCGGCACGGTGCGACCGTCGAGGAACTCCGTCTTCACGGGCGCCGTGGTCCGCCGGCTTACGCGTTTGGCGAGTTTCGTGAGGTACTCCCGGTGCTCCTTGCGCCACTCGTTGTCGAGCGCCGGGTCGCGCACGGGTGCGCCGCCGCCGAGCGTGAGGTCCGCGATCGGTTCGTGCACGCTGAGCAGCGTGAGGGCCGCGTTGTGCTGGTCGGCCAGCGGGACGGCGAGCACGAGCGCGCGCTCGGCGAGCTTGGAACCGTCCACGGGAACGAGGATCGAGCGATACATCGGCGCCTCCGGGATCACGAGTCAGTCCATGCTCGCAATATGCCCAGGGGCGGCGTACATGCCGAGAAGGGATTCCCGGCCTCGGCGCGGTGGTTTCCCCGACCAAACCGCGGCGGGCGCCCGGCCTAGTACTTCGTGAGGTACTCCGACAGCTCCCACGCCGACACCTGCGAGATGTACTCGCGCCACTCGGTGCGCTTGGCGTCGAGGAAGTGCGCGGTGACGTGCTCGCCGAGGGCGGCCGTGATCTCGCCGTCCTTCTCCAGTTCGTCGCACGCCTCGTTCAGGTCGCGCGGCAGGTCGTCGATCCGCAGGCGGCGGCGCTCCCGGTGGCTCATCTCCCAGATGTTCTGGTTCACCGGTTCGCGGGAGGTCGCTTCCGTCTCGATGCCGTGCAGCCCGGCGGCGAGCATCACCGCCAGCGCGAGATACGGGTTCGCCGCCGGGTCGGGCGAGCGCAGCTCCACGCGCGTGCCCGTACCGCGGCGGTCCGGTACGCGGATGAGTGGCGAGCGGTTGCGCATGGACCAGGCCACGTTCACCGGCGCCTCGTACCCCGGCACCAGCCGCTTGTAGGAGTTCACGAGCGGGTTCGTGATCGCGCTCATCCCGCGCGCATGGGTGAGCAGCCCGCCGATGTAGTGATGTGCCGTGGCCGAGAGCTCGAACTCCCCCTTGGCGTCGTAGAAGGCGTTCTCCCCCTTCTTGAAGAGCGACTGGTGCGTGTGCATGCCGCTCCCGTTCTGCCCGAACACCGGCTTGGGCATGAACGACGCGATCAGGCCGAACTGCTGCGCGACGTGCTTCACCACGAACCGGAAGGTCGCGATGTTGTCGGCCGTCGTCAGCGCGTCGGCGTAGCGGAAGTCGATCTCGTGCTGGCCGTGCGCCACCTCGTGGTGCGCGGCCTCCACCTCGAACCCCATCTGCTCGAGCACCGCGACGATCGCGCGCCGCGCGTCCTCGCCGCGGTCCATCGGCGCGAGGTCGAAGTACCCGCCCACGTCGTGCGTGAGCGTCGCCGCGCCGCCGTCGGCCGCCGGACGGAAGAGGAAGAACTCGGCCTCCATCCCGGCCTTCATCTCGAACCCCAGCTTCGCGGCACGCGCCACCTGCCGCTTGAGGACGAAGCGCGGGTCTCCCTCGAAGGTGCGGCCATCGGGATACGTCACGTCGCAGATCACGCGCGCCACGCGGCTGTGCGGGTCCCCCCAGGGGAAGATCCGGAAGGTCGCCAGGTCCGGGCGCAGCAGCATGTCCGATTCCTCCACCCGCACGAACCCCTCGATCGAGGAGCCGTCGAAGAGGATGTCCCCCGCGAGTGCCTTCTGGAACTGCGACGCCGGCACCTCGACGTTCTTGTTCACGCCGAGGATGTCGGTGAACTGCAGGCGCAGGAAGCGCACCTGGTGGGCGTGCGCGAGCTCGAGGATCTCCTTCGCGCTGGCGCCGCTCAGGTCGGCGGGGATCGGTCGTGGGACGGTCATCGTGCCCGCAATATCGGCGTGACGGCATCTCCCGCGCCATCCGGCCCGCGCACGGCTGCGCGCACACGGCTGCGCGCACACGGCTGCGCGCGCACGGCTGCGCGCACCGACGGCACCTCGTTCGCGGCGGCACCGCCTCGATTACCTTGCAGGCGATGCCTGCCACCCGATTCTGCTCCAACTGCGGCGCCTCGCTCACCGCGACCGCCCGGTTCTGCCATCGCTGCGGCGAGCCCATGGAAGCGGGCGCGCAGCGCGCGGCCCCCGGCGCGGCCTCCGGCACGTCCGGCCCGGCCGGCGCCTCCACGGCCCTCCCCTGGAGCATCGCGGCGATCGCGGTGCTCTCCCTCCTCGCGTTCATCGCCGGGATGAACTGGAAGCGCTCGCCCGCTGCGCCCCCGCCGACCGTGGCCGCGGCCCCGGGTCGCGCCCCCGACATCTCGCAGATGTCCCCCGAGGAGCGCGCGGACCGCCTCTTCCAGCGCGTGATGACGTACGTCGCGCAGGGGCAGGACGACAGCGTGCGCTTCTTCTCGCCGATGGCGATCCAGAGCATGGCCGCCCTCGAACCGCTCGACGCGCACCGGCGCTACGACCTCGGCCTCCTCGGTATCGTGAGCGGCGACGGGCCCATGGCCCGCGCCCAGGCCGATACCATCCTCGCGGCCGAGCCGGCGCACCTGCTCGGACTCATCCTCGCGATGCGCGCCGCCGGACTGCAGCTCGACTCCCTCGCGCGCTCGCGCTACGCGGATCGCTTCCTCACCGCGCTCCCCCGCGAGCGACCCAAGGCCCTCCCGGAGTACGTCGACCACGGGCCGGACATCGAAGCCGCGGCGCGCGAGGCCGCCAGTGGACCGACGATCGGGACCACGCGCCCGCCCGCCCGCGACTGACGCCACCCATCGCCACACCACCGTCATGACCGATTCCCCACGCACCATCCGCGTCGCGCATTCCCCCGACAGCGACGACGCCTTCATGTTCTACGCGCTCGCCACCGACAAGGTCGACACCGAGGGACTGACCTACGTGCACGAGCTGCAGGACATCGAGTCCCTGAACCAGCGCGCGATGCGCGGCGAGCTTGAGGTGACCGCCGTCAGCATCCACGCCTACGCCGACATCGCGGACCGGTACGCCCTCCTCCCGAGCGGCGCTTCCATGGGCGACCGCTACGGTCCGCGCCTCGTGGCGCGCGAACCGATGACCAGGGCGCAGGTGGCAGGCAAGCGGATCGCCGTTCCGGGCCTCAAGACGAGCGCCTATCTCGCCCTGCGACTCTACGAGCCCAACTTCGAGGCGGTCGTCATCCCGTTCGACCAGATCGAGCAGGCGGTGGCCGACCGCAACGTCGACATCGGACTCCTCATCCACGAGGGACAGCTCACCTTCGGCGAGCTGGGGCTGCACCTGATCGCGGACCTCGGCGAGTGGTGGTACGAGGACACGGGACTCCCCCTCCCGCTCGGCGGAAACGTGATCAGGAAGGACTTCGGTCCAGCGATGATGAGAAAGATTTCGCGCCACCTACACGCCAGTATCGCGTATGCATTGAATCACCGCGAGGCTGCACTCGATCACGCGATGCAGTACGCACGAGGGCTCGACCGCTCCAAGGCGGACACCTTCGTCGGCATGTACGTGAACGACTGGACCCTCGACTACGGCGAGCGCGGGCGCGAGGCGATCCGGCTCTTCCTCGAGCGCGGCGCGCAGGCCGGGATCGTGAGGCGCGACGTGACGGTCGAGTTCGTCGAGGAGTGAGTGAGGCGGCCGATACTCTGGAAGCACCCACCCGCCGACCCTCGAAATCCATGCTGGCCCCCGACGATGCAGGGCGTATCTTAGCCCCACGCACCGGCTCGCCGAGGGAGAACCCGATCCGATGACCGACCAGCGTACGTCCCAACCGTCCCGGCTGACCCGCGCCATCCGCTCCGTCGCCGAACCGGCGGTGCGTCGCATCCTCGTCGTCGACGACGAGGAGCTGATCCGCACCGCCCTCGCGAAGTTCCTCCGCTCGCGCGGCTACGAGGTGAGCACCTGCGATGCGGGGCCCGCCGCCCTTGACCTGCTCGCACGCGAGAAGCACGTCCTCATGCTCGCCGACGTGCGGATGCCCGGCATGACGGGCCTTGAGCTCGTCCCCGCCGCGCTCGACCTCGATCCTGACCTCGCGGTCATGATGCTCACCGCGGTGAACGACGCTCCCACCGCCACCGAGGCGCTCGCGCAGGGGGCGATGGATTACCTGATGAAGCCGATCGAGCTGGCGGACCTCGCCGCCGCGGTCGAGCGCGTCCTGCACAAGCGCGACCTCTCGATCGAGCAGCGCAAGGTCGAGCGCCTCATCCGGGAGGAGGTCGCCGCACAGACCGAGGAGATCACGCGCGAGCGGCAGATGCTGCACAGCGTCGTCGTGGACGTCGTGAAGTCCCTCGTGCAGGCGCAGGAGGCGAAGGACCCATTCCTCGGCGGCCACTCCGACCGGGTGGCCGACCTCGCCGCCTCGATCGCCTCGCAGCTCGGGATGAGTGATGACGACATCGAGGCGATGCGCCTCTCGGGACGCCTCATGGACGTCGGCAAGATCGGCATCCGGGAGTCGGTGCTCAACAAGCCCGGGAAGCTCACCCCCGAGGAGTTCGAGCACGTGAAGGACCATGTGCGCATCGGCATCGAGATCCTCACGCCGCTCAAGCCCATCGCGCACGTCCTCGCCGCCATCCAGGACCACCACGAGCACTGGGACGGCCAGGGGTATCCCAACCAGAAGTCGGGCGAGGCCATCGCCATCGGGGGGCGCATCCTCGCCGCCGCGGACGCCTTTGATGCCCTCACCTCCCGCCGCGCCTGGCGCGACTCCCTGTCGCCTCCGGAGGCGGTCAACTTCCTCCGGGAACGCTCGGGCAAGCTCCTGGAACCCAGGGTCTTCGAGGCCCTCCACGTGGTCGTCACACGGCGCAAGACCCTCCAGTTCCTCGACGCGTCGGCCGAGTAACCCGGGCGTGCCGGGCGCGCCTCGCGCCCGGAGATTCGCCGAGGACCGCCCCACGCTGATTCCCGCTTGACGGCAGGGGGTCGCCCAGTGTATTCAGCGTCCTGAAGAGTTTCGCGATTCACCAACAGGAGGGTGCGATGCCGCTCGACGAGGCGCTGTTCGACAGACTCTTCTCGGATCGCGACGACGATTCCGAGGACGGCGGGTACGGGGGCGGCGGCGGCAAGGCCTCCTATGACGACGACGATGACGAGGACGGCGGCTGGGCCATCAACAAGGACCAGTCCGACTCCCTTTGGGACTCGACCGACGAGTCGGACGACGATGACGAGGAGGGCGGTGTGGCGCCCTCCGCCGATGGCGACGATGACGACGAAGGCGATCTCTTCGGCGAGTCCATCGCGCCCCGCCGTCGCGGCCGCCGCCCGGCCGAGAAGCCCCGCGTGCCGAGCATCTTCGAGACCGGGGAGAGCGAGGTGCCCACGGCCGCGAAGGCCCAGGAGATGGCCGCCCCCGCGAAGCCCGCCGCACCCAAGGCCGCACCCAAGGCCGCACCCAAGGCCGC
>CAZHAG010000079.1:0-5149 GCA_964529705.1 uncultured Gemmatimonas sp. | reverse complement strand
GCCGCACCCAAGGCCGCACCCAAGGCCGCACCCAAGGCCGCTCCAAAGGCGGCGGCGAAGCTCGTGGAGCCCAAGAAGGCCGCCGCGAAGAAGAAGGTCGTCACCAAGGTCAAGAAGAAGGTCGTCAAGAAGGCGAAGGCCGCGAAGAAAGCCGTCAAGAAGGCCGCGAAGAAGGTCGTGAGGAAGGTCGTGAGGAAGGTCGCCAAGAAGGTGGCGAAGAAGGCGAAGCCCGCGGCGCGGAAGCCGACGAAGAAGGCCGCGAAGAAGAAATAGGAGCCGCGCGCTCCTCTGACGCCCGGCGACGTCACCGCGTCGCCGGGCGTCGTGCATCCGTCCATTCCCTCCGCGTCTCCGGGCACATCTCTCGACGACGGAAGTCGCGCGACGGCTCGCCTATCCAGCGGGACGCCGTGGCGCTAATGTTTGCGCACGATGTCGGACTCACCCGTCGCCCTGCTGCGCGCACACTCGCGTCACGCCCCGTGGAACGCCCGCGGCCTCGCAGCGCATGCCACCGCCCTGGTCGACGCCGCCGGCATGCGACCCACGAACACCTCGGCGCGCGCGACGCCGAGCGCGCGCGCCATCCGCTTCTATGTGGCGAACGGGCTGCTCGACCACCCCGAAGGGAAGGGGACCGCCGCCACCTATCACTACAAGCACCTCCTGCAGCTCCTCGCGATCAAGATCCGGCAGCGCGAGGGGCAGACGCTCGACGTGATCAAGGGCGAGATCGCGAACATGCAGGGCGACCAGCTCGAGAAGCGCGTCGCCGGCTCGCTCGCGCCGGCGCTCGGCAACGGCGTGGACACCGCCGTGCATCGCGACGACGACCTCACCGCGGCGTGGCGTCGCATCGTCGTCGCGGACGGCATCGAGCTCCACGTCCGCGAGGATTCAGCCGCCTCCCGTGAGTCCGCGATGGTCGCCATCCGCGAGTCCGTGCGAGCTGCACTCGGACGCGAGGACGTGCGCTAGGCGCTCCCCCGGATCAACGCAGGGGTCTTGCCCGGATTCACGTGCCCCACAACATTAGAGTCGGATGCCCCCGGCCTCGCGTCGCCGGCCTCCGTCGCGCACGGTGCTCCTCGACCGCGCCCTCGAGGCCCTCCCGCTCTTTCGACTCTCCGACAGCTCGGACGATTCGGCCGTCTCCTTCACTGCCGATCAGGGCGGACGGTGGCGCGTCCTCCCGGCGCCCGGGGAACGACTCCCGGGGACCTTCGACCAGGACGTCTTCGTCGAACTCATGCGCCGATTCCACGAGGCCGAGGGTCCGGCCGACGGCGCGCTCCACTTCACCCTCCACGCCTTCCTGCGCTCCATGGGCCGACGCGTGGACGGCCGCACTTACGAGCAACTGCGCGGCGCCCTCGGCCGCCTCGAACGCACCGTCCTCGAGAGCGAGGGCGCCTGGTACGATGCGAAGCAGGGGCGGAGCGTCACGGTCCGGTTCACCCTGCTGAGCGCGGTGGCGATCGACCGGCGCCGCCTCACCGACCGCGACCAGCTCGCACTCTTCCCCTCCCTCGCCTCCAACGAGCCCGGCGATGCCAGGGTGGTGCTCGACCCGCACCTCCGCTCCAACATCGAAGCGGGCCACACGACCACGCTGAACGCGCCACGCTACTTCGCGCTCTCCTCCCCCGTCGCGCGCCGCATCTACCGCCTCACCGAAGCCGTCCGAGTCGAGCAGGGGGCGCGGTGGCGCCTCCCCCTCGAGCGCCTCGCCGAGCTCCTCCCGCTCGCCCAGCGCTACCCCTCGCACCTGCAGCGCGTGCTCCAGCCCGCACACGAGATGCTTCTCACGGCCGGCCTCGTGAAACGGGCGGAGTTCGAGCAGGCGGGGCGGGCCTGGAGCGTGGCCTACGACCTCACGGACACGCGGCGCTGACCGGCGACGGGCCGCGGAACGGCCCCGCGGCCTACGACGCCGCTCGCCGTGTCACGGCGGAACTCACCGGTAGCCCCGGGCGTAGATGGTACTTACGTTCCTTGAGACTCCCAACACAGGCTGCCACCGTCATGTCCCGAGCCAAGAGACTCGCCCTGATCGCCCTCGTCGCCTTCCCGATGGTGGGAGCGGCGTTCGTCGTCCAGGAGCAGGGCGCGCGCAACAGCGCACGCCTCTTCGATCAGGTCCTCTCGATCGTGAGCGACCGGTTCGTCGACTCCATCGGCACGGGCGCGCTCTACGAGAAGGCCGCGCGCGGCCTGGTCGAGGCGCTCGAGGATCCCTACTCGCAACTCTACACGCCGAAGGACCTCGAGGAGTTCAACACCACCACCGGTGGGTTCTACGGCGGCATCGGCATGCTGATCGAGGATCACGAAGGGTCGATCATGATCAGCAAGGTCTACCCGAACACGCCGGCCGAGGAGGCGGGCATCCGTGAGGGTGACCGCATCGTTGGCGTGGACACCGCGTCCACCCGCGGCTGGACCACGGCACAGGTCTCCGCGGGCCTCAAGGGACGTCCCGGCACGCAGGTGAAGGCGCGCTTCCTCCGCCCCGGCGTCGCCCAGCCGTTCGAGGTCGAGTTCACGCGGCGCACCATCCGCATCCCCGCGATCCCCTTCGCGCTGATGCTCGAGGAGAAGACCGCCTACATCCCGCTGCAACAGTTCAACGAGACCACCACGCGCGAGTTCGCCGACAACCTCCGCCGCCTGCAGGCGGAGGGGGCGAAGGGCGTGGTGCTCGACCTGCGCCGCAACACGGGGGGCTTCCTCGACCAGGCACTGCAGCTCACCAACTTCTTCCTGCCGCGCGGGAAGGAGCTCGCGACGGTCCGCGGCCGCGTGGGACCGCCGGAGCGCTACATCGCCGAGGCCGACCCGATCGCGCCGACCATCCCGCTGGTGATCCTCACCGACGGCTACTCGGCCTCGGCCTCCGAGATCGTCGCCGGCGCGCTCCAGGACCATGACCGCGCCCTCATCGTCGGTACCACCTCGTTCGGCAAGGGCCTGGTGCAGTCGGTCTACCAGCTCGACGGCGGCTACGCCATCAAGCTCACCACGGGCAAGTGGTACACGCCGAGCGGGCGCTCCATCCAGAAGGAGCGCCACCTCGACGGCAACGGGAACTACGTGGAGGTCACGCCCGACTCGCTCGAGACGGATGCGGTGCGCCTCGCGCGCCCGCAGTTCAAGTCCGACGGCGGCCGCATCGTCTATGGCGGCGGCGCGATCACGCCCGACGTCATCGTGCCGTACGATACGCTCTCCACGGCCGAGCAGAAGCTCGCCCGCGCCCTCGTCCCGCGCTCGCAGGACGTCTACCTCGTGCTCGACGATTACGCATTCAGCCTCAAGGGCTCGCTCACCCCCGACTTCACCGTGAGCCCCGCGATGCGGAGCGAGTTCCTCAAGCGCCTCACGGCCAAGGGTGTCACGGTGGAGTCCACCGACTGGACGGCCGGCCAGCGCTACGTCGATCGCCTCCTCACGGACCGCGTCGCCCGTCGCGCCTTCGGTGACTCCACCTGGAAGCGGCGCGACGTGAAGGAGGATCCGCAGCTCCTCAAGGCGATCGAGCTCCTGAAGAAGGGGCGCACCACCGCTGAGCTGCTGGCGCTCGCGGGCTCGCCGGCGGCGCCTGCCGCCCGGCCGGAGTAGCGCGATCGCAGCATCCGCAGTCCCTCCCCACCTCTCCCTCTCCAGCGTACCGATGTCCAAGCGAATCCTGATCGCCGCCGCGCTGCTCAGCGCGGCGGCTTGCAAGCCATCCACCCCCGCCGTGACCGTCGCCGCCGAGCCCGGCGAGGACCGGCTCTCGAACATCACCCAGCTCACCTTCGGCGGCGAGAACGCCGAGGCGTACTGGAGCGCCGACGGCAAGTGGATCACCTTCCAGTCCTCGCGCGACGGCCGCGCCTGCGACCAGCAGTACGTGATGCGCGCCGACGGCTCCGACGTGGCGCGCGTCTCCGACGGGCGCGGCAAGACCACCTGCGGCTGGTTCTTCCCCGGGAACGACCGGCTCTTCTTCGCATCCACCACGGCGCACCAGGACGCCTGCCCCGCCAGGCCCGACCCCTCCGCCGGTTACGTCTGGCCGCTCGACCCGTACGACATCTACACCAGCAATCGCGACGGGACCGACGTCAAGCGCCTCACGAACTACGACGTCTACACCGCCGAGGGCATCCTCTCCCCGGACGGCAGGACGATCGTGTTCACCTCGCTCAAGGACGGCGACCTCGACATCTACACGATGAACGTGGACGGGACGAACGTGCGCCGCCTGACGAACACGCCCGGCTATGACGGGGGCCCCTGGTGGTCGCCCGATGGGACGAAGATCGTCTACCGCGCGAACCACCCGCAGGACTCCGCCTCGCTCCGGCAGTACCGCGAGCTCCTCGCCCAGGGCATGATCCGGCCGAGTCGCGTCGAGCTCTTCGTCATGGACGCCGACGGCTCCAACCAGCGCCAGGTCACCGCCGTCGGCGGCGCGAACTTCGGGCCCTCCTGGAGCCCGGACGGCACCAAGCTGATCTTCTCGTCGAACTTCGTCGCCCCCCGCAGCGGCAACTTCGAGCTCTACCTCGTCGACGCCTCCGAGACGATGGCCACCGCGGACAAGCTCGAGCGCGTGACCACGGCACCCGTGTTCGACGGCTTCCCGATGTTCAGCCCCGACGGCCGGAAGCTCATGTGGGCCTCCAACCGCCACGCGAAGTCCGAGGGCGAGACGAACGTCTTCGTGGCGGACTTCCGCTGGTAGGGGAAAGGCCCCGCCCGGGGCGCGCTCCCTCGGTGGACGCGCCCCCCGCGCCCCGCTAGAATCGGGGCATCCTCCCGGAGGGACCAATGCTGTACTTCCTCGGCGCCGTCGGGGCGCTGCTGGTCGTCGTCATCGCCAAGAGCATCCGCATCATCGGGCAGGCCGAGGTGATGGTCGTCGAGCGCCTCGGCAGCTTCAACCGCGTCGCACGCTCGGGCCTGAACCTCCTGATCCCCTTCGTCGAACGCGCCAAGACGATCGACGTCCGCTACTTCGAGAACGACGTCACCGGCCTCAAGAAGATCGTCGCCACCACCGTGGCGCGCATCGATCTCCGGGAGCAGGTGCTCAACTTCCCGTCGCAGCCGGTCATCACGAAGGACAACGTCACCATCGACATCGACGCGGTGCTCTACT
>CAZHAG010000078.1:0-12729 GCA_964529705.1 uncultured Gemmatimonas sp. | reverse complement strand
CACATGTGGTTCGGCGACCTCGTCACGATGCGCTGGTTCAACGACGTCTGGATGAAGGAGGTCTTCGCGAACTTCATGGCGGCGAAGATCGCGGGGCCCGCGTTCCCCGACATCAACCTCGACCTCCGCTTCTTCCAGGCGCACCACCCCACGGCGTACGGGGTGGACCGCACGGCGGGCGCGAACCCCATCCGGCAGGAGCTCGAGAACCTCCGCGAGGCGGGGTCGCTCTACGGCGCGATCATCTACCAGAAGGCACCGATCGTGATGAAGCAGCTCGAGCAGCTGGTCGGCGAGGAGGCGATGCGCGACGGATTGCGCGAGTACCTCGCGCAGCACCGGTTCGGGAACGCCACCTGGCCCGACCTGATCGCGGTGCTCGATGCGCGCACACCCGAGGACCTCGCGGCGTGGAGCCGCGCCTGGGTGGAGGAGCCGCGCCGGCCGCGCATCACCGCGCGCTGGGCGGACTCCGGGGTGGTGCTCGCGCAGCGCGACCCGCTCCCCGACCGCGCCCTGCGCTGGACGCAGCCGATCGTCCTCGCCTTCGACTCGGCCGGCACCGTCGCGAGCCGGCGCGTGGCGCTCCGCGAGGCGCAGGTGTTCGTCCCGATGCCGGGGGTGACCGCGCCCTCGTTCATCCTCCCCGGCGCGGACGGCGTGGGGTACGGGCGCTTCCTCCTCGACTCCACGAGCCGCGCCACGCTGCTCGCGCGCACCACCACGCTGCGCGACCCGGTGCAGCGTGCCGTGGCCTGGCAGACGCTCTACGAGGAGATGCTCGACGGATCCCTGCCGCCTGCGACGCTCCTCGAGTCGGGACTCGCCGCGCTCGCGGCCGAGCGTGAGGAGCTCGTGCAGCTGCAGGTGCTCGGGATGGTGCGCGGGGTGTACTGGCGCTTCCTCTCGGACTCTGCGCGCCGGGCGATCGCACCTCGTGTGGAAGCAACGCTCTGGCGCGAGCTCGACCGCGCGCCCACGCCGGGCCGGAAGGGCGCGTTCTTCTCGGCGATCGTGGGCAGCACGCTCACCGCGGAGGGCATCGCGCGCCTCGAACGGATCTGGCGCAAGGCCGAGACGCCGCGCGGGCTCCCCCTGGCCGAGCAGCAGTACATCGGGCTCGCGGAGGCGCTGGCGATCCGGGGCGTGCCGAACGCCGAGCGGATCCTCGACGAACAGGAAGGGCGCGTGACCAACCCCGACCGCCAGCAGCGGATGCGCTTCATGCGCGCCGCGCTCTCGGCGGACGTGCGCGTGCGCGACTCGCTCTTCGCCACTTTCCGCGAGGTGGAGAACCGGCGGCGGGAGTCCTGGGTGCTCGACGCGATGGCGGCGATGAACCATCCGCTCCGCGCGTCGGAGGCGCTACCGAACCTTACCGCGAGCCTCGACCTGGTGCTTCCGATCCAGCAGACGGGGGACATCTTCTTCCCGCTCCGTTGGCTCAACGCGACGCTCGACGGGCACCAGTCGGCTGCCGCGGCCTCGGCGGTGGAGGCGTTCCTGGCGGCGCACCCGGACTACCCGCCGCGCCTCAGGGGGAAGGTGCTCCAGGCCGCGGATGACCTCTACCGCTCGGCGACGATCGTGGAGGGGTGGACGCCGGCGGCAGGGAGTGCCAGGCCAGCAGCACGACCGTGAGGAGGAGGACCGCACCTCCCTGGTGCGCGACGCCCAGGGTGATCGGGACCGCGAGGAGCAGGGTGGTGACGCCGAGCGTGAACTGCAGGAGCACGACCCCGAGCATCGCGTGGACGCGCACGCGGAACCGGGCGTCGGCGGTGGTGCGATGCCGCCACCAGGTGGCGAGCACGGCGAGCAGGGTGGCGGTGGCGAGGAGGCGATGGTCGAACTGCACCGCGCCATGGTTCTCGAAGAGGTTACGCCACCAGGGATCCATGCTCGCGTAGCCGGGCGGGACGAGCCCGTCGCCCATGAACGGGAACGAGTTGTAGACCTTGCCGGCGCGCAGGCCGGCGACGAGCGCGCCGCTGAACGCCGTGAGGAGCACGAGGCCGGTGAGCGCGCCGAAGGTCCGCCCGCGGCCGCGCTCCGCGAATGCCTCGCCCGCAGGCAGGTCCGCCGCGCGCAGGAGGTCGGCCGCGGTCCAGACCGTGAGCGCGAAGAGGATGAGCGCCATCGAGAGGTGCGCGGCGAGCCGGTACTGGCTCACCTCCGTGCGCACGCTGAGGCCGCTCGCCACCATCCACCATCCCATCGCGCCCTGTGCTGCGAGGAGCGCGAGCAGGGTGGCGAGCGTCGGGGCGAGCGCGCGCGGGATGCGCCGGCGGACCGCGAACCAGATGAGCGGGAGCAGGAAGGCCGCCCCCACGAGCCGCGCGATGATGCGGTGCACGAACTCCCAGAGGTAGATGCGCTTGAAGCCGGCGAGGTCCATGTCCGGGTTCATCTGCGCGTACTGCGGGATCCGGCGGTACTTCGCGAACTCCTCCTCCCACTGCGCCTCGGAGAGCGGAGGGACCACGCCGGTGACCGGCTTCCACTCCGTGATCGAGAGGCCGCTCTCCGTGAGACGCGTGGCGCCACCGACGACGACCGTGAGGAAGACGAGGAAGGCCCAGGCGGCGAGCCAGCGGCCGAGCGCGCGGGCGTCACCGCGGTCGATCGAGCGGAGAAGGTCGCGGGTCACGAGGTGTGGCGCTGGGCGTGCGTCATGGCGTGGGTCGCACCGCGCGCAGGGTGCGCGTGGCGCCGTCGTAGGTCACGAGCACCACCTCGCGCGCGCCGAGCGTCACCGACTCGCGCAGCTCGAGGAGCGGCGGGACCTCGCCGTCGTGGCGGCGCGTGCGCGCGGAGTCCGCCGGCGCCTGCTCCGCCGCGACGGCCGTGGCGGCCGCGTCGAGGCGCGCGAGGCGCACCTCGATCGTGGAGGGTCCCACAGGGATCGCGGTCTCATGGAAGACGTAGAGCTGCCGGTCGCTGCGCATCCCGCCCCCGCGCAACCGTTCGCGCGAGAGCACCTCGCCGTCGCGGCGCACCTCCAGCTCGTACTGCGCCGTGGTCCCCTCGCAGGAGACGGGCTGCCGCATGTGGGCGGGAAGCGCCTCCAGCTCGGCGGGGGTGAGCGTGCGGCAGGCCTCGATGCGCTCCGGGCGCGCGGCGAAGGCCACGCGCAGCACGGCCCCGGCGCCGTCCTCGAGGGTGAGGGGCACGTGCGAGCCGTGAGCGATCCCGACCGCTGCCGCGAGTGCGAGAGCGGCGCCGGCGATGCGCGTGCGCAGGCCCGGGGTGGCGCGAGGCGGGGTCGGGGGGGGCGCGGTCATGCGCGCGGCCCGGTGAGCTCGACGTCGCATTCCGCACCGACCTCCCCCGGATCCACGGCGACGGCGCCGAGGGGACGGGTGTCGGCGACGAAGCCGCGGAGAGCGGCGACTGCGTCGGCGCCCTCAGCGGCGTTCGCGTAGGCGACGCGCACCCGGCCGCGGTCGACGCGCGCCTGCAGCTCGGCCTCGCGGTCATGGTACATCCGCTCGAGCAGCCAGCGCGGCCCCTCGCGGTTCCAGCAGTCGCGCGGCGGGCAGGCGACCACGAGCACGCCGGCCGAGCCGTTGCGCACCAGGAGCTCGATGACGGAGGTGTGCAGGTTGCCGGCGCAGTCCACCGGCAGCAGCGCGGCCCCCTCGGCGCGGATGGCGTCGCCCCACCGGGACGCGCCCCGGTCACAGGCGACGACCACGTGCTCCCCCGCGCGGCGTGCCGGCGACTCGATGAAGGCGCGCACCCCCGCGAGCTGGTCCCGCCCGGTGCGCCCCGGCGGCCCGACGCCCATCGGGGCACAGGAGCCGGCGCAGATCCCGCAACTCACGCAGCGCGCGGGATCCACGCGCGCCACGAGATCCGAGCGGCCTCCCGGCGCGCGCGTGATCATCGTGATCGCGTCGTACGGGCAATCGGCGGCGCACTGCTCGCACCCGACGCAGATCTCGTCGTCCACCGTCGAGGGCGGAGCCGCGCGGTCGCCCCGCCGCCGGGTGAGCAGCGGCACGGCGACGAGAAGCGCCACGGCACCCGCGGCCGCGAGGAGCGCGCCACCCCCGCTCATCCGCTGCGCGAGCGGGATCCAGAAGCCGAAGAAGAGGTCGACCGGCACCGTCGCCGGGATCGTGAAGGGACTTGCCTCCGGCAGCATCGTGATCGGGATGGCCAGCGCGATCGCCAGCAGCGCGCCCACCACGCCGTAGCCGAGCGCCCTGGGCGGGAGGAGCGCCGGCCGCGCGACGCGCGAGATGTGCAGCCAGAGCCCGATGCCGAGCGCGAGCGGGATCCCGATGTGCGCGAAGAGATTGAGGAAGAAGAAGGCGGGCGGGAGCGGTCGTTCGCCGGTGAAGGCGCGGCTGGTGGGCTCCGAGAGCACCGGGAGCGCGTCGAGCATCCGCGCGCCCTCGCGGGCGAGCGTCTGGCCGAAGGTGTCCCACACCATCACGTACCCGGTCCACCCGCAGAGCATCAGGAGGACGAGGAGGCCGACGCCGGTGACCCAGGCGAGCGCGCGCGGGCCCCAGCTGCGCCCCTGGGCGTACATCCGGAACGCGTGGACGATCGTGGCGAGCACGGCCGCGTCGCTAGCGTAGCGGTGCATGCCGCGCATCCAATTGCCGACCCAGCGGTCCGCGGTGATCCGCTCCACCGACGCCCAGGGCGCACCCACGCGATAGAAGAGGATCAGCCAGAGTCCCGTCACGAGGATCACCAGGAGGAGCGCGATGACGATGGTGCCGCTCTGGTAGAGCGGGTTCGCGCGCCAGCCATAGAGCCGGTTGGCGAGGGCATCCGCCCGGGCGAGCGCGCGGAACGCGACGCGCTCCGTCGGCGGTCGTGTGGTGGCGCTCACGGGACGGGGAAGGGCATCACGCCGGAGAAGGTAGCCCGTGGCGCGCGGGCCCCACCGTCAGGGAGTTCCCTTACACGCGTCAGGGAAAAGCCGTATGGCACATGCACCTTTTCGGCCGTATCCTCGCGGTGACCCTCCCTCACCCTCGACCGGAACACGGAGACCCGATGCCAGATCCGGTGCCACCACGCGAATCCGCCGAGCAGGTCCCGCTCGGGCAGCGCCTCTTCGACAACATCTTCCTCCTCCTCGGCCTCGGTCTCCTCGTCGTCTTCGTCCTGTACACGGGATGGGGACTCTGGGAGATCCTGACGTTGCCCCCGGCAACCCTACCCTGACCGCCATGCACACCGAGACGCATACGGGGCTCGAGTCCCCGAAGGGGATCTGGTGGAAGCCCGCCCACAAGTCCGAGAAGGTCTGGGTCGGGATCGCGTTCGCGTGGTGCATGGTGCTCTTCGCCATGATGCCGCTCTGGCACTGGAAGGGGGGGCAGAACCCGTCGGGCATCCGGCGCCGGGTGGAGCCCGCCGCCTTCTTCGCGCGCACGCAGGAGTTCATCCAGCAGTACCAGGTGGACACCGACCGCGGCATGCCGATCGTGGCGCCGCCGCCGGGCTCGGACATCTACCTCACGGGGATGAGCTTCCAGTGGACGCCGATCCTCAAGCTCCAGAAGGGCGCGGAGTACATCCTGCACCTCTCCGCCCTCGACGTGAACCACGGGTTCTCGCTCTACCCGATCAACGTGAACTTCCAGGTCATCCCCGGCTATGACTATGGGTTGCGGATCACGCCCAACGCCTCCGGGGACTTCCGCATCATCTGCAACGAGTTCTGCGGCATCGGGCACCACACGATGGTGGGCCGCGTGATCGTCGAGGACGCGCCTGCCGCCGGGACGCCCGGCCCGGGAGGCACGCCATGACCGCCCCCGCCGCGACCTTCCGCACCTGCCCGGTCACCACGCGCCGGATCCACGACCAGGCCGAGTCGCTGGTCAAGATCAACGCCGTCGTCTCGGTCGTCGCGCTCCTGATCGGGGCGATCGCCGCCGTGCTGATCGTCCTCACGCGCTGGCAGGCGGTGCACCTCCTCTCCGCCACCTGGTTCTACCGGCTGCTCGGCGTGCACGGGATGAGCATGCTCATCTTCTTCATCGTGTTCTTCGAGATGGCCGTGCTGCACTTCGCGAGCACCGCGCTGATCAACGCGCGCCTCGTGGCGCCCAAGCTGGCCTGGTTCGCCTTCCTTCTGATGCTCGGGGGCGCGATGCTGGTGGAGGCGATGATGTGGGGCGGGAAGGCCGACGTCCTCTTCACTTCGTACGTGCCGCTCCGCGCGTCGCCCGCGTACTACCTCGGCATCATCCTCTTCGCCGTGGGGGCGCTGATCGTCACGGGGATCTTCTTCGCGAACCTCGTGGTCGCCAAGCGCGAGAAGCGGTACGAGGGGTCGCTCCCCCTCGTGGTGTACGGGGCCGTGACCGCCGCCGTGATCACGGTGATCACCCTGCTGCACGGGGCGGCGATCTACATCCCGACCTTCCTCTGGTCGCTGGGGCTCATGCACGTGGATCCCCAGGTGTACCGGATGGTCTGGTGGGGGCTCGGGCACTCGTCGCAGCAGATCAACGTGGCCGCGATGGTCGCGATCTGGTACATGCTCGGCGGGCTCACGATCGGCGCGGTGGTGCTGAACGAGAAGATCAGCCGCTCCGCCTTCGTGCTCTACGTGCTCTTCATCTCGATGGCGTCGGCCCACCACCTGCTGGTGGACCCGGGGATGGGGCCGGCGTGGAAGGTCGTGAACACCAGCTACTTCATGTACATGGCCGTGCTGGCGTCGATGATCCACGGCTTCACGGTCCCGGCCGGCATGGAGCTCGGGATGCGGCTCCGCGGCTTCACCAACGGCATGTTCGACTGGCTCCGTCGCGCCCCCTGGCACGACCCCGGGTTCAGCTCGCTCGTGCTCTCGGTGGTCGTCTTCGGGTTCGTCGGGGGCATCACCGGCGTGACCATCGGCACCGAGCAGATCAACATCATCGTGCACAACACGCTGCGCGTGCCGGGGCACTTCCATGCGACCGTCGTGAGCGGCACGGCGATGGCGTTCATGGGCGCGACCTACTACCTGATCCCGCTGGTCTTCCAGAAGCGCGTCGCGTTCTGGCGGATGGCGCAGTGGCAGCCCTACATCTTCGCGGGCGGGATGTTCATCTTCACGCTCTCGATGACCTTCGCCGGGAGCTTCGGCGTGCCGCGCCGCCACTGGGACATCACCTTCAGCCAGGCGCCGTTCGACGTGCCCTTCAGCCCGGTGGTGGACCTGGTGCTGGCGGTGGTGGCCGTGGGCGGCCTCCTCGCCGCGACGGGGGCCTTCATGTTCGTGGCCATCGCGGTGGCGTCGGTCTTCTTCGGGAAGCCCCTCGGGGAGATCACGAAGGGGACGGCGATGGTCGGCGTGCCGCAGGGCATCACGCACCCGCCGGTGCACGCGCCCGACGTGGACGCGCGGAACGCGGCGCTGCACGCGCCCGGACGCGGGATCATGGGACCGGCCCCGGGGACGATCGTGCTGGTCTTCATCTTCCTCGCGGCGTTCATCCTCTACTTCTTCGTGAACTGGAAGATCCTCTCCTTCGTGTGGAAGATCGGGTGACGACGGTCCCGCGGACCGGGGCGGCGCTCACCGCGCTGGGCCTGATCCTGGTGATCACGGTCTCGTGGTGGGCGCTCGCCCTCTGGCCGATCGATCCCGGCGTGGCGCCGGAGTGGCTGACGCGAACCCGCGAGGTGTGCTTCGGCACCACGGGGAGCGGGCTCCCGAACGCCGGCGGCTGGCTCCTGCTCGTGGGCCAGCCGCTCGGGATGCTGATCGTGCTCGTGGCGGTCTGGGGGAAGGAACTCGCGCAGGGGGGACGGCGGCTCCTGGGCAGCACGCCCGGGCAGCTGCTGGTCGGGGGATCGGCGGCGCTCCTGCTCGCGGGCGTGGGGGGCGTGGTGCTGCGGGTGCAGACCGCCGGGGCCGAGCCGTTCGCCTCGTCGCCCACGGAGCGGATGGCGGGCGGGCTGACGCGGGTGAACGACACCCCACCCAGCTTCGCGCTCGTCGACCAGGCCGGCGACACCATTTCGCTCGAGCAGTTCGAGGGGCGGCCGGTGATCGTGACCTTCGCGTTCGCGCACTGCGAGGCGGTCTGCCCGCTGATCGTGAACGACGTGCTGCTCGCCACCTCGCGGCTCGGGGCGCACGACCCGGCGGTGCTCATCCTCACGCTCGACCCCTGGCGCGACACGCCGAGCCGCCTCGCCTCGATGGCCGAGGCGTGGGGTGTCAGCGGGGATGTGCATGTGCTGAGCGGTGCGCCTGAGACGGTCGAGCGCGCGCTCAACGCCTGGCGCGTGCCTCGGGTGCGCAACGAGCGCACGGGCGACCTCGTCCACCCGGCGCTGGTCTACGTGATCTCACGCACGGGGCGGATCAGCTACGTGCTGAACGGCTCGGCCTCGATGATCCAGGCGGCGGTCGAGGCGCTCTGAGGCGCTCGCCGCCTCACCCCGTGGGGTCCGTGAGGTCGTGGAACGCCCGCGGGTAGCGCCGCATCACGTACCGCGCGCCGAGCATCACGGCGACGGCGTTGGCGACGATGATCGACCACCAAGGGAGCACCGCGCGCAGCGGGATGGTCGCGAAGCCGACCGCGCCGATGGTGACCACGAAACCGGCGATGATCACCACGAGGATGATCGGCGCGCGGGCCGGGCGTTCCCGCGAGTGCGCCACGAGTGCCACGACCACGAGCCCGATGGCGAGTGAGACCGCGAGGTGCAGTACCGTGTAGAGGACGATCGCGGTCGCGTCGATCGGGAGGGGGAGCCCGAGGCTCGCGGGGTCCCGCGCCCCGCGGAAGACCGCGCGCCCCAGCTGGTTCACCGTGTAGAGTGGCCCGCGCGCCGCGAGGAGGTCGAAGAGCGCGTAGAAGACCGCGACCGCGGCATACGCGATCGTTCCGACGACGAGACCCTCGCGGACGGGGCGGGATGGTGCGGCCATGGCGCGGTCCTCAGGTGGGGAAGGGAGTCCTCCCTAGATACGCCCCGCCCGGCGTGTACCGCATCAGGAGAAAGTCCTACACGGCGTCGGGACTTGCGACACGTCCTCATCCGCGCGAGAATCGCGTCGCCAACCCCCTCTCTCCCGGAGTCCGGATGCGCGCCCCCGCCCTCATCGCCGCCCTGCTCGCGGCAGCCCTGCTCTCCGCCGCCCCGGCGACGGTCGCCGCGCAGCGCGCCATGAAGGTCTACATCTCCGTCGACATGGAGGGGATCAGCGGCGTGAACTCGGACAACCAGACCTCGGCGGCGGGGGCCGAGTACGGCAGGGCGCGCAAGCTGATGGTGGAGGACGCGAACGCAGCGATCCGCGGCGCGTTCGACGGGGGTGCGACCGACGTGCTCGTGAACGACTCGCACGGCGGCCAGCGGAATCTCCTCCCCGAGGACCTCGATCCCCGCGCGCGGCTGATCAGCCACAGCTTCAAGCGGCACGGGATGATGGAGGGGCTCGACGAGAGCTTCGACGCGGTGATCTTCGTCGGCTACCACGCGAAGGCCGGGACGGCGCGCGGCCTCTTCGCGCACACGGGTTCGGGTGTGCTCACGGACCTCCGGATCAACGGACAGTCCGTCGGCGAAGGGGGGATGAACGCGATCCTCGCGCAGTGGTACGGGGTGCCTGTCGTGCTCGTCACTGGGGACGACGTCGCCGTGGCCGAGCAGCGGGAGACGGTGCCGAATGTGCGCGGCGTGGTGGTGAAGCGGGCGATCAACAGCCGCGCCGTGGAGCTCAGGCCGCTCGCGGACACGCGCCGTGAGATCCAGGTCGCCGCGAAGGAGAGCGTCGCCGCCGCGCGGAAGGGCGCGCCGGCGCGGCTCCCGCAGTACGTGGTGCAGATGCAGTTCCGCGATCCCACGATCCCCGAGGTGGCGACCGCGTTCCGCGAGATCCGCGCGGTCTCACCCTACGCGGTGGAGTTCACGCGCGAGTCGATGCCGGACGCGTACCGCCTGATCCGCGTGCTCTATCGCTTCATCAACACGGATTGACCTGATGGCGAGTGCGGCCCTCACGATCGAGCTCAAGAAGACCAAGGACGGCCGGCCGAGCCTCGCCTGCGTGCGCGCCGACGGTTCGCGCACCTGGGCGCGGGTGCATCCGTTCTTCCCGACGCACGACCTGACCCACTGCGCGGTCGAGAGCGTGCTCGGCTACGACCAGGCGTTCTTCGGGCTCGTCGCGTCCGGTTGGGAGATCGATGCATTCACCCTCCCCGGCGCGGCGAGCCGGATGCCGACGCAGGCGATGTGTGCGGAGAACGTCGTGGGCCATCTCGAGCGCGGCGTGGTGAGCGACGCGGCCGAGCTGAATGCGGCGCTCGCCGCGAGCATGCGGGACCAGGGCCATGCCCCGTGCGCGGAGATCACGCAGGCGCAGTTCGATGCGGTCCGAGAGCTCCGTGCGCGCCTCTCGGCGCAGTGGGCCGAGCTTCCGGAGGGGAACACCCTGCGGGTGGCGTTCCCGGCGTCGTGAGACGCGCCACGGCAGAGTCAGGGCGTGCGCGGCACCACGACGGAGGTGTACGCGACGCCGTCGGGGGTCTCGCCCACCGCGAGGTGACCGCGCACGCTCCGTGAGGCGACGTCGATGATCGCGACGCGGGCCTCGCGGCTGAGCGAGACGAAGAGGTGCCGTCCGTCCGGAGAGATCGCGACGCCCTGCGGTCCTGCGCCCGTCATCGCGAGGCGACCCAGCTCCGCGCGCGAGGCGCGGTCGAGGAAGCGGACCTCCTCGCCCCGGTAGTCCGGGATGATCGCGAGGCGCGAATCTGGCGAGAAGAGCACGCGATAAGGCCACCCCAACCCCTCGGCCGCGGTCGTCACCGTTCCCGTGCGCGCGTCCACCACGCTCACGCGTCCGGTGGCGTTGCTCCCCACCCAGGCCTCGCTCCCGTCGGCCGTGACGTTGATCGCCTCCGGCTGCGCGGGAACGGTGATGCTGCGCACCGCGCTCCCCGCCACGAGGTCGAGCTCGGTGACGGTGTTGCTGCCGATGTCCCCCGTCCACGCGCGCCGGCCGTCGGCGGCGACCCCCACCATGTGCGAGCCGTTCTTCTCGGTGGGGACGCCCTTCACGACCGTGCCGGCGTGGACGTCCACCACGACCACGGCGCGCGCGGCCTCGCTCGTGACCGCCACGAGCGAGTCACCCGGGAGGAAGACGATGCCGTGGGGGCGCGTGTAGCCGCCGAGGGCGATGGTGCGCGCCACGCGGAGTCCGGGGACGTCGATGACCGTCAGCGTGCTTCCCGGCGCCGGGCCCGTGCCGTAGTCGGTGACGACGGCGGTGCGACCGTCGCGCGAGACGACCACCTCGTGCGGGCCGTTGCCGGTGGGGAGGGTGGCGAGCGTGCGGCCGGAGGCGACGTCCACGATCGTGGCAGTGGACGGCGACTTGTTGGTGATGACCACCGTGCCGGTGAGGCCGGGAACCTGCGCCGCGACGGACTCGAGCGCGAGCATCCCGGCGAGCACGGTCGAGGTGGCGAGGCGTGCGATCGATCGCATGAGAACTCCCGTCCCTGCGCGGGACTATGGCGTGAAGGTCGGCCGCTCCTGCTTGGCGTTCTTCAAGTGCACGTCGAACCAGGCGAGCCACCGCGCCCACAGGTCGAGGTCGCTCTCGTACGTGGCCACGCTGTGGTCCTCGTACGGATACATGTAGAGCGCGGCCTCCTTCCCGAGGCCCTGGAGCGCGGCCATCATGCGCACCGAGCTCATCGGCGCGGTGCCGGTGTTCTGGTCCTCGAGACCGTGGTAGAGCAGCAGGGCGCCGGAGATCTTGTCCGCGCGGAAGAAGGGGGACATGTCGAGGTAGGTGTCCTGTGCCTCGAAGAAGCTGCGCCGCTCGCTCTGGAACCCGAAGGGGGTGAGGGAGCGGTTGTACATCCCGTCGCCGGCGATGCCCGCCTTGAAGTACGGGACGAGCGTCATCGCGTTCACGGTGCTGAAGGCGCCGTAGCTGTGCCCGCCGATCCCCATCCGGTCGCGCGCGACGAAGCCGGAGTCGACCATGGCGTCGAGCACGGCGTCGAGGTTCTCCTTCAGGTCGCGCGTGTAGTTGTCGTTCATCCGCCCCGAGTCGCCGAAGATCGGGATGTCGGGTTCGACGAACACGTAGCCGCCGGCGACCCAGAGTTCAGTGGCGGTCGCCGGCCGCGCGGCCGGGACGGCGGGGAACTGGTTGATGTTCGTGCTCCAGCGCGAGCGCTCGTATGCCTGCTGCGTGGCGTACTCGCGCGGATAGAACCAGATGATGCCCGGCGTGCCGTCGCCGGAGCGCCACCCCTTCGGGAAGGTCACGTCGACCCAGAGCTTGAAGCCGTCGCGCGGGCGGGTGACGCGGATCCGCTTGCGTGCGGCGCCGGTGACCTCGGGCGCGACATCCACCGCGTTGGTGAGGCGCTTGAGCGTCCCGGCGCGGGTGTCGCGCAGGTACGCGTCCTCGATCATCGTGGCGGACTGCCGGGTGACGATCACCTGCGCGTGGTCATCGTCGAGCGCGGCGACCACCCGCTCGTACACGTCGGCGGGCGCGTCGATCACGCGCGTGCGCGCGCCGGTCTCGATCTCGATCCGGTCGGTCCAGGGGCGCGGTGCACGGGTAGCCCAGTCGGCGCCGTACTGGCGCGTACCGGAGACGAAGACGCTCTTCTGGTCGGCACTCATCGTCACGAAGAGCTGGCCTGCGGGGCCGCGGCGGGTGGCGAGCGCGCCTCCCGTGCCGAGAGTGTCGGGCGCGGCGTTCCCGCCGCC
>CAZHAG010000077.1:0-12733 GCA_964529705.1 uncultured Gemmatimonas sp. | reverse complement strand
GCAGCGTCGCGACGCGCTCCGGATGCGCCTCGATGAACTCCACCGCCGCGAGCGCACTGGCCGCGACCGTGGGCGGGAGGGCGTTGGAGAAGAGCTGCGGGCGCGAGCGCTGCGTGAGGGTGTCCGCGAGCGCCGCCGGGCCCGCCACGAACCCACCGGCCGCGCCGCCGAGCGCCTTCCCGAGTGTTGAGGTGATCACGTCCACCTCGCCCACCACCCCGAAGTGCTCGGCCGTGCCGCGCCCGGTCTTCCCGAGGACGCCGGTGGCATGGGAGTCGTCCATCACGAGGATCGCATCGTGGTCGCGCGCCACCTGGAGCAGCTGCGGGAGCTTTGCGATGCTCCCTTCCATCGAGAAGACGCCGTCCGTCCAGATGATCCGCCGTCGCGCGTCCTTCTGCGCCTTGAGCTTGGCGACGAGGTCGTCCATGTCGCTGTGCTGGTAGACGCCGGTGGTGCACTTCGTGATCGACTTGGCGAGACGCATCGAGTCGATGATCGAGGCGTGGTTCAGGGCGTCGGAGACGACGAAGTCCCCTTCCTCGGCGATGGTCGCCGTCAGTCCTTCGTTCGCGTTCCACGCCGAGACGTACGACATCGCGGCGGGCGTGCCCACGAAGCGGGCGAGCGCCGCCTCGAGCTTGCGGTGCACGGTGAAAGTGCCGCAGATGAAGCGCACGCTCGCCGTGCCGGCGCCGAACTCCCGGAGCGCCGCGATGCCCGCTTCCACCACCGCGGGTTCGTCGCAGAGCCCCAGATAGTTGTTGGAGCTGAGGATCAGCACCTCGCCACGCCCCTCCATGCGCACCCGCGCGGCCTGCGGCGACGCGAGGTGGTTCAGCTTCTTGCGCGTGCCCGCGGCGTCGAGGGCGTCAAGGGCGGATTGGAGGGAGGAGACGAAGGGCTGGTTCATTCGGGAGGTGTGAGGTGGGAGGTGTGGGGTGGGAGGTGGGAGGTGGGAGGTGGGAGGTGGGAGGTGGGAGGTGGGAGCAAGTGCGTGTCGCGGCGGGACGGTCCGAGCCGCCGAAGTCCCTCACACCTTCCATCTCACTCCTCCCATCTGCCGTTACGAGATCTCGAACACGACCTTTCCCGCATCCCCCGACTTGATCACCGCGATCGCCTCCGCGTGCTGCTCGAGCGGGAACCGGTGCGTGATCACGGGAGTGGGATCGAACTGCTCCGAGCGCAGGAACTGCGTCATCTGGATCCAGGTGTCGTACATCCGGCGGCCGACCACGCCATAGATCGTGATGCCCTTGAAGATCACCTCGGTGGCGAAGTCCACGTCCATCGGCTTGGCCGGGATGCCGAGCATCTGCACGCGGCCGCCAAGGCGAACGAGCTCGAACGCCTGGTGCACCGCGGCCGGCACGCCGCTCATCTCGAGCACCACGTCCACGCCAAGTCCGCCGGTGGCCTTCTTCACCGCCGCCGCCGCGTCCCTGGGGTGCACGGTGGAGTGCGCCCCCATCGCCTGCGCGAGCGCCAGGCGTTTTGGGTTCACGTCGCTGGCCACCACGTGCGAGGCGCCGGCGGCCTTCGCGATCCCGACCGCGAAGATCCCGATCGGCCCGCACCCCGTGACGAGCACCGTCGCGCCCGGGAGATTCGTGCCGTGCAACGCCGTGTGGAACGCGTTCCCCATCGGGTCGTGGATCCCGCCGATCTCGAAGGTGACGTCGGGGTCGAGTTGCCAGACGTTGGTGGCAGGCATCGCGATGTAGTCCGCGAACGCGCCGTCCCGGTCCACACCGATGATCCGCGTGTTCGGGCAGACGTGCGCGTTCCCCGTCCGGCAGAGGTGGCAGTGGCCGCAGACGATGTGGCCCTCGGCGGTCACACGGTCACCCACCTTGACGTCCGTGACCAGCGCGCCGACGCTCTCGACCTCTCCGGCGAACTCGTGGCCCACGGTGAAGGGAGGCCGGCAGCGCCCCTGCGCCCAGGCGTCCCACTCGTGGATATGGACGTCGGTGCCGCAGACGCCGGCTCGCCGCACCCGGATCAGCACCTCGTTGTCGAGGATCTCGGGCACGGGAACGTCGTGGAGGACGAACCCGGCAGTGGGGGACTCCTTTCTCAACGCGCGCAATGGCGACTCGCAGACTGTGGGAAGGCGAACGATAATTAGGGGTGGTCCCGTCGGCGGCGGGACCGGACCGAGGTTGTAACGTCGCCGCAGCACCCGCTTCGTGAAAGGGGTGCCGCCACCAAGCCACCCCACCCCTGCATGCCAGACGCGACGGTGCCCCGCGCACCGCACCGGGCCCTCTCACTGGGGGAGTCCACCGCGGCGGTCGGGGTGCTCGCGCTCGTGATGCTCGTCACGACGCCGCAGTTGGCGAGCTTTCCCGGCGCGCTCACACCCTGGCCCGCGCACGGGATCGCGTTGGCGATCGTGCTCGCCACCGGGGCCGACCACCGGCGGCGGCTTGGCGTCATCCTGGCCGCCGCGGCGTTCGCCGTGTTCGTGGCGAACGCGTATCGCACCGATGCGACCCTCCTGCGCGCTGTCGGGGCGAGCGTGCTGCTCGTCGCGCAGACATACTTCGCCGTCTTCCTCTATGACGCCGCGGCGAAGGGTGCGCCCCCGCTGTCAGGGACCCTCCCCTACGCCTACCTCCTGATCGCGGCGGTGCTGGCGAGCGTTCCCGTGACCCTGCTCGGGGCCGCGGGGATCGCCGTCTTCGGCGCAGCGGCGGCCCCGGAGTACTCCGGCTGGCTCTGGTGGACCGCGTCCGCCTCCTCGGGGACCGCGCTGCTGGGCGGTGCGCTCGTGCTCCTCGCGCTCCCCTGGCGTGGACGCCCGAAATCGGCGGCGTATGTCGCGGAGTTCGCGGTGCTGATGGTGGCGTACACCGTCGCTCTCGTCGCCGCGTTCGTCGAGCGCGGACCGCTCGCGGGACTGGTCACCCCGGCGGCCGCGACGTTGCCGTTCCTCGTCTGGGGCGGGTTCCGGTTCGGCGTCCGGGGGTTCGGTGTGATGGCCGCGATGCTCATCGTGGCGGTCACCGCGAGCACCTGGATGGACGTCGGCCCCTACGCGCGCATGGACCTCTCGAAGCTCGAGCGCTTCCGGCGCGGCTGGGTCTACCTGGCCGCCACGGTCGGACCGGCGATGATCTTCCCCGTGGCGCTCGCCGAGCGGACGGCGTCGGCCCGCCGGGCCAACGCGGCCCTGGCGCAGCTCCGCGCCATCATCGATGGCAGCGGCGACCTGATCGCCGCCGTCGACCGGGGGCACGTGGTGCTCGCGGCGAGCACCTCGTGGATACGGAAGTTCGAGGAGGTGGGAGGCATCGCGTTCGTGGCCGGCCGCACGCGAGCGGAGGAGTCGGAGCGCACGGTCGGCGATCAGGAGGCATCCCGCGCCCTCTGGGACCGGGCGCTCTCCGGCGAGGCCTTCACCGTGACGCGGTCGATCGGGCCCGATCCCAGCACCGCGGGGGAGTACGAGATCACCTACTCGCCGATCCGTGACGACCGGGGTGTCATCGCGGGCGCATCGCAGGTGATGCGCGACGTCACCCTGCGTCGCCGCCAGGACACCGAGGAGGCGGAATCGCGGCGGCTCGAGAGCATGGGGCGCCTCGCCGGGGGTGTCGCCCACGACTTCAACAACCTGATGACCGCCGTGCTGGGCTACACCGAGCTCCTGCGCGCCTCCTTCCCCGCCGGCGACGCGCGCCTCGAGGACCTGGCCGAGGTGGAGCGCGCGGCGTCGCGGGCGGGCCTCCTCACGCAGCAGCTGCTGGCCTTCGCGCGCCGCCGGGAGGTGGAGCCGCAGGACATCGACGTGGGCGAGTTGGTGCACGGGATCGTGCGCCTGCTCTCTCCCGTGGTGGGGCCCGAGATCACCATGGACGTGCGCACCGCGCCGGGCCTCCCGCACGTGCGCCTCGACCCGGCGCAGTTCGAGCAGGTGGTGATGAATCTCGCACTGAACGCCCGGGACGCGATGCCCGAGGGCGGACGGCTCACGATCGAGACCGCGGCGGCGGTGCGTGTGGGCGTCTCCGGCATCCGCTTGCGCGTCCGGGATTCGGGACACGGGATGCCGGCCGACGTGAAGGAGCGGGTCTTCGAGCCGTTCTTCACCACGAAGCCGATCGGGTCGGGGACCGGGCTGGGCCTCGCCACGGTGCACGGGATCGTGGTGCAGGCCGGTGGGGGCGTCGAGGTGCGCAGCTCCCCCGGCGCAGGAACCACGTTCGACGTCTTCCTCCCGGCCGCAAGCCAAGCCGCCCAGGGCGCATGAGGCGGCTGGGGCGTCCGATACTTCCGTGGAGGGTGTGCCAGGATCGCTTAGGTTACCGGTGAACCATGTGCCGCGCAGGGCGATGGGCGCTCGCGCGAAGGGAGGCAGGGTGGACGGAGTGATCACCAGGGGGGGCGAGGAACGGGCGGCGCACCTTTCGGTGATCGCCGCCGCCGTCGTGGCCCTTGGATTCATCACCTGGGTCACGACGCCCACGCTCGGGCATTTCGAGAACGCACTGATCCCGTGGCCGACGCATGGGCTGGCGATGGCGATCCTCCTCGTCGCACCGGCCGGGCGGCGGATGCTGGTCTCCGGCCTCATCGCGGGCGCGGTCGCGGTCGCGACCACCGCGAGCGCGGTCCGACTCGACCTGACCCTGGTCACGGTCGTGCCCGCCGTCGCGCTCCTGCTCGCCCAGTCCATCGCGGTCACGCTCGCGTTCGACCGGGTCGCGGGCTCCCGCCCCCCGCTCTCGGGCACCACGCCGTACGCGTGGCTGCTCGCCGTCGTCGTGGCGGTGCCGGTGCCCCTCGTCGCCATCGCCGACGCGACGCTCGCGATGGGCGGTCGCGACGTCGCGCCCGCGTTCACGGCGACGGCCTGGTGGGTCGCCGCGTCGACCTCGGGCGCCGCGATCGTCGGCGGGACCGTCATGCTGCTCTCCGGCGCACCGCGCGTCGAGGACGCACAACCGCTCGTCGGTCTCGAGTTCGTCCTTCTCTGTGTCATCTACGCGACCGCGGCAGCGTCCGCGTTCGCGGAGGTCGGGCCGTTCGCCGGCGAGGTGACCCCCGCCCTCGCGGCACTCCCGTTCCTCGTCTGGGGAGGCCTGCGCTTCGGCGTGCGGGGGTACGCGATCATCGCGACCCTGCTGATCGTCATCGTGATCGCCACCACTTGGGTGGACATCGGGCCCTTCTCGCGCTTCGACGAACCGCGCATCGAGCGGTACCGGCGCGCCTGGATCTATCTCTCCTCCCTCGTCGGGCCGGCGATGATCTTCCCGGTGGCTCTCGCGGAGCGGGCGGCGGCGGAACGCCGGTCGCGTGCCGCGTTCGCGCAGCTGCGGGCAATCATCGAGGGCACGAGCGACCTGATCGCCGGCGTCGACCGCGACCTCCGGATCGTCGCGGCCAACCGGGCCTGGATCGGCACCTACGAGCGCCTGGGTGGGAAGCCGTTCCGCGAGGGGGAGTCGCGCGCCACGGACTCGGACGTCGGCGAGGCGGAGCGTGCGGAGAGCGCCGGGTATTGGCGCCGGGCGATCGGCGGCGAGCGTTTCACCGTCGCCCGCACCCTGGTGGACCCGCGAGGCGAGGCGCTCGAGCTGGAGGTGACGTACGCGCCTGTGCTGGACGAGCAGGGCGTGATCGTCGGTGCATCCCACGTGGTGCGGAACATCACCGAGCGCCGCCAGCGCGAGGCCGAGGAGGCGGAGTCCCGGCGCCTCGAGAGCGTCGGGCGCCTCGCGGGAGGGGTCGCCCACGACTTCAACAACCTCATGACGGCGGTCATGGGCTACAGCGAGCTCATCCGCGCCTCGCTCGCGCCCGACGATCCGCGGACGGCGGACCTGGCGGAGGTCGAGAAGGCCGCGACGCGCGCAGGGGAGCTCACGCAGCAGCTCCTCGCGTTCGCCCGGCGACGTGACGTGCGACCGCGGGACATCGATCCAGGCGAGACCGTGCTCGGCATCTCGCGCCTCATCGCCCCGCTCATCGGCCCGAACATCACCTTGGACGTCCAGGTGTCACCGGAGAAGCACCTCATCCGCGTCGATCCGACCCAGCTGGAGCAGATCGTGATGAACCTCGCCGTCAACGCCCGGGACGCGATGGCCGGCGGCGGGACCCTGCGGATCGAGACCGCGCCGGATTTGCGCGCGGGCGTCCGCGGCGTGCGCCTCTCCGTCTCGGACTCCGGCGAGGGGATGCCACCGGAGGTGATCGCGCGGATCTTCGAGCCCTTCTACACCACCAAGCCCGTCGGTGAGGGCTCAGGCCTCGGCCTTGCGACGGTGCACGGCATCGTCCACCAGGCCGGCGGATCCATCGACGTCGCGAGCATCCCCGGGGAGGGCACGCGGTTCGATGTCTTCTTCCCCGCGGTGGAACCCGCCGAAGGAGCCTGACGCCTCGGCAGCGCGCGTCAGACGAGCGCCGGCCGCACCGCCGCGATGCGCACGGCGCAGACCTTGAACTCCGGGATCCCCGCCGACGGATCGAGCGCGGTGTTGGTCAGGAGGTTCGCCGCCGACTCGCGGTAGTGCATCGGGATGAACACCTGGCGGTGCGCCACGCGCTCCGAGAGCCGCACCGCGATCCGGATGGAGTTCCGGCGCGACGTGATCTCGACCTCGTCCCCGTCGGCCACGCCGAGCTCGGCGGCGTCCGCCGGGTTGAGCTCCACGGTCGCCGTGCTCTCGCGCGCGTCGAGCGCCTGCGAGCGCCGCGTCATCGTGCCCGTGTGCCAGTGGTACATCTGGCGGCCGGTGTTCAGGAAGAACGGGTACTCGGCGTCCGGGAGCTCGGCGGGCGGCAGGTACTGCACGCCGACCATGCGCGCCTTCCCGTCCGCGGTGGGGAAGCGCTGGTCGAACAGGAAGTCGGTCCCCTCGTGCGCCGCGTCCGGCACCGGATACTGGAGGCCGCCCACGCGCTCGCGCAGCCGCGCGTGCGAGACCCCGCGCCAGCTCGGCGTCACCCGCGCGATCTCGTCGAAGACCTCCGCGGCGGTCTCGTACGGGCTCGGCACCCCGAGGCGCCGCGAGAGGTCGATCACGATGTCGAGGTCGCCGCGCGCCTGCCCGGGCGGATCGACCGCCTTGTTCGAGAGCTGGATGCGCCGCTCGGTGTTCACGAAGGTCCCGTCCTTCTCGGCGAACGACCCGCCGGGGAGCACGACGTCCGCGCAGCGGGCGGACTCGGTGAGGAAGAGGTCCTGCACCGCCAGGAACTCGAGGCCGTGGAACCACGCCTCCGCGTGCGCCACGTCCGGATCCGAGATGATCGGGTTCTCGCCCATGATGTAGAGCCCGCGCACGGGCGAGTCGGCGCCGACGATCTCGGTCACCTTCCGCCCTTCCTTCGGCGAGAGCCGCTCCACCGGGACCCCCCACGCCTCGGCGTAGGCGGCGCGCACCTTCGCGTCATCCACGCGGCGGTAGTCGGTGAAGGCGAAGGGGATCGCCCCCATGTCGCTCGCGCCCTGCACGTTGTTCTGCCCGCGGATCGGCATCATCGGCGCTCCCCAGCGCCCGATCATCCCGCAGGCGAACATGAGGTTCAGGAGCGAGGTCACGATGTCGGTGCCCGTGTGGTGCTGCGTGAGCCCCATCGCCCAGAGCGTGGCCGAGTTGGGGCCGCGCGCGTAGAGCTCCGCGGCGCGGCGGATGGTGTCGGCCGGCACGCCGGTGATCGCCTCGGCCATCTCGGGCGTGTACGGCTCGACGGCAGCACGCACCTCCTCGAGACCGGTCGTGCGCGAGGCGAGGAAGGCGCGGTCCTCGAGCCCCTCGGCCAGCACGTGCCGGAGCATCGCGTTGAGCAGGGCGACGTCGGTGCCGGGGAGCATCTGCAGGTGGACGTCCGCGCGCGCCGCGAGCTCGATGCGTCGTGGGTCCGCGACGATGAGCTTCGCCCCGCGCTTGAGCGCGCGCTTGATCGCCGCGCCGAACACGGGATGGCTCTCGGTGGTGTTCGCGCCCAGCACGAAGATCACGTCCGACTCGTGCTCCACCTCGCGCATCGACCCGGAGGCAGCGGAGGTGTTCATCGCCCGCTGCATCGCGCTCACCGACGACGAATGGCAGAGCCGGGTGCAGTGGTCGACATTGTTGGTGCCAAGGCCGGCGCGGAAGAGCTTCTGGAGGACGTAGTTCTCCTCGTTCGCGCACTTCGCGGAAGCGAAGGTGGCGAGACTCTCGCCGCCGTGCGTGTCGCGGAGCCGGGCGAGCTGCTGGGCGGTGAGGTCGAGTGCCTCCTCCCAGGTCGCCTCGCGGAAGGGGGCGAACCAGTCGGCGGGTGTGGCGAGCCGGTCGCGGGGATCGCCGAGCGCGGCGTCCGCGCCCGAGTCGGCACGGCGCAAGGGGTTCGTGCGCGGGCGACGGCCCTTCGCGGCGCGCCCCTCGTCCTCCACCGTCTCCCACGGTCCGCCGCGCCGAGGCCACCGCGCGGCGGTCGCGTCGGCGGGGTCGTACCGCCAGGTGCCGCTCGCGTCGCGCGTCCAGCCGTGCCGGATGAGCGGCGTGGTGAGCCGGTCGCGGTGCAGGATGAAGTCGGTGCCGAAGCGCCCCTTCACGCAGGTGGACCCCGTGTTCGGCGTCGGCTCCTCGATCCACGGGGAGACCACGCGCGCCACCTGGCCGTCGCGCACCTCGAGGTCGATCTGGCATCCCACCGCGCAGTAGGGGCAGACCGAGCGCACGTGCGTGGCGGACTCGTCCAGCGTCCCGGCGCGCAGCTTCGCCATCGGGAGGATGTCGTGGATCGCGCCGGTGGGACAGACGCGCACGCACTCGCCGCACCAGGTGCACCCCGCGTGCTCCGGGTTCCCGTCCGCGCCCACGATGATCTCGGCGTGCTCGCCGCGCTGCGCCATCTCCAGCACGCCGACGACCTGGATGTCCTCGCACGCGCGCACGCAGCGGGTGCAGAGGATGCAGGTGCTCATGTCGTGCGTGATGATCGGGTCGGTGGTGCGCTCGTCCCCCGTGCGCAGCGGGAGCGCGCCGGAGCGCGCGAGCGGCACGTCGTAGCGGTGCACCAGCGCCTCGAACTCGTTCCGCCCTCGGTCCGCCGGGATCTCCTCCACCGGGTAGCGCTCGAGGAGGAGCGAGAGCACTGCCTGCCGGTTCTTCACCGCGCCCTGCGATTCCGTCTGCACCTTCATCCCGTCGGCCGCGGCCGTGGCGCAGGCGGGGAGGAGCTTCGCCGTGCCTTCCACGGAGACGAGGCAGATGCGGCAGTTGCCCACCGTGGGGAGCTGCGGGTACCAGCAGAGCGTCGGCACGTCGATCCCGGCGGCGCGCGCCGCGTCGAGGATCGTCGCGCCCTCCGTCACCTGGCATTCCCGCCCGTCGATGGTCAGCTGCGGCATCGCGAGAAACTCTCCTCGGCCTGTGGGTGTCTCAACGTTCGTCGGTGCGGCGTGCGTTGGCAATGTATATTCGCTCGAGACCCATTCAACGACAGAGGACCGCGCGTGACCGCCTCACGACGAGAGTTCCTGCAACGTTCCGCCGCCGCGGCCGCCGCCGTCGGCCTCGCCTCCGCCGCCCGCCCGACCGCCGCCGGGGCGGCTCCCGGGCTGACCTTTCAGGGGGACGACTCGCACAAGGCGCTCGCGCTCCGCGCGATCGACGCCGCCAAGTCGGCCGGCGCGGACTACGCTGATGCGCGCATCTCCTCCGCCCGCTCGCAGAACCTCGGCACCCGCGAGAGGCGCGTCACGAACATCGGGGACAACGAGACCTTTGGGTTCGGCGTGCGCGTGCTGGTCGGCGGCGCCTGGGGCTTCGCCGCGTCGAGCAACCTCACGGCGGACGAGGTCGTGCGTGTCGCGCGCCTCGCGGTGGCGCAGGCCAAGGCCAACCGCGCCGCGATGGTGCGACCCGTGGAGCTCGCGCCGATCGGCCCGCCGGTGCCGAACGGCGTCTGGCGCTCCCCCGCGCGCATCGACCCCTTCACCGTCGCGATCGAGGACAAGGTCGCCTACCTCCTCGAGGCGAATGCCGCCGCGATGGCCGCCGGCGCCCGGTTCGTGAACTCGAACATGTTCTTCCTCAAGGACGAGAAGACCTTCGCGTCCACCGTCGGCACGGTCACGCAGCAGACGATCTTCCGCGCGCAGCCGGGGATGACCATCACCATGGTCTCCCCCGACAACCGCGACTTCCAGACGCGCCAGTCCACCGACATCCAGCCCCGCGGCCTCGGCTACGAGCACGTCCTCGACTCCAACCTCAAGGCGCACGCGGCGCGCTGGGCGGAGGAGGCGCGGCAGAAGCTCTCCGCGAAGCCGGTCGAGGTCGGGCGCTACGACCTGATCCTCCACCCGACGCACCTCTGGCTCACCATCCACGAGGCGATCGCGCACCCGACCGAGCTCGACCGCGCGTATGGCTTCGAGGCGAACTACGCCGGCACCAGCTTCCTCGCGCCGCCGGAGGAGAAGCTCGGCAAGTTCCGCTATGGCCCCGACTTCATGAACGTGCTCGCCGACCGCTCCGCGCCCGGATCGCTCTCGGCGTGCGGTTGGGACGATGAAGGCGTCGCGCCGGAGGACTTCTACATCGTGAAGGACGGCATTTTCGTCGACTACCAGACGACGCGCGAGCAGGCGATGTGGCTCGACTGGTGGTACAAGCAGCAGAAGATGCCCACGCGCTCCCACGGCTGCTCCTACGCCCAGACCTGGGCCGACGTGCAGTTCCAGCGGATGCCGAACGTGAACCTCATGGCCGGCGAGCAGGACCTCGTCTGGGAGGACCTCATCGCCGCCACCGAGAACGGCATCGCCATCATCGGCGACGGCTCGTTCTCGATCGACCAGCAGCGCTACAACGCGCAGTTCGGCGGCCAGCTCTTCTATGAGGTGAAGAACGGGAAGATCACGGGGATGCTCAAGGACGTGGCCTACCAGATCCGCACCCCGGAGTTCTGGAACGCGATGGACATGATCGGCGGGAAGCGGAGCTACGAGCTCGGCGGCGCCTTCGGCGACGGCAAGGGCCAGCCCGCGCAGTCGAACGCGGTGAGCCACGGCTGCCCGCCGACGCGCCACAAGCAGGTCAACGTGATCAACACCGGGAGGACCGCCTGATGACGCCCCGGTCGCTGTACGCCATCGCCCCGCACCTCTCGCGCGCCGAGTGCGAGGCCATCACCAAGAAGGTGCTGGGCTTCTCCACGGCCGACGAGTGCCGCGTCACCGTGAACAGCGGGATGCGGCAGAACACCCGCTTCGCCGTGAACCAGATCTCCACCGCCGGCGACGACTACAACGCGAGCGTCAACATCCGCTCGGTCTTCGGCAAGAAGGTCGCGAGCGTCTCGGTCAACCGGCTCGACGACGCTTCGCTCAAGGCCGCCGTCGAGAACTCCGAGCGCATCGCGCGCCTCGCGCCGGACGACCCGGAGTTGATGCCCGAGCTCCCGCCGCAGCGCTACGCCGAGTCGATCGTCTGGAGCGATGCCACGGCCTCGCTCGAGCCCGAGGCGCGAGCGGAGGCGGTACGCGCCGTGACGGAGGCCTCCCGCAAGGCGGGGCTCGTCTCCACCGGCTACCTCGAGGCGCAGGCCGGTTCGGGCGCCGTGGCCAACAACCGCGGACTCTTCGCCTATTCGCGCTCCACCGCGACCGCCTACACCACGACCGTCCGCACCACGGACGGCACCGGCTCCGGGTGGGCGGGCGCGAGCGACAACGACTTCCGTCGCATCAACCCGGCGGTCCTCGCGGAGCGCGCGATCGAGAAGGCGAAGCGCTCGGCGAACCCGGTGGCGATCGAGCCCGGCCGCTACACCGTCGTGCTCGAGCCCACCGCCGTCGCGAACCTGGTGCAGCTGATCGTCGGCTCGCTCAACGCGCGCAACGCGGACGAGGGCCGCTCCTTCTTCTCCAAGGCCGGCGGCGGAAACAAGATCGGCGAGAAGGTCGTAGATGAGCGCGTGACCCTCGTCTCGGACCCGCTCGACCCGCGCGTGCCCGCCAACACCTTCGGCGGCGACGGCATGCCGAACACCCGCGTCACCTGGATCGAGAACGGCGTGGTGCGCAACCTCGCCTACGACCGCTTCTGGGCGCAGAAGAGCGGCAAGGAGCCGTCCTTCGCTGGAGGCACGCTCCGGATGGAAGGGGGCGCCAGCAGCGTGGAGGAGATGATCGCGTCCACCGAGCGCGGGATCCTCGTGACCCGCTTCTGGTACATCCGTGGGGTGGACCCGCGGACGATCCTCTTCACGGGCCTGACGCGCGACGGCACCTTCCTGATCGAGAACGGGAAGGTCACCCGCCCGGTCAAGAACCTCCGCTACAACGAGTCGCCGATCTTCATGCTGAACAACCTGCAGATGATGGGGCGCCCCGAGCGCGTGAGCGCGAGCGAGTCGGGCGGCCCCGGGCAGGCGATCATGGTGCCCGCGATCAAGGCGCGGGACTTCAACTTCACCAGCACGAGCGATGCCATCTGATGAGTGACCGCAGGAATTTCCTCCGGACCACCGGAGCCGCGGCGGCGGCGATCGCGCTCGCGTCGGCACCACGGCGCGCAGCGGCGGCCCCCGCCTACGAGGACCTCGACCGCTTCCAGAGCGGCGCCTCGAAAGAACTCCTCCTCGAGGCGATCAACGCGGCGAAGATGGGGGGCGCCTCCTACGCCGACTGCAGCATCGCCCGCTTCAGGCAGAACTTCGTCGTAACGCGCGAGCATCTGATCATCAACGTGGTCGACTCCGTCAGGCTGGGCTG
>CAZHAG010000076.1:0-12933 GCA_964529705.1 uncultured Gemmatimonas sp. | reverse complement strand
CGCACAGGCGACACTCGTCCAGAGCAGGACCGCCGCCACCAGCCCTTCGCGACCCAGGATCCGTCCCTCGTGATGCGTCACGCACTCCTCCGTACCGGCGTCCTCGCCGGAAGCATTGTCCTCGGCGCCTGCGCCCCTCGCGCCACGCCTGGGAGTGCCGCTCCGGTCGGCGCGGCCCTCCGGAACGTCCCCGCCTCCCTCACCGCACCGCTCCCCGCCGAGGCCACGCGCTGGATCGACGCGACGGTGCGCGCGATGCCGCTGCGGGACCAGGTGGCCCAGATGGTCATGATCTGGGTGCTCGGGGATTATACCAGCACGACGGACTCCTCGTTCGCCTGGACGCTGGACCGCATCGAGATCGACCGCGTGGGCGGGGTGGTGATGTCGCTCGGCTCCCCGATCGAGGTGGCCGAGAAGATCAATGCGATGCAGCGCCGCTCGCGGATCCCGCTGCTGGTCGCGAGCGACGTGGAACCGGGGCTGGGACGTCTCGAGGGGGGCGTGTTCACGCCGGGTCTCCTCGCGGGGGGCAGTGCCACCGTCCTCCCGAGCAACATGGCGATGGGCGCCACCGGGAGCGAGGCGCACGCGCGGGAGGCGGGGCGCATCACGGGGGCCGAGTCGCGCGCGATCGGCATCCACCTCGCGTTCGCTCCCACGGTCGACGTGAACAACAATCCGGCTAACCCGGTGATCAACGTGCGGTCGTTCGGTGAGGACTCGCATGCCGTCGCGCGGCTCAGCGCCGCATTCGTCTCGGGGCTGCAGGGCACCGGCGTCGCCGCCACGGTGAAGCACTTCCCGGGGCATGGCGACACCGACACGGACTCGCACCTCGCACTCCCCGTGGTGCGCGCGGACCGGACGCGGCTCGACTCGCTGGAGCTCCTCCCCTTCCGTGCGACGATCGGTGGCGGCGCAGCGGCCGTGATGAGCGCGCACATCGCGCTCCCCGCGGTCTCGGGCGACTCGACACCGGCCACGCTCGTTCCCGCGATCTTCCGCGACCTCCTGCGCGACACCCTCGGCTTCCGCGGGCTCACCGTGACGGACGCGATGGACATGCGCGGCGTGGGCGCCGGCTACGGCGTGGAGGAGAGCTCGATCCGCGCCGTGCAGGCCGGCGCCGACATCCTGCTCATGCCCCCCGACATCCCGACGGCGATCGCGGCGGTCGTGGCCGCCGTGGAGCGCGGCGAGATCCCGGCCGCGCGGATCGAGGCGTCCGTGCGGCGGATCCTCGAGCTCAAGATCCGCACCGGCGCGATCCAGCGGCCGGTGGTCTCGCTCGACTCGCTCCGGCTCGTGGTGGGGAGCGCCCCGCACCGGCGCTACGCACAGGCCATCGCGGAGGATGCGATCACGCTGCTGCGGAACGACGACCGGCAGCTCCCGCTCGCGGCGTCGGGGCGCACGGCCGTCCTCACCTTCGCCAGCGAGTCGGACGTCGCGGCGGGGCGGGCGTTCGCGGCCGAGCTCCGCACGCTGATCCCCGAGTCCCGCGCACTGCGGATCTCGCCGTCCACGCCGCGCACCCGGCTCGATTCGCTCCTCCGGCCCGGCGAACGCGTGGTGCTCGCCACCTTCGTGCGCACGATCGAAGGCGAGGGCCGGTTCGCGGTCGGCGAGCACGTCGCGCGCTGGGTGGACTCGGTGGCGATCGACCGGCCGGTGACGGTGGTGGCGTTCTCGAATCCGTACGTGCTGCGGGAGTTCCCCTGGGTCTCGGGATACGTCGCGACCTTCGGTCGCGGCGAGGCGATGGAACGCGCCGCGGCGCGCGCCATCGCCGGCCGCATCCCGTTCCGCGGGCAAGCGCCGATCACGCTCCCAGGCTTCTTCGAGTCCGGCGCAGGGATGCCGCGCGAGGAGCGGGGCGGAGCGGTCTCGCTCCCCGACTCGCTGACGCACCTCCTGCAGGCGGCCGTGCGCGACTCCGTCTTCCCCGGCGCCATCGCGGTGGTCGGGAACCGCGCGGGGATCCTCGCGCAGGTGAGCGCCGGGCGGATCGACTGGGCGGCGGACGCACCCGAACCCGACCTGCACACGGTCTGGGATCTGGCATCGCTCACGAAGGTCGTCGGCATGACCACGGCGATGATGCAGCTCGTGGAGCGTGGACGGGTCTCGCTCGACGCGCCGGTGCAGCGCTATCTCCCCGAGTGGCGCGGCCCCGGCAAGGAGCGGGTCACGGTGCGCCACCTGCTCACCCATTCGTCCGGACTTCCCGCGTGGCGCGAGCTCTGGAAGGAGACCGACTCCCCCGCCGCGGCGCGGCAGCTGGTGCTCGACACGCCGCTCGACACGGTGCCCGGGGTGCGGATGGTCTACTCCGACCTCGGCGCGATCCTCGCCGGGTTGATCATCGAGCGCGTGAGCGGCGAGTCGCTTGACGCCTACCTCGCCCGCCACGTCTTCGGCCCGCTCGGGATGCGCGAGACGCGCTACCTCCCTCCTGCGGCGTGGATCGCACGCACCGCCCCGACCGAGGTGGATCCATGGCGCGGCCGCCACCTGCGCGGCGAGGTGCACGACGAGAACGCCTCGCGCCTGGGCGGTGTCTCGGCCCACGCGGGGCTCTTCAGCACCGCCGCCGACCTGAGCCGCTTCGCGCGCGCGCTGCTCGGCGGCGGCACGCTCGACGGCACGCGGATCGTGCAGGCGGCGACGCTCCGCGACTTCACGCGGGTCCAGAACGTGCTCCTTTCGCACCGGGCGCTCGGCTGGGAGACCCCCAACGGCACCAACTCCGCCGGCCGCGAGATGCGTCGCCCCGCGTACGGGCACACGGGCTTCACCGGGACCTCGATCTGGATCGACCCGGCGAACGACCGCTTCGTGATCCTCCTGACCAACCGGGTGAACCCGTCGCGGGCGAACTCCCGCATCGGACCGGTGCGCACGGCCGTCGCCGACCTCGTGGCGGGGGCCGCCGCGCTGAGCGCCGGGGCGTCGCGCGGGTCGCCGTAGCGCACGCATGGCGCGCGCGGATCGCCGGGCGTGACCAAGCGCGACCAGCGGGAGCACGTCCGACCGCTCACCTCGCTCCGCTTCCTCGCGGCGCTCTGGGTGCTCATGCATCACGCGCTCCCGCGCGGTCCGGAGGGCTCGATCACGGCGGCGCTCGGCGAGAGCGGGTGGCTTGGCGTCTCCCTTTTCTTCGTGCTCTCGGGCTTCCTGCTCGCCATCCGCTACGCGCCGGAGGGTGTGCTCCTCCGGCCGCGGCGCGACTTCTGGCTCGAGCGCGTCGCGCGCCTCGCGCCGACCTATCTGCTGGCGATGGCGTTCGCGGTCCCGCTCTTCGTCCGGGACGCGGCGGTGGAGGAGCTCTCGGCCGGCCGGATCGCGGCAGTGGTCGCGAGCGCGCTCTCGCTCCAGCAGGCGTGGCGCCCAGAGCTCGCGTGCGAATGGAACTGCCCGGCCTGGTCGCTCTCGGTGGAGGCCTGGTTCTACCTCGCCTTCCCGATCATCATCCTCGCCCTCGGCCCCTGGCTGATGCGTCGACCTCTCCGTGGGTTGTTCGTCGCGGTCGCAAGTCTCGCGTCCTCGGCGCTGATCTTCCCCGGCCTCGTGCGCATCGGCGGCGACTGGCCACTGCCCCTCTTCGCGCTCTCCCCGCTCGCGCGCTGGCCGGAGTTCCTCGCCGGCATCGGGCTCGCCGCCCTGCTGAAGGACTGGCGTCCGCGCGGGCCGCTGCCGGGGGCAGCCCTCCTACTGGCCGGACTCGGCTGGCTCGCGCTCGCGGTCGCGGCGCGCGGGGCGGTCGCGGCGCACGACCTCGACCTCCTCCCGATCGCCGTTCCCGGATTCATGGCGCTCGTCGCCGGGTGCTGGGCGCTGCAAGGCCTTCCGGCGGGAGGGCTCGGCGCGGCCTGGCTCGTGCTCCTCGGGGAGGCCAGCTACGCGCTCTATCTCTTCCATGCCCCCATGCACGGCTACGTCCTGGCGCTCACGAACCGGCTCGTCGGGCACGGGCACGACGTCTCCTGGGTGCTCTTCGCGGCGTACCTCGTGCTCGCGCTCGGCTCCACCCTGCTCGTCCACCTCGCATTCGAGCGCCCCTGGCGAACGAGGCTCCGGGCCCAGTTCGGGCTCGTCCGGGCGGCCACCTGACACCCCGGCGCTTGTCGATGGAACCCCACGCCCTATATTCCGCTATGTACTGGAGTGTGGCGACCCCGCCATGCCCGGCCCCGTTCGGAGGGTTGCAATGAGCACCATGAATGCCCCAGAGGTCGCGGTCACCATCACGTCGGCCGCGGCAGTCGAAGTCCAGAAGTTCATGTCGGCCGAGAACGTCGCCCCCGAGGTCGGCGGGCTCCGCGTGAGCGTCCAGCCCGGTGGCTGCTCCGGCTTCAAGTACAGCCTCCTCATCGAGGACAAGCCCGCCGAGGATGACTCGATCATCTCGCAGGGGAACTTCAACGTCTTCGTGGATCCCTTCTCGATGCAGTATCTCAACGGCGTCACGATCGACTACGTGACCTCGATGCAGGGCTCCGGCTTCACCTTCAAGAACCCGAACGCCACCGGCGGATGCGGGTGCGGCAGCAGCTTCAACGCATAAGGTGATCGCAGTGGCAGCACCAACGGGCGTCCGCAGGGGCGCCCGTCGTGTTTTCCCCCCTTGCCAACCCCGGTGACTCCCTCGGCGAACGCCTTCACCGCCATCGACTGGGCGGTCCTCCTTCTCTACCTCGCCGGCACCACGGCGCTCGGCGTCTGGCTCGGCCGCGGGCAAAAGGACGCGCGCGACTACTTCGTGGCGGGAGGCAGGATCCCGTGGTGGGCGGTGCTCTTCTCCATCGTCGCCACGGAGACCAGCGCGCTCACCTTCATCTCGATCCCGGGGCTCGCCTACCTCGGCGACCTCTCCTTCCTGCAGATCGCCACCGGCTATCTGCTCGGCCGCATCGTGGTGGCGTACACGCTCCTGCCGCGGTACGTGGGAGGCGAGCTCGTGACGGCGTACGCGCTGCTCGAGCAGCGCTTCGGCGGGCTCACGCGCCGCTTCGCCTCGGTGACCTTCATGGTGACGCGCGCCTTCGGTGACTCCGTGCGCGTCTTCGCCACGGCGATCCCCGTCGCGCTGATCCTCGGGCCGGTGGTGCCGGCCGCGTACGCGACGCCGGCGGCGATCCTCGCCCTCGGCGCCACCACGCTCCTGTACACCTACCATGGGGGGATGCGCGCCGTGGTCTGGACCGACGTGATCCAGACCTTCGTCTACATCGGCGGCGGGCTCGGGGCGGTCTACCTCATCGGTGCGGGCGTGGACGGCGGGTGGACGGCGATCCTCGACCGCGCGGGCGAGGCCGGGAAGCTGCGCATCTTCGATCCGTACCTCGGCATGGACCGCCCGCACACGATCCTCGCGGGCCTCCTCGGCGGCGCCTTCCTCTCGATGGCGTCGCACGGCGCCGACCAGATCATCGTCCAGCGACTCCTGACCTCGGGGTCGCTCCCCGAGGCGCGGCGCGCCCTGATCGGCAGCGGCGTGGCGGTGATCGCGCAGTTCGCGCTCTTCCTCCTGATCGGCATCGGGCTCTGGGCGTTCTACGACGCGCAGGCGTTCTCGGCACCGGACCGGATCTTCCCGACCTTCATCATCCAGGAGATGCCGCCGGTGATGACGGGGATCGTGATCGCGGCGATCCTCGCGGCGGCGATGAGCACGGTCTCGGGTTCGCTCAACTCGCTGGCGGCGGCCACCACGCATGACCTCTGGGTGCCCTTCCGCGGCGGGGTCGCCGACGGGCCCCGGCTCCTCAAGGTCTCGAAGATCTTCACGCTCTGCTGGGCCGCCGTGCTGATCGGGGGTGCCCTGCTCTACAGCGCCGAGGGGACACCAGTCGTGGTGATCGCACTCTCGATCGCCTCGTTCACCTACGGCGGGCTCCTTGGCGGCTTCTTCCTCGCGATGCTCTGGCCGCGCGCGCGCCAGCGGGACGCGATCACCGGCATGGCGGTCGGGATCGCCGTGATGAGCGTCGTGGTGTTCGCCGGGCGGCTGGCGGCGGCGTTCCCCGCCCTCGCGGGGCCGCTCTCCCCGGTCGTCGGGATCGCCTGGCCCTGGTTCGTGCTAATCGGCACCACGATCACGATGACCGTGGGTATCTTGTCCTCATTCACGCACGCCGCGTCGGCCCCGCCGACCGCGGCGCGCCAGCCCTGACCGGACCCCAAGGAACGACCTCGCGCAATGGCACATCTCGTCGTCGGTGTTGATGGTGGTGGGAGCAAGACCCACGTGATCGTGGCGAACGAGCGCGGCAAGGAACTCGCGACGCTCACGGGGGCCGCGAGTGCGGTGCGGCCGGGCGAGGCCCTGCACTCCGCCGAGGTCATCGGCGCGCTCGTGCGCGACGCGATCACGATCGCGGAGCACGAGGGCGAGCGCCCGCGGGTGCTCGTCGTGGGCGTGGCGGGGATCGGGCGTGAGAAGGAGCGGAAGGCGCTCCTCCGCGCGCTCGAGGGGGAGGCCCTCGCGGAGGACCTGGTGGTGGTGCCCGACGCGGAGATCGCCATGACCGATGCGTTCGGCGACGGCCCCGGCGTGCTCCTGATCTCCGGCACCGGCTCCGTGGCGTTCGGCCGGGGCCCCACAGGGGAGTTCCGGCGCTGCGGCGGCTGGGGACCCGACTGTGGCGACGAGGGGAGCGGCGCGTGGATCGGCCGCCGTGCCCTCAGCGTCGTGACCTCGTCGCATGACGAGCGCGAGCCCGACACGCGGCTCGTGGGGGCCGTGCTCACGGCGCTCGAGCTCGACGAGGTGGACGGCCTCATCGCCTGGGCCGCGCAGGCCACGCCGCGGGATCTCGCCGCGCTCGCGGTGCCGGTGGTGACGCTGGCGTCCGAGCGCGACCTGCGAGCAAACTCCATCTGCACGATCGCAGCCGAGGAGCTCGTGTTGCACGTGCGGACGCTCGCCCGCCAGCTCTTCGTGGACGAGCGCGCGACGGTGCCGGTGGCGCTGGCCGGCGGGATGCTCCGCCGGGGTTCCTTCCTGCGCCGCCTGGTCGAGCACCGCCTGAAGAGCGCGGTGCCCGGCTCGCATCTGCATGGCGAGGAGGTGGTGGCGGCCCGCGGCGCCGTCAAGATGGCGCAGCGGGCGCTCGCCGCCGTCTAGCGGACCCTCTCCAGGTCCGCTAGAGCGCCGCGGTGCTCTTCGCGGGGACCATCGACGCGTCCCAGACCCTCTCGGAACGCGCGACGAACGCCGTGGCCGAGAGGTCGGAGCAGACGTTCACCGTCGTGCGCGTCATGTCGAGGATCCGGTCCACGCCGAGGACGATCGCGATCCCCTCCCCCGGCACGCCGACCATCGCCAGGATGCCGACCAGGAGCGGGATGGAGCCGCCGGGCACGCCCGCCGCGCCGATCGCCGTGATCACGGACATGATGACGACCATCACCATCCCCCCGAGCGAGAGGTCCACGCCGAAGACCTGCGCGAGGAAGATGATGGTGATGCCCTCGAAGATCGACGTGCCGTTCATGCACATCGTGGAGCCGAGGGGGAGGACGAACCCGGCGACCTTCGGCGGGATGCCGAGGTCGTCGGTGGCGACCGCGATCGCGGTGGGGAGCGTGGCGCTGCTCGAGCTCGTGGAGAAGGCCGTGATGAGCGCCGAGCGGATCCGCGAGTAGAAGACGAACGGGTTGATCCCGATCACGAACTTCAGGATCAGCGAGAGGTTGATCAGGACGTGCAGGAGGAGGGCGCCAAGCACCACGGCGACGTAGCCGGCGAGGGGCTCGAGCAGCGCGAAGCCGAATCGTGAGGTCACGCCGAAGATGAGGCCCGTCACGCCCGCCGGTGCGAGCTTCATGGCCATCCCCACGATCTCGATCACGACGTCGTTCAGCGCCTGCAGCACGTCGATCATCGGCTTGGCCGTCTCCGGCTTGAGCTGGGTGAGCGCAGCCCCGAACATCAGGCCGAAGAAGATCACGCCGAGCATGTCGCCGTCCGCGGCCGACTTCACGGGGTTCCGCGTGACGATGTTCACGAACGTGTTGATGCCGAACCCGCCCGCTTCCTGCGCGGTGATCTTGGTCGACGCATCGTCCGCGTAGGTCGTCATCAGCTCGGTCTTGATCTCCTCGGGGAGCCCCGCGCCCGGCTTCACCGCCGCGACGATCAGAAGGCCGAAGGTCGCCGCCAGCAGGGTGGTGCCGAAGAAGTACCCCAGCGCCTTGCCGCCCACCTGCCCGACCTTCTTGAGGTCGCCGAGACCGGCGACGCCCAGCGCGATGGAGGCGAAGACGAGAGGCATCACGATCATGAAGAGCAGGCGCAGGAAGATCTGCCCGATCGGGCCCGCGAGGTACGTGTTGACCCAGATCACGAGCGGTGCGTCGCCGCCGAGCTGCGTGTTGGCCAGGATCCCCGCCGTGGCGCCGATGAGGAGCGCGAGGAGGATCTTGGTGTGCAGCTTCATGCCGGTGCCGGTGTTGCCGATCGATTCAGCCATCTAGTCCTCGTGTGGGAGCGGGTCGAGCCCGCGGCGGAGCTTCGAGTTGCGGTAGCCGTACAGTGCGTAGATGACGAGCCCGATGACGAGCCAGATCCCGAAGCCCTGCCAGGCGCGGAGCGGGAGGCCCTTCATCACGAAGAAACACGCGGAAGCGCCGCCGAGCGTCACGAACCAGAAGGCCGGCACCTTGAACGGCCGCGGCCGGTCGGGCTCGATGATGCGCAGCACCAGCACCCCGATGCAGACCACCACGAACGCGAAGAGCGTCCCGATGTTCGTGAGGTCGTAGGTCGCCGCGTCGTCCGCCACGAGCGCGGCGCAGCCCACCACCACGCCGGTGATGATGGTGGTGATGTGCGGCGTGCGGTACTTGGGGTGCAGCTTCGCGGCGGCCTTCGGGAGCAGGCCGTCGCGAGCCATGGCGTAGAAGATCCGTGGCTGGCCGTACTGGAAGACGAGCAGCACGGCGGACATCGAGACCACCGCGCCCAGGGCGATGATCCAGGAGAACTGCGTGAGCCCGGCGACCTCGAACGCATGCGCCAGCGGGTCGGAGGACTTGAGCTGCTCGTAGGGCACGAGCCCGGTGGCCACCGCGCCGACGATCACGTAGATCAGCGTGCAGATCCCGAGCCCCCAGAGGATCCCGCGCGGCAGGGTCCGCTGCGGGTCCTTCGTCTCCTCCGCCGCCGTGGAGATCGCGTCGAAGCCGATGTAGGCGAAGAAGACGATCGCCGCCCCCTGGTGCACCCCCTTGAATCCGTTGGGCGCGAAGGGCGTGTAGTTCGCCGGGTCGATGTGGATGGTGCCGACCACCACGAAGAGCGCCAGCACCGCGAGCTTGATGAGCACCATGATGTTGTTGGCCCGCGCGCTCTCCCGCACGCCGATCACGAGCAGCCAGGTGATCGCGGCCACGATCAGGAAGGCCGGCAGGTTCACCAGTACCGGGAGGCCCAACACGCGCGGCGCGCTCTCGAGCAGGCCGAGGATCTCCGGGCTCGAACTCGCCTTCACCTGGAAGTACCCGTGCGTGAGCCACCCGGGGATGTGGAACCAAGGGGAGACGAGGGACTCGAAGTACCCGCCCCAGGCGATCGCGACCGCCACGTTGCCGACGGCGTACTCGAGGATGAGGTCCCAGCCGATGATCCAGGCGATCAGCTCACCGAGTGACGCGTAGCTGTACGCGTACGCCGAGCCCGCCTGCGGGATCATGCTCGCGAGCTCGGCGTAGCAGAGGGCCGCGAGGGAGCAGACCGCGCCGAGGAGCACGAAGGAGAGCACCAGCGCGGGACCGGCACCGTACCGGATCACCTCGCCGGTGGAGCTCACCTCGCCCGCGGCCGCCGTGCCCAGGGTGGAGAAGATGCCCGCGCCGATCACGGCCCCGATCGAGAGCGCGATCAGGTCGCGCGTGCCGAGGGTGCGCTTCATCCCCGTGCCGTCGGGACCGTCAGGGACGAGCGCCGCGATCGGCTTGCGTGCCCAGAGTGACCTCATGTCGTCGCCTCGGCCGCCACCGTGTGGCGGGTCAGGAAGTAGACGGGCACGCCGACCAGCACGACGACGAGCCCCGAGAGGGCCTGCGGACGGGTCTTGTCCGCGACCAGGAGGATGATCGCCACGGCCGCCGCCATCGCGATGTAGAGCGCCGGCAGCACCGGATAGCCTATCGCCCGGTAGGGCCGGTGCACGTCCGGGCGCTTCACCCGGAGGATGAAGAGCCCGATGGTCGTGAGCACGTAGAAGATCAGGGCGGCGAAGATCACGTAGTCAAGGAGCTGCGTGTAGGTGCCGGTGAGGCAGAGCACGCTGGTCCAGGCCGCCTGCGCGATGAGCGCCCAGGCGGGCACCCCCGCGCGGTTGAGCGCGGCCGCCGGCCGGAAGAAGAGGCCGTCCTTCGCCATCGCCCAGTAGACGCGCGCGCCCGAGAGGATCAAGCCGTTGTTGCAGCCGAAGGTGGAGACGAGGATCGCGAGCGCCATCAGCGTGGAGCCCACGGTGCCGAAGATCGCCTCGGCCGCCGCCGTCCCGACGCGGTCGAGGCTCGCGTGTCGTACGCCCTCGAAAGGCAGGACGCTGAGGTACGCGACGTTCACCAGGAAGTAGAGGAGCATGACGAGCCCGGCGCCGAGCACCAGCGAGCGCGGAAGGTTGCGCGTGGGGTCCTGCACCTCCGCCGCCGCCGAGGTCACGCCATGCCAGGCGTCGGCGGCGAAGAGGGAGCCGACCATCGCGGCACCGAACACCACCACGAACGCTCCCGAGAACCCGTCCGCGCCGAAGACCCCGGGGCCGAAGAAGCCGGTCCCGAAGTTCACCGCGATCACGTCGGCCTTCCGTCCGATCGTCACCGCGAGGATGATCAGCACTGCGATCGCGGCGGTCTTCACCACCGTGAGGGTGGTCTGGACGAACTTCCCCTCCTTCACGCCCCGCAGGTTGATCCAGGTGAGCACCCAGATCGAGAGGAGCGCGACGAGGCGCTGGGGGGAGAGCCCGAGTTCGAGCACGGCGCCCGAGGTGCGCACCTCGGCGTGCGGCAGCCAGGTGAAGAGCTCGGGCCCGATCACCGGGACGAGGAGGCCGAGGAACTTGCCGAAGGCTACGCCGACCGCAGCGATCGTCCCCGTCTGGATCACGACGAAGAGGGTCCACCCGTAGAGGAACCCCATGAGGGGGCCCATCGCCTCGCGGAGGAAGACGTAGAGGCCACCGGCCCGCGGGTACATCGCCGCCATCTCGCCGTACGCGAGCGCCCCGAGGAGGGTCATGACCGCCGTGAGGAACCAGGCGAGCAGGAGGAGGAAGGGGGACCCGAGGAGGCGCGCCATGTCGGCGGAGACGATGAAGATCCCCGATCCGATCATCGTCCCGGCGACGAGCATCGTCGCATCCGTCAGGGACATCGCTTTGATGAACCCAGGGCCGGCCGTGCCCTGTACACCCGCCGCCGGTGCGGCGCTGCCGGAAGTCATCAGGTCCAGTTCACTGAGGGGGACTGCGCCAGCGGGCGGACCGGGAGAACCTACAGGTCATGGCCCCAGAGGGCCAGTCAGAGCGGCGCTTCGGCGATGACCGGGACCGTGTCTCGCACGGGGGTTCCGTCGGCGCGGACGGCGGGACGGAAGCGGATCTCGGCGAGCATGTCGCGGATCTTCCGGTTGTAGCCGCCGTCACGCGATGGATTGAATGAGATCAGGGTCGCCTTGCCGCGCTCATCGACGTCGAACCAGGCGATCATCTTGTACGGCCGGACCTTGCCGGGAACCGGGATCGGGAGGAGCGCGAGGTTCGTCACCTGCGCGGGGTAGATGTCGCCGGGCCCACCTCCCGTCCCCGGTCCCACCCCCGAACCCCGTCCGGTCCCCACGCCCGACCCGACGCCTCCGCCGCGTCCCGGTCCGTTCCCTCCGGTGCCGTCATTCCCCGATCCTCCACCGACGCCCGGCGTCGGGATCGCCGTGCCCGCGGCCTCCGGCACCACCGCGCTCTCCGTCGGCGCCGGGGGAGTGATCACCGACTTCTCGGGCTCGGGCACCGGCTTCGGGGGCTCGACCTTGGGTGGCGTGACCACGGGCGTGGCGACAGGCGGGGGCGCGGCTACCTGGAGGTACCGGAGCTTCTCGGGGCGCACCTCTTCTCCCCCCGTTCCCCCCGTGCCTCCACCGCCACCTCCCGCCGGTCCCTCGCCGCCCCCGCCCGTGCTCAGCTCGCGGTCGAGCTGGTGGGCCACGATGGGCGGGAGGAGGAGGGCGACCAGGATCGCGAGGTGCACGAGCGTCGAGACGAGCAGGCCCGTGGCCCCGCGCGGGTCCCGCTCCGGGATCCCGTGCAGGGGGCGGAGGGGGCGCCTGGGCTTCTCTTGGGGATCGGGTACGTCCGTCGTCACGGCTGGGTCTGGGTGGGGCTTGGAAGGACCGCAGCAGGGCGGCCCGGGCATCCACTACCATAACTAATACGGCGGACGAACCGCGAAAGGTTCGTCCGCCGCATCATCCGCCGGGGTTCGGCGGGGCGCTGCGCCTACTTGGTGTCCTTGGGCGGCACGCCGATGACCTTCACGCCGGCACCACGCGCCACGTCCATCGCGTAGATGACGTCCTGGTAGATCACCGTCGGGTCTCCCTTCACGAACATGATCTTGTCCGGCCGCGGGTCGTAGATCGCCTTGAGCCGGTCGGCGAGGTTCGCCTTGGTGATCGGCTCCTTGTTCACGGCGAACATCCCCTCGGGCAGGACCTCGAGCACGATCTGGTCCGACGCCTGGTTGGCCGTCACGACCGCCGGCTGCGGGTCCGGCAACTGCAGGTCGATCGCCTTCCGCATCATCGGCTGCATGATCATGAAGATGATCAGCAGCACGAGCATGATGTCGATCATCGGGATGACGTTCGGCTCGTTGTTCAGCCCGCCCGAGCTACCACCGGCGCTCATTCCCATCGTG
>CAZHAG010000075.1:0-13146 GCA_964529705.1 uncultured Gemmatimonas sp. | reverse complement strand
CTCGGGCTCACCGGGATGCCGACGAGCCAGCCGTCGAGCGCGACGATGAATGGCATGCAGACGATGTCCGCGAGCTACGCGGCGCAGAGTGCGCAGGGCATCGTGTTCGAGGTGTACATCACCGCCCTCCTGACGGGACAGGGAAGCGGCGTGGTCGTGATGGGGGTCGCGCCGCAGCAGGCGGGCAGCCAGATGCGCCCAGCCGTCGACCAGGTGGCGCGCAGCGTGGTGGCGCGTGGTGGCCCGACTCCCGATCCCCGGGCCGTCGCGGCGCTGCGCGGCCGCTGGATCTTCTACAGTGGCAGGGCCTCCCCCGTGACCTCGCCCAGCGGCGGAAGCTCTCGGAGCTACGAGGAGACCATCGAGTTCGACGGCAGCGGACGGTTCGCGTGGCAGTCCTCCGCGTCCGTGAGTGTGACCGCCCCAGGCGGCAGTGCCGGCGGCGCGAATGCCAACAGTGACCAGGGTTCGTACACCGTCATCGGGTCGACCTTGGTCGTGCGGGGCCAGCAGGGCATGGCGAGCTACGAGGTGCAGATACTGGCGGACCGGATCATCGCGGATGGGAGGACCTTCTTCCGCGCGAACTGAGCGGGTGTGATGTTCGCCTGGCGGACACGGAGCGCTGGCGCACGTGTCGTGGCCTCTGCATACTCTGCGCGCGCCATCAGGCGCGACCACCCTCCACGCGACGACGGCTGCCGCGCGAGCGTCCTATCCGACAGGCTGCCACGGTTTCCCTGAGCAGACTCGGCACCATCGCCGCCTTGTGCGCGGCGGTGGCGGTCGTTGCGGTGTCGTGCGCCGAGGATCCCTCGCGTGCGGACCTGCTCATCGTCAATGCCCGGGTCTACACACTCGACTGGCCGGATCCGGATCGTGAGGGTCGCCCGAGCGCTGAGGCGCCTTGGGACTCCGCGGGTGGCTGGCGCAACGACGCATCGGCCGTGGCGATCCGCGACGGACGGATCGTCTACGTCGGCACCGACTCCGGCGCGCTCGCACTCCGCGGACGATCGACGCGCGTGGAGGACCTCGGCGGCGCGGCGCTCTTCCCCGGCATGGTCGACGCGCACACGCACGTCGCGGAACTCGGCGCCTCGCTCGACCGGGTGGACCTGACGGGGATCGCCTCCGAGGCGGAGGCGGTCGCGCGCATCGTGGAACGCGCCGCGCAGGTGCCTGCCGGGGAGTGGATCCTCGGGTTCGGGTGGGACGAGGGGGCGTGGGCCGATCGCTATCCGGACAAGCGCCTCCTGACGGAGCAGGTGCCGGACCATCCCGTGGTGCTGCGCGGCCTGCACGGGTTCGCCTCGTGGGCGAACCAGCGGGCGTTGGACGCTGCCGGCATCACGCGGACGACGGTCGCGCCCACCGGGGGCGAGATCCGCAAGGCGCGCGACGGGGCGCCGAACGGCCTCTTCCTCAACCGGGCCGTGGAGTTGATGGATCGCGCGGTGCCCGCGCCGACGCCGGTGCAGCGGGACTCCCAACTGGTGCGCGCGCTGTTGGTCATGGCGCGCGAGGGGTACACCGCCGTGCACGAGGCGGGGACGCCGCGCGACGTCGTGGCCTCGCTGCTGCGGCTCGACTCGGCACGCGCACTCCCCATCCGCGTGTACGCGATGCTCGATGGGCGGGACTCGACGCTGCTGCGCGAGTGGGGCGCGCGCGGCCCCTTCCTGGGCGACTCCGGCGGCAATCTCGTGATCCGCTCGGTCAAGGCGTATTACGACGGCGCACTCGGGTCGCGTGGCGCCCAGCTGCTCGCGGACTACAGCGACCGGCCGGGGAACCGGGGTGTGAGTGGCGCCGGGTACGGCTTCGACCGTCGCAGCGTCGCGGGGGCGATGGCGGCAGGGTTCCAGGTCGGGATCCACGCGATCGGTGACGCGGGGAATCGCGCGGCGTTCGACTTCATCGATTCGGTGACCCGGGCCGCGCCGGGAGCTCGCGGCCTTCGCCATCGGATCGAACACGCGCAGGTCGTCGCGGCGGCGGACCAGGGGCGGTTCACGGCATCGAGCGTGATCGCCTCCATGCAGCCACCGCACGCCGTCGAGGACATGCTGTGGGCGGAGCAACGGCTCGGCGCGCGGCGGGTGCGCACCGCCTACGCTTGGCGCACGTTGCGCCGCGCGGGCGCGCACCTCGTCTTCAGCTCGGACCTCCCGGGATCGGACTGGGACCTCTTCTACGGACTGCACTCGGCGACGCTCCGTCAGGACCGGACGGGCGCGCCCGCTGGGGGGTGGATGCCCGGCGAACGCCTGACCCCCGAGGAGGCGCTGCGCGCCTACACCGAGTGGGCCGCGTTCGCAGCGTTCGATGAGTGGGAGGCCGGCACCATCAGGGTCGGGCGGCGCGCGGACCTCACCGCGCTCTCGGTCGATCCGTTGCGGGAGACGTCGGGCTCGGCGCTCCTCGATGGCGTGGCGCTGATGACGGTCGTGCGCGGGACGGTGGTGCAGCGCCACGCACCGTAGGAGGAGTCGCTCGGCGGGAGCAGTGGCAGGCGGGAGGGATGGTCAACTCATCTATGCTCGGGGGAGTCATGCTTGTCAGTGCGGTGCGGCGCATCGTTCAGGCCGCCATCGTCGTGCTCGTGGCAGGAGTCGTGGCGCGACCGGTGGCGGCGCAGACAGGGTCGGTGGAGGGGCGGGTGGCGGACAGCACGGGCGTGACCGTCGTCGGCGCCGTGGTGACGATGGCGGACGGCGGGTTCCAGACCACGACGTCCGGGCGGGGACGATTCTCGTTCGGCGGCGTGCCGGCAGGGCGGCAGGTGATCCGGGTGCGGGCCATCGGCTACGACCCCGAGTCCCTCGTGGTGAACGTGGTCGCGGGCGCGGTGCTCTCGGTCGAGGTCAACCTCAAGCGCTCCCCGTACCAGCTGGCCCCCGTGCAGACCACGGTCGGCTCCCGCGCGCGGCACACCGCCGCCGAGGAGCTCGCGGTGCCCGTTGATGTCTATACGGCAGAGGAGCTCAAGTCCTCGGGCACCACGGAGACGACGCAGATCCTCGCCACGCTCTCGCCCTCGGTGAACTTCCCGAAGCAGGCCGTGACCGACGCGACGGAGATCGTGAAGCCATTCACGCTGCGCGGCCTATCGCCGGACCACTCGCTGGTGCTGATCAATGGACAGCGCCGGCACACGACGGCGCTCCTCAACGTCTTCTCCAACGGCTCGGCGCCAGGCTCGAGCGGCGTCGACCTCAACGCGTTCCCCTCGAGCGCGATCGACCGCATCGAGGTGCTCCGCGACGGTGCGTCCACGCAGTACGGGTCCGACGCGATCGCGGGCGTGGTGAATCTCGTGCTGAAGGAGGGCCAGTTCGATCCCTTCATCAACACCTCCACGGGCCAGTACCGGCCGGGGAAGGGGTATCCGAACGACGGCACCACGAACGATATCAACGGCGGCGTCGGGCTCAAGCTCGGCCGTGGGTCGCTCGCGCTCTTCGGGCAGTACCTGAAGCGCGAGGCGACCAACCGCGCCTGCCCGGACGGGTCGTTCCCTGACCTCAATGGCGCGCGCGACTCCGTGGCGAACTGCGCGATCATCTTCCGGCGCACCAACGTCCCGCAGCCCAACGTGCACTGGGGCGATGGGCTCGAGCGGGACATCCACACCTTCGCGAACCTGCGACTCCCGCTCAACGCGAGCGGCACGACGGAGCTGTACGGGTTCGGTGGGTACTCGGACCGCGACGGCACGGGCAACGGCTTCTTCCGCAAGCCGCGGAACAACCGCAACTGGGGCGAGATCTATCCGCTCGGGTTCCTCCCCGAGTTCCGCCCGGAAGTCACGGACTACTCGGTGGCTGGCGGCATCCGTGCGGACATCCGCGGCTGGGCGGCGGACTTCGGCGCCAACTACGGCTACAACGGGTTCCAGTTCAACCTGCGGAACACGCTGAACTCCTCACTCGGCCCGAGCCTCTTCGTGCCACTCGCGCCGGGGCCGGACCGGATCCTCGGCACTGCGGACGATCCCGGCATCCCGAACCAGACGTCGTTCGACGCGGGCGCGCTCAACCGCGGCGAGTTCAACCTCGGCGTCAACCTCTCCAAGTCGCTGATGCTGGGCGGTCTCACGCGTCCGGTGAATGTCGCCGTGGGCGCGGCGTTCCGGAACGAATCGTACGAGGTGGTGGCCGGTGAGCGCGCGTCCTGGATCCAGGGCTACCACCTGACGCGCGACAGCTCGGGGATCGCGCAGGGCGGGTCCTCCGTCTTCCAGGGCTTCGCGCCCAGCGACGCGAGCAAGAACAGCCGCACGAACATCGGGGCGTACCTCGACCTCGAGACCAACCTCTCGGAGGAGCTCCTCGCGAACGTGGCGACCCGTGTCGAGAGCTACAGCGACTTCGGCCAGGCGTTCACGGGGAAGGCCGCCGTGCGCTACCAACCGAACACGAAGTTCGTGATGCGCGGGGCGGTGAGCACCGGGTTCCGGGCGCCGGGGCTGCAGCAGAGCTGGTACAGCCACACGACCACGGCGATCCAGAACGGCGTGCTGATCGAGATCGGGAACTTCCCGGTGACCAACCGTGCGTCGCGGATCTTCGGCGCCCGTCCGCTCGAGGAGGAGAAGAGCCTCAACCTGAGCGCCGGGCTCGCCTATTCGCCGACGAACGACCTGAACATCAACGTCGACTACTACCACATCAGGATCCGCGACCGCATCCTGCTCGGGGCCACCTACGACGGCACCTCCGACACCGTGGTCGCACGCATCCTGACGGACTCGGGGTTCACGCAGATCGCCGGCGTGCAGTTCCCCACGAACGCGCTCGACACCCAGACGGACGGCATCGACATCGTGGCCAACTACCGGATCCTTTCCGGGAACGGGCGATGGGACTTCGCGCTCGCGTTCAACTACGCGAAGAACAAGATCACGCGGGTCGACCCGCTCCCGAGCATCCTGCAGGGGACGGCCACGATCTACACGGACGCGCTCGACATCGTCACGGCGAACGCGATCGAACGGAACCGACCGGACCGACGGTCATCGTTCACGACCAACTACGCCATCGGCCGGTTCCACGCGATGGCGCGGGCGTCCGACTACGGGAGCTTCCGCGACGGCAGCCTCGACGGGCTGGAGGACTTCGGCGCGAAGGTGCTCTTCGACGCCGAGCTCGGGTACCGGTTCAATGCGGTGAACATCTCGTTCGGCGCGCGGAACCTGATGAACACCTACCCGGACCAGGTGACCGTGGCGGACAACACGAACAACGGGACGTTCATCTATCCCGGCGCATCACCGTTCGGCTACAACGGGCGCTTCGTCTACGTCCGGTCGGAGATCCAGCTGAGCCGGTAGCACGTCACACCGCAGGACTGAATGCAGACGCGGGGTCCGGGCAAGTGCCCGGACCCCGCGTCTCGTGTGGGGTGCTACTTGCTCCAGGGCGGCACCACGTTGTTGCTGCGCGCGTACGCGATCGCCTGTCCGAGGTGCTCGTGGATGTGCGTCACGGTCAGCACCATCGCCTTCTGCCGCGTCCAGTCCTGGCCGAAGAACTTGATCTTCTCCGTCAGGTTGGCGTCGGTGGTGAGGTTCATCGCGCGGTGCAGGTGGCCGAACGACGCCTCGAGCTCGGCGACGATCTGCGCCTTGGTGAGCTTCCGTCCCTCGAACGTCCCGACCGTCTTCATGTCGGCGGCGTTGATGCCGCTCGCGGCGGGGGCCGGCATCCCCATCATGATCGGGATCAGGTAGTTGTCGGCCGCGACGTGCAGGAACACCTCACCAACGGAGCGGACGCCAGGGGCCGGGCGCCAGCCGTACGCGGACTCGGGGATCGCGTTGGCAAGGTCCACCAGCTTCTTCTGGACGTCGTTGACGTCGCCGTGCATCTCCGACATGAGTCCCTGCGCGGCGACCGGACCGGCCACGGCGAGGGAGAGGGCGAGGGCGAGGGCACGCAGGCGCATGTGGGTCTCTCGAGAATGGGTGGCGGCGGGGGAGTGTGACTCCACATTACCCCGCGCGGCGGCCGCACGCGAGCGGGACGAGCAGGATACCTTTTCGTGGTGCACTGGCCGATCCCGTCCTTCCTGATGCATTCCGCTCGCTGATGCGCTCGCGCTACCGCTCGGAAGAGGCCGCGACGACGGTCGCGCGACTCGCGCCCACGTGCGGCGAGGACCTCGCGCTCCGGGTCCACACCTCCCGGCTCCTGGGGGGTGATCCCGCGCTCGTGCTCCACGGCGGCGGCAACACCTCGGTGAAGTCGGTCGCGCGCGACGCGACCGGGGACGAGGTCGAGGTGCTCTACGTGAAGGGGAGCGGCTGGGACCTCGGCCGGATCGAGCCCCGGGGATTCCCCGCCTGCCGGCTGGAGCCGCTGCGCCGGCTCGCGGCACTCGAGGAGCTGAGCGACGATGCGATGGTCGCGGCCCTGCGCAGCCAGATGCTCGACCCGTCGAGCCCGACTCCCTCGGTCGAGGCGCTCCTGCATGCGATCCTACCCGGCAAGTTCGTGGACCACACGCATGCCGATGCCGTGCTGGCGCTCCAGGACCAGCCGGACGCACGCGAACGCGCGGCGGACGTCTGGGGCGAGGATTTCCTGTTCGTGCCCTATGGCATGCCCGGCTTCGCGCTCGCGCGTCAGGTCGCGCGACTGAGCGCCCGGTTGCCGGCGGTGCATGGCCTGATCCTCGAGCAGCACGGGATCTTCACTTGGGGCCGGACGGCGGAAGAGAGCTACGAGCGGATGATCGCGGGGGTGACCCGGGCCGAGGAGTGCGAGGCCATGCGGCGCGCGCGCACGGCGGTGGCGGTCGGCGCCCCGCGCACCGATCCGGACACGCGGCTCAAGCGTGGCATCATGTCCGCCCTCCGTGGCGCGGTCGCGCGGGCCGGGGACGGTCGGTTCCTGATGGAGTGGCGGGACGATCCCGCCCTGCTCGCGCTCGTGGCGCGCGCCGACGGGGCCGAGCTGACCGCACGCGGCACGGTGACGCCCGACCATGTGATCCGGACGAAGCCGCGGCCGCTCTGGCTCGACCTTCCGGCGGACGGTGACCCCGCGAGGTTGCGCAGCGCGTGCGAGGCGGCCGTCGCCGCGTACGGCGACTGGTACCGCGCCTACTTCTCGCGTCACGCGTCGCGGAGCGCGGCGCCGCTCTCGATGCTCGACGCGGCACCCCGCGTGGTCCTCGTCCCGGGCCTTGGCGCGCTGACCCTCGGCCGCTCGCTCGCGGAGGCGCGCATCGCGGCGGACATCGTCGCGCGGTCGGCCACGGTGATCCTGCAGGCGGAGGCCATCGGCAGGTACCAGCCCGTCCACGAGGCCGACCTCTTCGACGTGGAGTACTGGAGCCTCGAGCAGGCGAAGCTCGCGAAGGGATCCTCGCGCCTCCCACTCAGCGGACAGGTCGCCCTGGTGACCGGTGCGGCCGCAGGGATCGGGCTCGTGACGGCGGAGCACCTGCTCGCGCTCGGGGCGCACGCTTTCCTGGTGGACCGCGCGACCGAGTCGCTCGCGGCGTCCCTCCAGCGACTCGAGGAACGGTTCGGCGAGCGCGTCTCGGCCTCCGCCTGCGACGTGACGGACGGCGGCGACGTGGCCGAGACCGTCGCGCGCGCCGTGGAGAGCTTCGGCGGGATCGACATCCTCGTGTCGAACGCCGGTACTGCGCCGCAGGGATTGCTGCACACGGAGCAGGGGGAGCGCGCGCTCGAGGACTCACTGGAGATCAACCTCCTTGGCCACCAGCGCGTGTCGCGAGCCGTCGTCGAGGTGCTGCTCGCACAGGGGCAGGGGGGGTGCCTGCTCTTCAACGCGTCGAAGAGCGCCGTGAATCCGGGTCCCGAGTTCGGCCCCTACGCGGTGCCCAAGGCCGGGCTGCTCGCGCTGATGCGTCAGTATGCGGTCGATCTCGGCGCGCACGGCATCCGCTCGAACGCCGTGAACGCGGACCGGATCCGCACCGCGCTCTTCGACGGGGGCGTGCTCGAGGCCCGCGCGAGGGCACGCGGCTTGACGCCCGATGCGTACTTCCGGCAGAATCTGCTCGCACGCGAGACGACCGCAGCCGATGTCGCCAACGCGTTCGGATGGCTGGCTTCAGCGGAGGCGACGACGGGATGCGTGGTCACGGTGGACGGGGGGAACGCGGCCGCGTTCCTGCGGTGATGGCGGGGAGGGTCGCGCGGATCGCGGCCGGTGTGGTGGTGCTGGCGGCGGCCGCAGCGTGCGAGCGCGCCGCGCCGCCGGACCGCATTTACTACAACGCTCGCATCTGGACGGGCGACTCCACGGCCCCGGCGGCGACGGCGATCGCCATGAGGCGCGACACGATCGTCGCGGTGGGGGATGACGCCGCGATCCGCGCGCTCGCGGGCAGCACCACGATCTCCGAGGACCTGGGCGGCCGGCGCGTCCTGCCGGGATTCCACGACGATCACTGGCACCTGCCGACGCGGCGCACCGCGGAGCTCGCGAGCGCCGCCGATCCCGCGGGGATCGTCGCGATCCTCCGCACCTTCGCCGCCTCCCTCCCGCCCGACGCCTGGATCACCGGGCGTGGCTGGACTGCCGCGCACTTCCAGCGTGCCGCGATGGACGGGCGGTTCCTCGATAGGGCATTCCCGGAACGTCCCGTCGTGCTGACGGACCGCGACGGGCACCTGGTGCTCGCGAACGCCGCGGCCCTCGCCCGGGCGGCCGTCAGCGCCGAGACGCGCGACCCATCCGGCGGTTCCATCGCGCGCGACGCGCGCGGGAACCCGACCGGATTGTTGCGGGAGACCGCGATGGGACTCGTCACGCGCCACCTCCCGGCGCCGACGGCGGACGAGGTGTACGCGGCGCTCCGCTACGAGATGCACCGGGCGGCGGCACGCGGCCTCACGGCGATCCAGGTCGCGAACGGCCTCAACGCGGCCGAGGCCGCCGCGTTCGAGCGGGCGCTCGCCGAGGACTCGTTGCTCGTGCGGTTCCGTCTGGCGGTCCCGTTCGAACGAGGAGTCCCGGACTCCGTGCTCCAGGCGTACGTGGCGCTCCGCGATGCGCACACGGGCCCGCTCCTGCGCTACGGCATCGCGAAGGGGATGCTCGACGGCACCGTCGACGCCGGAACGGCCGCGATGCTCGAGCCCTATGCGCGGGGAGGGGGCACGGGACTCCCCCGGTGGACGGCCGAGGAGCTCGCGACGACGGTCGCGGCGTACGACCGCGCGGGCATCCAGGTGGAGCTGCATGCCATCGGCGACCGCGCGATCCGCATGGCGCTCGACGCCTACGAGGCGGTCCGCGCGACGAACGGGGTGCGCGACCGTCGACCGCGCGTCGAGCACATCGAGGTGCCCGACCCCTCGGACCTCCCGCGCTTCAAGGCGCTCGGGGTGGTGGCCTCGTCGCAGGCGATCTTCGCCCTCCCGGACGCCGTCATCTTCGACAACTACGTGCCGATGCTGGGGCCCGCACGCGAGCGGCATGCGATGCCGTTCAAGTCGCTCGACGATGCCGGCGCCATCCAGGCGTTCGGGAGCGACTACCCCGTGTTCCCGATGGATCCGCTCCTCGGGATCCATGTCGCGGTCACGCGGACGACGCCCGAGGGCACACCGCGGGGCGGGTGGCTCCCGGAGCAACGGCTCAGCGTGGAGCAGGCCGTGAAGCACTACACGTGGGGCTCCGCGTATGCGGCGTTCCGGGAGACGGAGCTCGGGGTCCTGCGCGCGGGGATGCTTGCGGACTTCGTGGTGCTGTCGGAAGAGATCATCGGCGTCGATCCGGCGGCGCTCCTCCGCGCGACGCCCGTGCTCACCGTGATGGGCGGGCGGGAGGTGCACCGTGCCCGCTGACGATCCCGGCGGCACGATGCGCGTCGACGCGCAGGTGCCCATCCTGAATGTCTCGGACATGGCGGCGAGCTTCGCCTGGTTCGCGAAGCTGGGGTGGCGGAAGCTCTGGGACTACGGCGAGCCCCCGGAGTTCGGCGCGGTCGGGAACGGCGGGAGCGAGATCTTCCTCTGCCTCGACGGGCAGGGGTGCCGCGCCGATGCGCATGGACACGGCGGCATCTGGGCGAGCTGGTTCGTGAGCGAGCGCGCCGCGGTGGATGCGGCGCACGCGCTCGCGCTGCGCGAGGGCCTCGAGGTGCTGGAGGCCCCCTACGACGCCCCCTGGGGGATGCGCGAGTGCGTGGTCCGGCATCCGGACGGTCATGCGTTCCGCATCGGCGCCGGCGTGGCCGACCCGGACGAGTTCGTCGCCACGGTGCGTGCGGAGGGGCCGCCGCTCCGGATCGAGCGGGTGGAGGTGCCGGTGCGCCTGGAGCGGCGGCTGGCGGCGCTCCTCCACGACCTCGCGGAGCACAAGCGGATGACGATCGCCGAGTGCCTCGAGGAGATCCTCCTGCACACCTGCGAGCGGCTGGGGGCCGGCGTCGCCAGCCCGCACACGGGGCGCACCCTCGACCACCTGCAGGTGCTCAAGCGGAAGCACGGCATCGACTACGACTGCCACGCGAGCTATCGATTCGTCGAGTAAGGGGCCGACGGCCGGGCGGTCCGGCCGCCGCGCCGCGCGGTATCTTTGGGGTGGACCTCTCACCCATCGAGCCATGCGCACACGTTCCCTCGTCCTCCGGCAGGTCGCACCGGTGCTGGTCGCCGCCGGTCTCGTCAGTTCCCCACTCGGGGCGCAGCAGGCATCGCTGACCTACATGCTGGGCAAGGACACCGTGGCCGTGGAGCAGTTCACGCGCACCGCCACGAGCCTGGTCGGCGAGATGGTCCAGCGGACGGGGGCGGCCGTGCTGCGATTCCAGTACGACGTGCGACTCGGCGCGGACGGGCGTCCGGTGGCGGCGACGCTGCGCCGGTTGGCCGCCGATGGCACGGTGCCGCCGAACGCGCCCAGCGAGACTCGGATCGCGGTCTCGCGCGACTCGGTGGTGCGGACGGTCGTCTGGACCGACAGTACGCAGCGCCGTGCGTTCGCGGCCCCCGGCGCGATGATCAACTTCCCGACCTTCGTCTACGGGCCCACGGAACTGCTGGCGGGACTCCGGCGGCGTGGCACGTCTGTGGATTCCCTCGTGGCGGTCGGGCTCGCCGGGAACCCGGGCTTCACCGGGTTCTCGCCGGACGGCGCGCTGTCCGCTCGCCTGCGAGGCGGGGCGTACGCGATGCTGCTGACCTTCGACGCCAATGACCGGCTCCTCTCGGTCGACGGCTCCGGCACCACGAACAAGGTGCTTGCCACTCGTGGTGCGGGCGGTCGCGACCTCGCGGCGCTCGCGCGGACGATGACGCCGACCGGGGTGCTCTCGCAGCGCGACGTCGCGCGCGGCGCCTTCGGCGCCGGGGGGATCGTCCTCGTGGACTACGGGCGGCCGCACGTGCGGGAGCGCTCCGTCTGGGGCGGGACGCTCGTCCCTACCGACTCCGTGTGGCGCGCCGGCGCGAACGACGCGACGCACCTGTTCACCACCCGCACCCTCACCTTCGGCGGTGCCGGCGACGCGACCGTCACGGTCGAACCCGGGATGTACACACTCTGGGTGATGCACACGTCGGCAGGTCCGCGACTGATCATCAACCGACAGACGGGCCAGTGGGGCACCGTGTACGATGCGTCGCGGGACGTCGGGCGCGTGGCGATGCAGCTCTCACCGGCACCGTCCTGGGTGGAGGAGCTCACCTTCGCGGTGCGCTCGATCGCCGGGAACAGCGGGTCGCTCGAGCTGGCGTGGGGGCCGAGCGTGGCGAGCGTTCCGTTCACCGTGACCGTGGCGCGCTGAACGGCCGGATGTGACGCGGGTCACGCACCCCGCGCTCACTTCGTGTCGGGAGCGGCGCCTGCGGCTACATCCACCCCGAGTGCAGCATTATTGTTCACTGGTCAACCTGATGACAATCGCGGTCCAGGATGGACCGCGGATCGGCGAAGGCAGGAGCTCCACGACTCACCCCAGGATCGGCTCACTGATGGCCAGGGCACCAAGCGCGAGACCGATACAGAGCAGGCCGCGAGGTGTGCACATCCACCTGCGGGACGGCGACATCGTGGACGGCGGCATCTACCTGACGGACGGCCAGGCGCTCGCGCCCTACCTCGGGTCGCGCAAGAACGGCTGGGTGAACATCGTGAATGCCGTCTGGCTGCGCGAAGGAGAGCTCCACAACCACGCCGTACTCCAGACGGACCACGTGGTGATCGCGTCGTCGTCGCACCGCGACTTCCCCGTGATCGCGAGCACGCAGAACAGCGTGCCGCGTCCCGTCGACATCCTCCTCGAGGACGGCACCCGGATCCAGGGCAACCTGCACCTCGGCCAGAAGCAGCGGCTGAGCGACTACCTCGCGGGGTGCGGCACCTTCCTCGCGCTGCTCGACGCGACGCGGGTGACCGACGGCGACTCGCTCGGCGACGTGGCGGTGAACTGCGGCTGCGTGAAGGCGGTGCGCGATGCGAAGGTCTTCGCCGGTGCACGGCCGCTCTCCCCGATGCAGCACCGGGCGGAGTGGGGCGGCATGCGGCGCACGCCGCGCGCGAGCGACCCGGTGCGCGCGACGCCCGTGAACAGCGAGCGCATCCACCGTCCGACCGGTGAGATCGACGTCGTGACCCCGGCCTATGAGAACGACCGTCGCTCCGGCGCGGCGCCCTACGTCTCGCCCTCCGCGCCCGACTCGGGAAGGGGCGTGGCCGTGGTCGAACGCCCGCTCACGGAGGCGGACGCGCGGCGCGCGGAGGCGGCGTCGCACCACTGGCTCTCGCAGCTCGCGGCCGAGGCGCAGCTCAACCCCGCCGACCCGCGCGACTTCGACGACCAGTTCACGCTCGACGACCTCTGGTACAGCATCGCGCACCGGAACGACATGGCGGAGGGCGAGCTCGCGATCGTGGTCGCCTCGTCGTACGGGCTCGACCTCGCGGACCTCGACAACGTCTCACTTGATGCCGTGCGCATCCTGCCCGAGAAGATCGCCAAGCGCCTCGGCGCGCTCCCGTTGCGCGTCGAGGAGGGGAAGCTGGTGGTGGCGGTCAGCGAGCCCGAGTCCCTCGAGCTCGAGCAGCAACTCGGCTTCGTGACGCGGCTCGGTCTACGCTTCGTGGTGGCGACGCCGGCGGACATCGCCGGGGCGATCGAATGGCACTACAAGGAGAT
>CAZHAG010000074.1:8960-13365 GCA_964529705.1 uncultured Gemmatimonas sp. | reverse complement strand
CGCCGCGCGCGAGGTCGCGGCGCGCGTGCGCGCCGCCGCCGCCGGGCTCGAGCCCGCGGACGCCCGCGGCGTCGCGCTCGCGATCGGCGACGCGGTCGCCGTGGGGACGCTCGGCGGGAAGACCGGACAGCTGGTCGAGCGGCGCGGGGACGACGCGGTGGTCGCGGTCGGCGCGATGAAGCTCACGGTGCCCTTCGGCACGCTCCGGCGCCTCAGCGCGCGCCACCTGCGCGAGGAGCGGGTGGAGGTCGCGCTCATCGACGTGCCGGACGTCGCCGCGCGCACCGAGGTGGACGTGCGCGGCATGCGGGTGCACGAGGTGGACGCGGCGGTGCAGCAGGCGCTCGACGACGCGATCCGCGCCGACCTCGGCGCGCTCCGCATCATCCACGGCAAGGGGACGGGAGCGCTCCGCGAGCGGGTGAACGAACTGCTCCGCACGGACCGTCGCGTGAAGCAGTTCCGCCTGGGCGCGTGGAACGAGGGTGGGGCCGGCGTGACGGTCGCCGAGTTCACATGATCCCCGACGACGTGGTCGAGCAGGTCTCGCAGCAGGCCGACATCGTCGCGGTGATCGGCGAGCATGTGCGCCTGAAGAAGGTGGGGTCGGTCTTCCGCGGGCCCTGCCCGTTCCACCAAGGCACGGGGCCGAACTTCTCCGTGGTGCCCGGGGGCGGGTACACCTGCTTCGTCTGCGGCGAGAAGGGTTCTGTGTTCACCTTCGTGCAGAAGCGGCTGGGGATGAGCTTCGTCGAGGCGGTGAAGCACGTGGGCGCCAAGGCGGGCATCGACGTGCAGGAGGTCGACCGGAAGCGCGAAGGGCCCGACCCCCGCGAGCCGATGTGGGAGCTGCACGCCACAGTCTCGGAGTTCTTCCAGCGCACGCTCTGGGACTCGGCCGCCGGCGCGGCCGCGCGCGACTACCTCGCCAGCCGCGAGGTGCCGCGCCCGCTGGCCGAGCGCCTCGGGATCGGCTTCGCCCCGCGCGAGATCGGCACCATGCGCACCTACCTCAACGGCCTCGGCTACGACGACGACCGCCTCCACGCCGCCGGACTGCTCACCCGGCGCGAGGACCAGGAGGAGCTGCGCCCGCGCTTCCGCGACCGGCTGATCTTCCCGATCCTCGACGCCTCGGGGCACACGGTGGGGTTCGGCGGCCGGTTGCTGGGGCCGGGCGAGCCGAAGTACCTCAACTCGGCCGAGTCGGAGATCTTCTCCAAGGGCCGTCTCCTGTACAACCTTGGCGGCGCGCGAAACGCGATCCGACGGGAGGACCGGGTGATTCTGGTGGAGGGGTACTTCGACGTGCTCCGACTCGTGCAAGCTGGGATCGAGTGCGCGGTCGCGCCGATGGGCACCGCGCTCACGGACCAGCAGGCCGAGCTCCTCGGCCGCTACACGCGGCATGTGTTCGTGCTCTACGACTCCGATGCGCCGGGGCAGAAGGCGACCTTCCGCGCGGCCGACGTGCTGCTCAGCAAGGGGCTCGAGGTGCGGGTGGTGACGCTCCCGGAGGGCGAGGACCCCGACACGTTCACGCGCACGAAGGGCGCCGACGCAGTGCACCGGCAGCTGGAGGAAGCGCTCGACGTCTTCGACCGCAAGGTCCAGCTGCTGGAGCGCGCCGGGTGGTTCGCCGACCTCCAGCACAAGCGCCGCGCGCTCGACCGCCTGCTCCCGACGATCCGCGCGGCGAGCGACCCGGTGACGCGGGACCTCTACCTGGCGCGGGCGGCCGACGCCGCGGGCGTCGCGCGCGAGGTGCTGCTGAGCGAACTGCACGCCGTGCGGCGCGCGGCGCGTCGCACCGCGGGTCCCACGGCGCCGGCCGATCGAGGGTTCGTCGGGCACGGTCCGGGCGCGGGCGGGCCGGGGGATCCCGGCGATCCGTCGCGCCGCGAGTCGGCCGCGGTCCCCGTCGGCCCCTATCGCTCGTCCGCTGAGAAGGGGAGCGCCGAGCAGACGCTGCTGCGCGTGCTGCTCACGCACCCGCGCTGGTTCGACCAGATCGTGGAGGAGGTCGGAAAGCTGGAGGACGAGGACCTCCCGAGCGGCTCGGACGCGGCGGACGCGCTCGTCGATGAGCACTCCGGTGCGTGGCGGGATCCCGTCTACCGGGAGATCTACGACGCGGTGGTCGACCTCGGTGCCGATGCGGCGCCGGAGGCGTTGGCCGAGCGGCTGGACCCTCTCGCCGTGCGCGTGTATGAGGACCTGCGCGGCGAGAAGGACGCCGTGGTCGATGCGAAGGCCTCCATCACGGATGCCGTCCGCCAGTTGCGCGCGCGGGGCGTGGATTCGCGCCTGCGCGCGCTGGAATCACTGCTCCCGCTCGCTGCGCCCGGCGAGAAGGATGCGCTCAACCTCGCGATCAAGCGGCTCAGCGACGAAAAGCGCTCCCTCGGCGTACAGCATTGGGGGAGCGTCCGCCGCCGCCGCTGACCCGATCCATCCGCTCCACCCCCTCGCGCGATCCGTTCACCCACCACACCTTACATCGAATGTCCGATATCCAGTCCCTGCTCGCCCTGCAGTCCGACGATCTCGCGATCCACGAACTCGAGACGAAACTCGCGGCCCTCGAGCCGCGCATCCGCGAGCTCGACGCGCGCAAGCAGCGGATCCTCGACACGATCGAGCGGCAGTCCGCGCTCGTGGCGGCGGAGGAGAAGAAGCAGGCCTTCCTCCGCGACAAGATCCAGGAGCACCGCCAGCTCATCGAGCGCAACCAGGCGCAGCTCGACGCGGTGAAGACCATGCGGCAGGCCACCGCCGCGGCCGCGCAGATGGAGCAGGCCAAGAAGATCGTCGCGGGGGAGGAGAGCGACCTGCTCTCGCTCAACCGCAAGCTCGAGGAGATGCGCGGCGCGCTGAACGGCGCCAGGGCGGACCTCGCCGCGTGCGAGGAGGAGCAGGCGACCGCCCGGTCGGAGGTGGCGGCCGAGCGTGCGACGTACGAGGAGGAGCTCACCGCGGCACGCGCCAAGCGTGCGGTCGCCGCGAAGGAGGTGCCGTCGGCGCTCCTCAACCGCTACGACCGCATCCGCAACAAGAAGCGCGTCCACGTGGTCGTCGCGCTCAACTCCCTCTCCTGCGGGGCGTGCGACACGGCGATCCCCATGCAGCGGCGCCACGAGATGATGTCGGGCACGGCGATCGAGCTCTGCGAGGTCTGCGGCGTCCTGATGTACCACGCGGTGTGAGTCGTTCCCGCCCGGCGGCGCGCTGGCTCCCCCCGGCGCCGGCTCCGGCCGGGGTCGCCGAGTCGCTCGCCGCCGCGCTGCAGCCGAATGGGGAGCGCGCAGGACAGGCCGCGGTGCCCCTGGCGGTCTGTCAACTGCTCGCGGCGCGCGGGATCGTCTCCGTGGAGGAGGCGAAGCGGTTCCTGCGCCCCGCCCTCGAGCAGGTCGAGTCGCCCGAGGCGATGGCCGACCTCCCGCGCGCGGCGGACCGGCTCGCCGACGCGGTGCGCCGCGGCGAGACGGTGATGGTCCACGGCGACTACGACGTCGACGGCATCTGCTCGACCGCCCTGATGACGGCGGCGCTCCGTCGCCTCGGCGGCGTGGTCGAGCCCTTCATCCCCGACCGGATGCGCGACGGCTACGACCTCGGGCCGGCCGGCGTGGCAGCGGCGGAGCGTCTCGGTGCGCGCGTGGTGCTCACCTGCGACTGCGGGACGACCGCCCATCCGGCGGCGGACGCGCTGCGGGCGATGGGCGTGGACCTGATCATCAGCGACCATCACCTCCCGGGCGGTCCGCTCCCGCGGGCCTTCGCGGTGATCAACCCGCGACGGCCGGACTGCGCGTCGGTGGACAAGGATCTCGCAGCGGTGGGCGTCGCGTACAAGCTGGCCCTCGCCGTCACCCGGCGTCTCACTGGGGACGAGGCGGCCGTGCACGGGATGCTCGACCTCGTCGCGCTCGCCACCATCGCCGACGTAGCACCGCTCCGTGGCGAGAACCGCGTCTTCGCGCGACTCGGCCTCCGGCAGCTGCAGCAGACCACGAACCTCGGCCTCCGCGCGCTGATCCGCGCGGCGCGCCTCGACGGCAAACCGCTCACCGCAGGGCGCGTGGGCTACACGCTGGCGCCGCGACTCAACGCCCTTGGTCGGCTCCGCCACGCGCTGCGCGGCGTGGCGCTCCTGATGGCCGAGAGCGAGGCCGTGGCCAACGGCATCGCGCGGGAGTGCGAGGAGCTGAACGAGGAGCGGCAGGCGATGGACCGGCGGATCCTCGATGAGGCCGGCGCGCGACTCGATGCGATGGACCTCGACGCGACCTGGGGGATCGTCCTTGATTCCTCGGATTGGCACCCGGGAGTCATCGGCATCGTCGCATCGCGGGTGGTCGAGCGCACGCACCGGCCGACGATGATGATCGCGGTGCAGGACGGC
>CAZHAG010000074.1:0-8860 GCA_964529705.1 uncultured Gemmatimonas sp. | reverse complement strand
GCCGAGCTCCGGGCGGGGGCGAGCGTCGACATCGCGTACCGCCTCGACGTGAACGAGTATCGCGGCACGCGCACGCTGCAGGCGGTGGTGCAGGACTTCCGGGTGCCCGCCGATGTCTGACCTCCGGATCGTGGCGGGGGAGTGGCGCGGGCGCCGGATCGTCGTGCCGGAGGCGCAGGTGCGTCCGACCTCCGATCGCGTGCGCGAGGCCTGGATGAGCATCGTCGGCCCGTCGATCGATGGCGCGCGGGTGATCGACCTCTGCGCCGGTTCCGGCGCGCTTGGGCTGGAGGCCCTCTCGCGCGGCGCCGCGCACTGCGACTTCGTCGACCGGGACCCCGCCGTGCTCAAGGCCCTCCGCACGAACATCGCGACGCTCGGCGCCGAGGAGCGCGCCACGGTCCACCGCGCGAACGTCGTGGAGTTCCTCGAGGACGTTGAGGGCGCGGGGGGACCCTGGGACGTGGCGTTCTCGGACCCGCCCTACAAGCAGGACGTCGCGCGGACGCTCGTCGAGCGCTGGCTCGCGGCCCCGTTCGCGACGATCTTTGGGGTGGAGCACGAGGCCGAGCTCGTGTTGCCCGACGTCGACGCCGATGCTCGCGCCGCGGACCGCCGCGTGTACGGCGGCACGGCGATCACCTTCTTCCGCACGGACCGCTGAATGCCGAAAGCCGCGCTCTATGCCGGCAGCTTCGACCCCATCACCAACGGCCACACGGACCTCATCAAGCGGTCGCTGCAGTTCGTGGACCGGCTCGTGGTCGCGGTGGCGGTCAATGTCTCCAAGGAGCCGCTCTTCAGCGTGGAGGAGCGTGTCGCGCTCATCCGCGCGGCGCTGGACGACGACCCGCGCGTGGAGGTCCGGTCCTTCAAGGGGCTGATGGTCCGCTTCGCGAAGGAGGCCGGCGTCGGGGTGGTGCTGCGCGGCCTCCGCGCGGTCTCGGACTTCGAGTACGAGTACCAGATGGCCCTCATGAATCGCCACCTCGCGCCGCAGCTCGAGACGATGTTCATGGTCCCGTCGCTCGAGGTGAGCTACGTGAGCTCCTCGCTCGTGCGCGAGGTGGCGCGGTTCGGCGGGGAGATCGACGCGCTGGTGCATCCCGCCGTCGCGGCGGCGTTGCGCCAGAAGTACCAGTAGCCATCTTTCAGGTGAACCCCGGCCCGAGTACGCCATGAGCCTGCAGGTCTCCAAGAACGGCGACGTCGTCGTCATCGAAGTGGACGGACAACTGATCGTCGGCAATCGCCAGGAGCTGAAGCAGCGCGTGCTCGACGAGGCGGAGGGCGGCGCGCGGAAGATCCTGATCGACTTCGCGCGCGCGGGATACATCGACAGCTCCGGGCTCGGCGTGCTCGTCTCGCTCGCCAAGCGGATGCGCGAGCTCGGCGGCGACCTCCGCCTCGCCAACCTGAACGACGACCTGCAGACGCTCTTCGAGCTCACTAAGCTCGACTCGCTCTTCCAGATCGCCGACACCCGCGAACGCGCCCTCGAGAGCTTCTAGGTGGCGGTGCACGCGGCGCTGGACATCCGGGTCCCCAGCGACGTCCAAGAGATCGAGGCCATCGTCGCGCAGGTGGTGCGGCGCTGCCGCGAACACCGGTTCGACGGCCGCCAACTCTCGCTCAACGTCCCGGTGGCGCTCACCGAGGCGCTCTCTAACGCCATCCTGCGCGGCAACGGGGACGCCGAGGGGAAGTGCGTGCGCGTGCGCGCGGAGGTGACCGAGATGCGCCTGGTGCTCGAAGTGGAGGACGAGGGCGCGGGGTTCGACCTCGAGGCGTGCACCGAGGACCCCACGACGCCCGAGAACCTCGAGCGCGAGGACGGGCGCGGGCTCTTCCTCATGCGCTCGCTCATGGACCGCGTGGAGCGCTTCCGCGGCGACGGCAACGTCGTGCGGTTGACGTTGCACCGCCGGTGAGCGAACTCGCGCGCGTCCTCGACGCCTTCAGCGAGGCGTATGGGTGTGGCGCCGTGCTCTGGACGCAGGCCGGCGCCGACGCGCCGCTCGAGGTCGCCGCGACCTCGGGCGGGGACGTGACGCCCCCCGCGCGTTCGGAGCTCGGCGCCGCGGAGGACGAGGTCCGCGAACGCGCCACCGCCCTCGGTCGCCAGCTGGTGGCGCGCGTCCCCGGCCGCACACGGGCCTGGCTCGGCGTGGGCCCCGTGGCGGACGACGATGGCGACACCCGGCGCTGGATGCGCGTGCTCGTCCCGGTGCTCGCGCAGATGCTCCAGAGTCAGTGGGAGGCGCGGCGCGCCACCGACGAGCTCGCCGAGCGCTACGAGGAGATCAACCTCCTCTACTCCATCAGCGAGATCCTCGGTCGCACGGTCACGCTCGAGGAGGCAGCGCGCACCATCCTCATGGAGGTCGCCGAGACGGTCGGCGCGGAGTACGGGGCGCTGCTCGTGCATGACGCCGTCTCCGGCCTCCTCCGCCCGGTCACGGCGCTGCGTGTGACGGGCGCATCAGCGGCCATCCCGATCCCGATCGACGAGGCGGTTAGCGTGACGGCGCGCGTCTTCCGCACGCGGCGCGCCCTCCTCGTGAACGCCGGCGTGCTCGAGAGCGAATACGAGGCGTCGTTCCGCGAGGGCGCCATGCTGAGCGTGCCGATCGTCTGGACCACTCCCGACGGTGGCATCCCGCTCGGCGTCGTCAGCCTCTCGGGGCGCCGGGGAGGGTTCGGGTTCACCGCGGGGGACGAGAAGCTCGTCGCGGCGGTGGGCTCCCAGATCGGCACCGCGATCCAGAATGCGCGCCTCGTGCGCGCCTCGATCGACCAGGAACGGTTGGCCTCCGAGATGCGACTCGCGCACGACCTGCAGATGCGGCTCCTCCCCTCGGGAGCGGCGGTCGCGCCGGACGCGATGTGCGCCGCGCGCGTCGAGGCCGCCGATGGTGTCGGCGGCGACTTCTACAACCTGTTCCGCCTGGGCGGCGGACGCACCGGCGTCCTGGTCGGCGACGTCTCGAGCCATGGCTACCGCGCCGCGCTGATCATGGCGCTCGTGATGAGCGCCTCGGCCATCCACGCCCAGACCACCGCGGACCCCGCGGAGACCGTGCAGGCGCTGCTCGCCACGCTCGAGGAGGAGCTGCACGAGACGGAGATGTTCCTCTCGCTCTGCTACGCCGTGATCGACCGCGACGCCGGGACCCTCCGGTGGACGAACTCCGGGCATCCGCACGCCTTCGTGATCGGCGGCGACGGGACGGTCACTCGCCTCGAGGCGACGGACCCGCCGCTCGGGCTCGGCCCGGACGCGCTGCATGCGGCGGCGCGGCCGTGGAAGCAGGACGACCTGCTGGTGATCTTCACCGACGGCGTGAGCGACGCGCGCGATGGCCGCGGGAAGGCGCTCGGGGAGAAGCGCGTGCTCGACGTGCTCACCGCCCGGCGCCGCGAGGTGCCGTCGCGCATCGTGGACGGGGTGTTCGCCCTCGTCGAGGGGCACATGGGGCGCAACCGTCCGCACGACGACCAGGCCGTCGTCGTCCTGCGCAGCTCGTGAGCCTCCCGCGGGCCAAGAAACGGCTCGGCCAGCACTTCCTCACCGACCCCCGCCTGCTGGCGCGCATCGCCGACGCCGTGGGTGCGACGCGCGACGACACGGTGATCGAGATCGGTCCGGGGCGCGGGGCCCTCACCGCACCGCTGCTCGCACGCGCCGGGCGCGTGATCGCGATCGAGCTCGACCGGGAGCTGGCGCCGCTCCTGCGCGAACGCTGGGGGGATGAGCCGCGCCTCCAGGTCGTGGAGGGGGACGTGCTCGAGCAGGACCTCGCCACGCTCGCCGGCGGTCCCTTCCTCCTCGCCGGGAACGTCCCGTACAACATCACCACGCCGATCATCTTCCACGCGCTGCGCCGCCCGCGGCCCCTGCGCGCGGTGTACCTCGTGCAGCGCGAGGTGGCCGAACGGATCGCGGCGCCGGCCGGCGCCGAGGCATATGGCGCACTCTCGGTGAACGTGCAGGCGGTCGCGCGCGCCGAGTTGCTGTTCGGCGTGGCCGCACGCGCCTTCACGCCGCCGCCGAAGGTGGACTCGGCCGTCATCCGCATCACGCCGCGCGAGGATCCGGTGGTCGAACCCGGGGAGGAGGACCCCTACCGGACGCTGGTGCAGGGTGCGTTCGGCCTGCGCCGGAAGCAGCTCCGCCGGGTCATCCGCACGCTCTGGTCGCTCGGGGCGGAGGAGGCGGACGGGGTGCTCGCGCGCGCCGGGCTCGAGGGGGAGGCGCGGCCGGAGACGCTCTCGCCCGGGGAGTTCGCGCGCCTGCTCAGGGTTCGCACCCTCGCGTGAGCGTCACGCGCAGGGCGGCTTGCGTCACGTCCACGCGGCGGGGCTAGCGGGGCCCGCCCTCGAGCCGGTTCGTGAGGGCGAAGGTGAGGATCTCGAGTTCCGTCGCCATGTTGACCGACCGGAGCGTGACCCCCTTCGGCACGCGGAGCGGGGCAGGGGCGAAGTTGAGCACCGCGCGGATCCCGGCCTTCGTCACGCGGTCGAGCAGCGCCTGCGCGGCATCGCTCGGCACGCACAGCACCGCGATCTGCGCCTTGAGCTTCGCGATGTCACGCTCGAGCTCGCCTTCCGCGCGGATGGTCAGTCCATCGAGGCGCTGGCCGATGCGCGCCGGGTCGCGGTCGTACACCCCGACCACGCGGAACCCGCGGCTGCTGAACCCGCGGTACTGGGCGAGCGCCGCGCCGATCTTCCCCGCGCCGACGATCACGACGGGCCATGTCTTGTCGAGCCCGAGGATCTCGCGGATGGCCACGATTAGGTCCTTCACGTGGTATCCGAGCCCGCGCTTCCCGAACGAGCCGAAGAACGAGAGGTCCTTCCGCACTTGCGCCGAGGTGGTGCCGCCGAGTCGCGCGAGCTCGCCGCTGGAGATGGTGTCCTGCGCGCGTGCGTCCCCCTCCTCCAGGAACCGGAGGTAAAGGGAGAGGCGTCGGACGGTGGACTCGGCGATGTGCTTCACGGTGCGCGGATGCGGGGCTTGTGAAATCCTTCACAAGCTAGTGCTTCCGCCGGGCGGACTCAATGGGGCAGGGTGGTAGTTTCACGGATGGAGTTGCACACGCTCCCCTACGTGGTCGTCGACGTCGAGACCACGGGCGGCCAGCCCGGCGGCAGCGACCGGGTCACCGAGGTCGCCGCCGTCCACGTCGACGGCGAGCGCGTCACGCTCGCCTTCCACTCCCTCGTGAACCCGGGGCGTCCGATCCCCTGGATGATCACCCGCCTCACGGGGATCGACGACGCCATGGTGAGGGATGCGCCCACCTTCCGCGACCTCGCGGGGGAGTTCGCCGCGCACCTCGTGGGGCGGGTCTTCGTCGCGCACAACGCGCGCTTCGACCTCGGCTTCCTCTCCGCCGAGTTCGCCCGGGTGGCGCCGACACCGCTGCCGGAGCTCCTGATGGGCCAACTCTGCACCGTCCGACTGGCGCGGCGACTCCTCAACCACCTGCCGCGGCGGAACCTGGACGCCGTCGCGCACCACTATGGCGTCGCGATCGCCGACCGCCATCGGGCCTCCGGCGACGCGCTCGCGACGGCCGAGGTGCTCCGCGCGCTGCTGCGCGACGCGTCGCATCGCGGGGTGCACACGTGGGAGGACCTCGAGACGCTGCTCGGCGCGCGCACCTCGCGGTCGCGCCGGCGGCGGGCGATGCCGACCTCGTCGGACGGCGCAGACGGGGTGTGATCGCGGTCGCTCGTCCGGCCACGGGAACGGAGGGCGCGAGGGGCGAGGAGGTGACGGCCGGGTGACCGGGCGCGGGTATGCTGGCCGCAGAGGAGCGAGAGGCGAGCGGAGATCCCCCGGGGGACGAAGTCCGGCCACGAAGCGGACCGGCACCATCCATCGGGGGATCCGTCGCGTCCGGGCTGGTCCCGCTGGGAACGACCGTGCATCCTTCGCGCATGCCTGCCCCGACCCCGCTCCACGAATCGCGCTCGCTGGGCCGCCTCCGCATCCACGCCCTCCAGGCTGGGGGCCAACTCCTGGACGGAGGTGCCATGTTCGGCGTCGTGCCGAAGGCCCTCTGGGAGCGGCGGATCCCGGCGGACGAGCGCAACCGGATCGCGCTCGGCATGCGCTGCCTCCTCATCGAGCACCCCGAAGGGCTGGTGCTGCTCGACACGGGGATCGGCAACAAGGAGAACCAGAAGTTCCTCGACATCTATGGGGTCGAGGCGAGCGTACCCGGGCACCGGTCGATGCTCGACGCGGCCCTCGCCGCCGCCGGGTTCACGGCCGGCGAGGTGCGCTACGTGATCAACACGCACCTGCACTTCGACCACGCCGGCGGGAACACGATGCTCGACGAGGACGGCGCCCCGGAGCCGGCCTTCCCGAACGCGCGCTACTTCGTGCATCGGGGCGAGTTCCACTACGCCACGCACACCAACGAGCGCACGGCGGCGAGCTACTTCCCAGCGAACTGGGACGTGCTGATCAAGAGCGGCCAGCTGGAGATGGTCGAGAGCGACCGCGCGCTCCTGGCGGGGATCCACATGCGGCCGACTCCGGGCCACACGCCGGACCACCAGAGCATCGTCGTCGATGGCGGGGGGGAGACGGCCGTCTTCCTGGGCGACGTCTGCCCGACGGCGGCCCACGTCCCGCTCCCGTGGATCATGGGGTACGACGTCGAGCCGCTGCGGACGCTGGAGTCGAAGCGAGCGCTCTGGGCGGACGCGATGGCGGGGCGCTGGCTCCTGGTCTTCGAGCACGATGCCACGACGGCCTGGGGCCGCCTCTCGGAGGGGAAGAAGGGAGTCGAGCTGGCCCCGCCTTGACCCCGGGCTCCCTCGTGCCCAGATTCAGGGGATAATTCAAGCAAGTGGGTGAGCCCTGCTCGCCCCACCCTCTGGCCATCGCGCGCATCGCGCGCGTCGTGCTGCAGGAGTCCTGAAGCTCTCGACCGCGCGGCGGACCGCCGTGGCGTGTCGTGCGTGACGCGGACTCCTCACCAGAGGGTCCGCGTTTTTCCATCTCTGCACTCAGGAGTCGTCGTATCCAGGACACCACCAAGCGGGGCCCCCGAATCAACCGGCAGATCCGCATCAGCCCGGTGCGCGTGATCGGCGCCGATGGCGCACAGCTCGGCGTGCTCGAAGTGGACGTCGCGCTCGGCATGGCGGTCGAGGCCGGTCTCGACCTCGTGGAAGTGGCCCCGATGGCGCGTCCCCCGGTGGTCCGCATCATGGACTACGGGAAGTACAAGTTCGAGCAGGCCAAGCAGGCCCGGCAGGCGAAGAAGAAGCAGCACGTGATCCAGCTCAAGGAAGTGAAGTACCGTCCCGGCATCGAGAAGCACGACTTCGACACGAAGACCAACCGCGCGCGCGGCTTCATCGGGGACGGCAACAAGGTGAAGGTGACGCTGATGTTCCGCGGCCGGCAGATCGCTCATCCTGAGCTCGGCATGGCCGTTGTCGAACGGGTCGCCCAGAACCTGGCGGACGTCGCGAAGATCGAGACGGCTGCGAAGCTCGAAGGGAAGGCCCTCACCATGATCCTCACGCCGAAGTGAGAAAGGCGGACAAATGCCGAAGATGAAGACCCACAAGGGCGCCAAGAAGCGCTTCTCCGTCACGGGGAAGGGCAAGGTGCGCCGGCTCAAGGCCTATAAGAGCCACATCCTCACCAAGAAGACCTCGAAGCGGAAGCGCAACCTCCGCCGCCCGACGATCGTAGCGACGAACGGCGAAGCCAAGAACCTGAAGCGCCTGTTGCAGGCCTAAGGAGAACGGACCATGCCACGCGTCAAGTCGAACGTCGTGCGCCTCAAGCGCAAGAAGCAGATCATGAAGGCGGCCAAGGGCGCCTTCGGCGGCCGGTCGAAGCTCTGGAAGGCCGCGAAGGAGACCGTCGAGCGCGGGTGGGTGTACGCCTACCGCGATCGGAAGGCCAAGAAGCGTGACTTCCGGAAGCTCTGGATCATGCGCATCAACGCCGCGGCCCGCCTGAACGACATGACCTACTCGTCGTTCATCAATGGCCTCCAGACGGCAGGGATCGAGGTGGACCGCAAGATCCTCGCGGACCTCGCGGTGCGCGATGCCGCCGCCTTCTCCCTCCTCGCCGACAAGGCGCGCGGGGCGCTGAAGAAGGGGTAAGGTGTGAGGTGTGATGTGTGAGGAACGGCGGCGCGAAGAGACTTTCGAGCCGCCGTTCCCGTTTGCACGCCGCGCGCCACGCGTAGGTCTGTTTTACCTTACACCTCCCACCTCCCACCTCTCTCCAGCTGTCCACGCATGAGCCTCGCCGCGTTCCTCACCTCGCTGGACCAGCTCGCGACCGACGGAGCGTCCCGGATCGCCGCCGCCGATTCGATCGAGGCGTGGACGGAGGTGCGGAACGCCCTCGTGGGGCGGCAGGCGGGCCGACTCCCGGAGATCATGAATGGGCTGGGCGCGCTCGCCAAGGAGGACCGGCGGGAGGCGGGGCAGCGCGCGAACGCGGTCAAGCAGGCGCTCGAGGGCGCCCTCGAGGAGCGCCGCGCCGCCATTGCCGCGGCGGCCGCGACCTCCGGCCCCGCGCTCGACCTCACGATGCCGGGCCGCCGCACCTGGCACGGGGCGGTGCACCCGGTGTCACTCGTGATCGACGAGGTGATCGAGATCTTCCGCGAACTCGGGTTCACGGTGGCGCTGGGGCCCGAGGCCGAGACCAGCTGGTACAACTTCGGCGCGCTCAACTTCCCGGTCGACCACCCGGCGATGGACCTGCACGACACGCTCTATCTCGGGGACGACCAGGTGCTGCGGACGCACACCTCGCCGGTGCAGGTGCGGACGCTGCAGCAGTACCCGCCGCCGGTGCGCA
>CAZHAG010000073.1:10490-13468 GCA_964529705.1 uncultured Gemmatimonas sp. | reverse complement strand
CGCCGACGGAGAGCGCGGCCTCGTAGGCGTACACCCGGTCGCGCGCGCGGCCGGTCACCACGCGCGCGAGCCCTGCGTCGGTGAGCCGTTCGAGCGACGCGGCAGCGGCCGGCCGCGATATCCCGAGTTCCTCCGCCAGTGCGGGCATCGAGGTGGCGGCGAGGCGGCGCAGCGTGCCGAGCGCGCGGGCGGCCGTGATCCCCGCGCGCCCCATCTCGCCGACGCGCTCGTCCTCGGCCGTCATCGAATCGGTAGCCGTTCGCACCGCATCACGCAGCTGCCGGGCACGCAGCGCGGATGCGGGGAGCGCGAGGTGGGACCAGGGCTCGTGCTCTCCTGCGCGCCAGCTGCGGATCGCACGGGCGCGCGCGTCGCCCCGGACCGTCGCGAAGGGGAGGCAACGGAGGTGGTCCGTGCGCCCGCCGCCGCAGAGCAGGAGTGCAGCGCAGGCGTCGCCCGCACTGGCTGCAGCGGGCTTCCCGGTCTCCGGCGACTCGCCCTCCGGCGACCCACCATCCAACGCCCCGTCCACCAACGACCCGCTCTCCGGCGTTTCCACGTCCGACGACTTCGGGAACCAGGCGGCGGAGTCGAGTGCACGGAGGAGGACCGGTCGCACGCGGCCTCGCTCGCGCCAGATCTCCTCCAGGCGGTCGCGCGCGACGTAGTTTGTGAGGGCGGGAACGAGGTCGGCGAGTCGTGAGGCGGAGAGGAATGCCCCTCCCCGCACGCGACGCTCCTCGTCCGCGAGCGCGAGGCGCCAGCGAGTGGCCTGCGGCAGGAGGGTCGCCTCGTGGAGCGTGTCGGCCTCGGAGGCGAGGAGGTGGGTGAACGTCCCCGAGGTTCGGTCGGTGAGTTCCGCGACGGCAACGAGCATGAGGACGAGCCCGTGACACGGGGCGGCAGATCGGCAGACCTCGTCGAGTCGGCCGATCTCGTCCGAGGCCTCCTCGATCATGGCTGTTGTCTCACCGTCGATTTGCATTATAAGTAATATTACATCGTTTTATCTGTTTAACAATGAGGCACCTTTGTTCTCCTAGAACAGTGTACCCGTATGCCCTTGAACCTAAAACACTTTTAATGCGCTATTTTTTTGTATCTGTCATCTCCGTTGTCGCTGCGGCGTCGCCGGCGCTCGTCGTGGCCCAGCCAGCCGCCGCTGCCCCCGCCGCAGCAGTCGCCGCTCCGGCGCCCGGCTACGCCGCACACCGGGTCTACGACTCCAAGCGCAAGCGGATCACCGACTTCGAGGCCATGGTCGCCACCCTGGCCAAGGCCGACATCGTCTTCCTCGGCGAACAGCACGACGACCCGCGTACCCACCAGCTCCAGTCCGCCGTGCTGGAGGGCATCGCCCGCCGCCGTGCCGGCACGGTCGTTCTAGCCCTTGAGATGTTCGAGCGCGACGTGCAGCCGGTGCTCGATGACTACCTCGCCCGGAACGTCGCGGAGCAGGACTTCCTCGCGGCCTCGCGCCCCTGGCCCAACTACCGCACCGACTACCGTCCGCTCGTCGAGTTCGCGCGCGCCGGCGGCTGGCCTGTCGTCGCGGGGAACGTCCCCCGGCGCATCGCCTCGATGGTCTCGCGCGGCGGTCTCGCCACGCTCGACACCCTCGCGAGCGAGCAGCGCGCCTTCGTCGCGGAGCAGCTCTCCTGCCCGCGCGACGACTACTGGAAGCTCTTCCGCGAGACGATGGGGGACATGAGCGGACACGGGATGCAGCTCTCGCCCGAGCAGCTCGAGGCCACGGTCTGGCGCGTGTACGAGGCGCAGTGCGTGAAGGACGAGACCATGGCGGAGTCGATCGCCGAGTCGTTCATCACGACCGGGGCGCCGGTGGTGCACGCCAATGGGTCGTTCCACTCGGACTACCGGCTCGGGACGGTCTCGCGCGTGGCGCGTCGCCTCCCGAAGGCGAGGATCGTCGTCGTGAGCTTCGTCCCGGTGGAAGACCTCGACGCGGTGGACGGCAAGTCGCGCCGCAAGCTCGGTGACTTCGTCGTCTTCACACTCGCCACCCCGAAGCCCGCTCCTCCCGCCGCCCGCTGAACCGCCAGCACCGAACGCGCCGATGACCTTCGCGTACCTCCGCCCCGACTCCATCCCCGACGCGCTCCGCGCGCTCGCGGAACCCTCGACCGTCGCCCTCGGCGGCGGCACGGACCTCCTGGTCTGGATCGAGGAGGGTCTCGCAGCGCCTTCCACGGTGGTGGATGTGCGGCACCTCCCCGGCGCAGCGGAGATCACCGTGGGCGCGGACGGCGCGATGCGGATCGGTGCGGGGGTGCGGATCGCGACGCTCGCGGAGCACCCTGCGGTGCGCGAGCACTTCCCCGTGCTCGCCGACGCCGCCCGCAGCGTCGGGACCCCGGCGCTGCGGAACATGGGAACGCTCGGCGGCAACCTCGGCCAGCGCCCGCGCTGCTGGTACCTCCGGCGCGGCGTGCGCTGCTTCAAGAACGGCGGCACCTCCTGCGCGGCGGTGGACGGCGAGCACCAGTACCACGGCATCATCCCCGGCGGCACCTGCCACGCCGTGCACCCGTCGGATCCCGCGGTCGCACTCGAAGCGCTCGACGCACACGTCGAGATCGTCGCGGCCAACGGTCTCTCGCGACGCGTCACCGTCGAGGCGCTCTTCAGTGGCGCCGCCGCGAATCCCGCGGCCGAGCTCACGCTGTCGCGGGGCGAGCTCATCACCGCGATCGAGATCCCGGCGGCCGCGCGCGACGGCGTGCAGCACTGGGAGAAGCTCATGCAGCGCGGCGCCTGGGACTTCGCGCTCGTCTCGTGCGCGGCGGTGCGGCGCGCCGACGGCACGGTGCGGATCGCCCTCGGCGGCGTGGGCGCCGCACCCTGGCGCGTGGCGCTCTCGGTGGAGGAGGACGTCGCCTCCGGCGGACTCGACGAGGAGAGCCTCGATGCCTTGGCGGAGCGGGCGCTCTACGACGCGGAGCCGCTCGCGCAGAACG
>CAZHAG010000073.1:7098-10390 GCA_964529705.1 uncultured Gemmatimonas sp. | reverse complement strand
GTCGCGCCGGCGCAGGAATCCCGCACGCCGACCCGGAAGGTGATCTCCATCGGGAACCACCCCAGGGTGGACGGCCTGCGCATCAACTTCCGTGACCACGACCTCGAGCGCGTGCGCGGGATCAACCTCACCATCTGGAGCCCGCAGCACGACCTCGGCGAGGGCGTGGTCTCGGGTCTCGCACTCGGCGTGCCGCTCACCGGCGTCGGCGAGCTCACCGGCATCGGTGCCGGCATCTTCGGCGTGGGCGCCGAGGGCGACGTCACCGGCATCACTGTCGGCGGGATCGGAGCCGGTGCGGGTGGCGAGCTCCGCGGCATCTCGCTCGGCGGCATCGGGGTCGGGGCCGGCGGGGGCGTCCGCGGACTCGCCGTCGGCGGGATCGGCGTCGGGTCGGGCGGGAGTGTGCGCGGGATCGCCGTGGGAGGCATCGGCGTGGGTTCCGGCGGCACGCTCCGCGGACTCGCCGTCGGCGGGATCGGCGCCGCCGCGGGTGACGACGCGCGCGGCGTGCTGATCGGCGGGATCGGCGCGGCGGCCGGAGGCTCGCTGCGCGGGATCGCCATCGGCGGGATCGGCACCGGCGCGGGCGGGAGCATCCGCGGCCTCGCGATCGGCGGCATCGGTGTCGGCGCCGGCGGCGACGTGACCGGGATCGCGCTCGGCGGGATCGGCGTGGGCGCGGGGGGCACCTTCCGCGGGTTCGGCGCGAGCGGGCTGGGTGTCGGCGCACCCACGGTCGTCGGCGCGGCGATCGCGCCGCTCGTGGGTGGGGAGAGCGTCACCGGCGTGATGATCGCCCCGGTGCTCTTCCGGACGTCTCGTGACGGCAGCCTCACGGGGGGCGCGGTGTCGGCCGTGACGCAGGTGCGCGGCCATCAGCACGGCCTCACGATCGGCATCGTGAACATCGCCGAGTCGCTGAACGGCGTGCAGCTCGGGCTCGTGAACGTGGTGACGGGGAACCCGTCGGGGCGGCGCGTGCTCCCCCTGATCAACTGGGGGAGCGCGCGCTAGTCGTCGTAATGCGCGTGGGCGCGCGCGCCGGCACGCGCCCTACGGCTTCCTGAGCAGGTCGGCGGGGAGCGGGTTGGCGGGGGTCTCGCTCTCCCAGAAGATCGTCACCACCCACCAGCGCGCGCCGTCGAACCAGAGCTGGATCGAGTTCACGCCGCGCGCGAAGGGCTGCGCGTCGCTCGCGCTCCGCTTGGAGTCGTACGCGCTCATCAGGTGGACGATGTTCCCGTACCGCGCCTCCCGGCGGCCGAGCTCGCGCTCGAAGAACCCGCCGCGCTCGAGCTGCGGTCCCACGTTGCGGACGTAGTCCTCGACGCTCATGGTGCGATGCGTGCGCGTGCCGTCCGCGCGCTGGCCCGTGGGGATGAGCCGGGCCTCGGGGACGAAGAGCGAGCGGAAGCGGTCCCAGTCGCGCGCCTCGCCGGCACCGCCGGAGATCACGCCGTAGAGCGCGTCGATGATCGCGTCCACGGACGCCACGTCGGCGGGGCGGGCCTGGACCGCGGGCGTCGAAGGCGCGGCGACCGCGGCGGGTGCGGGCGGCGCCGGGGGCGAGGCCTGGGCCGCGAGCGACGGGGCCCCGGCGAGGAGCGCCGCGAGTTGCGCCGTGATGGCGACGAGGGCCAGCCGGCCTGCGGTCGAGCAACGATTGCGCGGCACGATGCGTTCTCCACAAGATCGAGGGTGTGCGTTCACGGGACCGTGAACAGTACGACACTTCTGCGCCGAGAGGTTCCGATGCGTATCGCGACGCGGCTGCTACTCGCCTTCTTCGTCACCCTGCCCTCGCTCGGCGTTGCCCAGGGAGCGCCGGTGGCGAACAACGAATGGGAGGTCCCCTGGGGCGCCTCCGGACGGCCGCGCGACCCGTACGTGGCGCCCGACGGCAACGTGTTCTTCGTGGGGCAGTCCGGGAACTACATCGCCCGCCTCGACCCGCGCAGCGGGGAGTTCACGCGCTACGAGATCGACCCCGGCACGCACCCGCACAACCTGATCATCGACGCCGACGGGCTCGTCTGGTATTCGGGGAACCGGAACGGGATGATCGGCTCCCTCGACCCGGTGACGAAGAAGATCACGCGCTACCCGATGCCGGACCCGGCGATCCGCGACCCGCACACGCTCGTGTTCGACCCGAAGGGGGACATCTGGTTCACGGCGCAGCAGGCCGGAGCGGTCGGACACCTCGAGGTGAAGACGGGGAAGATCCGCATCGCGATGACCGGGCAGAACACGCGGCCGTACGGGATCGTGATCAACTCGAAGGGGATCCCCTGGTTCAACCTCTTCGGCACGGACAAGATCGCGACGATCGACCCGGCGACGATGGCGCTCAAGACCTATGCCCTGCCGAACGACCGCGCGCGCGGCCGCCGCATCGCGCTCACGAGCGACGACGTGGTCTGGTACGTGGACTACACGCGCGGATTCCTCGGGCGGCTCGATCCGATGGAGGGGGTCGTGACGGAGATCCCGATGCCCGGAGGCGGGGCCTCGCTCCCCTACGGGATGGCGACTGACGACAAGGACCGGCTCTGGTTCGTCGAGTCGGGGACGAAGCCCAACCGACTGATCGGGTACGATCCCAGGACGAAGCAGTTCTTCGGGGCGACGCCGATCGGCCGCGACGACAACAACACGGTCCGCCACATGTACTTCGACAAGAAGACCGGGCTGCTCTGGTACGGCACCGACCAAGGGACGATCGGGCGTGCGGAGGTGTCGAAGGCGCGGGTGGCGATGTAGGACAACTGGTGTGAGGTGGGAGGTGTGAGGTGACATCGAATCGGGGGTGGGCTCTGCGCCCGGCCCCCGCTTCGTGGTTCCTCACACCTTACACCTCACGCCTTGCATCTCACGGCCAGCGCCAGCCGAAGATCCCGGCGAGCACGAGGGAGTAGAGCAGCGCGTCGAAGGCGCCGAGGAGCCAGCTCGACCAGGGGCGGTGGAACCAGATGGACTCGGGCACCGTGCCAAGGGCGTAGGCCATGAAGGCCACGCTGCCGGTCACGCGGAAGACTTCGAGGTACACGGCGCCGGGCTGCAGGGTGTGCCAGGCCACGTATGCGACGAACGCCGCCACGACGACATTGAAGACGAAGCTCTTCGCCATCATCGGCCCCATCGCGGGCACGCCTGGGTGCGCGATCGTGATGATCGAGACCGGCCCCTTCTCGAGCTTCGCCTTTCCCTCCGGGGTACCCATCTCGGCCTGGTCGGCCATGTGTGGCGTGACGTAGAGGCCGGGGGCGGGGTTGCCGGCGCGGATCGC
>CAZHAG010000073.1:0-6998 GCA_964529705.1 uncultured Gemmatimonas sp. | reverse complement strand
CCGATGCGATTCACCGTCCAGAACCCATCCGAGGCCCTGCTGCGAGAGATCCGGGTCTCGCAGGCGGTCGCGCGCGTGCAGCAGCTTCCCACGGTCTTCGTGGCGAACCCGTTGCTCGCGGCGTTCATCGCGGTGGTGTACTGGGACCACGTGTTCCGTACGCTGCTGGTGATCTTCGTGGCGGCGATGATCGTGATCTGGACGCCCGCCGCGCTGAGTTGGCGCCGGCTCCGCGACCGACCTCGGCCGACGAAGGTGAGCGCGATCAACGAGCGGCGGGCGGTGATCTTCTCGTTCGTCGTGGGGCTGCTCTGGGCGGTCGCGGCGTTCGTGCTCTTTCCGGCCGGCGGACCGGAGGAGCGTGCCGCGCTGGTGATCCTCCTGGCCGGTCTCTGCGCGGGCGCCGTGTCGTTCTTCTCGTCGTCCCCGAAGGCGTCGATGGCGTTCTACCTCCCGTTCATGCTCACGCTGCTCGGGCAGGCGATCACCTTCATGGCGCCCCGGGCGCCGGTGCTTCCGGCGGCGATCGCGGTGTTCACGGCGAGCGCGGTGCTCTTCACGCAGACGAGCTGGGGCCAGTTCGTCGAGAACGTGCGCGTGCTCGTCGACCGCGACCGCCTCCTGCAGGAGGCGCAGCGGAGCGGGGTGCAGCTCGAGCTGATGCTCTCACGCATGTCGGACCTGGCGATGGTGGACGAGCTCACGGGGCTCAAGAACCGGCGCTCGTTCTTCGACGACATCGAGTCGGTGATCGCGGGGAGCCGGCGCCGCGGGAAGCCCATCGCGATCGCGCTCCTCGACCTCGACCACTTCAAGGACGTGAACGACACGCACGGCCACGCGATCGGGGACGACGTGCTGCGGGAGGTGGCGCGGCGGATCGAGGAGACGCTCCGCCAGGAGCAGATCGTCGGGCGCATCGGGGGCGAGGAGTTCGTGGTGCTGCTCCCCGACACGAGCCCGCAGCAGGCGCTGATCGCGGTGGAGCGCGTGCGGAAGGCGATCGGGGACACGCCGATCACCGCCGGGAGCGGCGTGCAGGTCGCGGTGACGGTGAGCGGCGGGATCGCCTCGCTCGGGGACGGGATGACCGTCGCGCTTGCGATGCAGCAGGCCGACAAGGCGATGTACCGCGCCAAGGCGCTCGGCCGGAACCGTGTGGAGGTGTTCGGCGCCGTCGAGGACGCGATCGCCTCACGTTGACAGGCACAATCGTCGACTGGGAAACACTTTACATCAGCTGAGTGAACGTATGTTCACACGCTGATTTGTGACCTTTTGGATCCGCCGCGCTCCCGGGACCCACTCCCGACGAGTGCGGCCTTTTTGTTGACCCTCATCTATTCCCGACTAGATTGCTTTGCTATAGCGATCACTGCTCCACAACAGGTCCGAATGAGCTCATCAATCGAAACACTGGTCAATAAGGAGTACGCGTACGGCTTCGTCACCGACATCGAGTCGGATACGATCCCGCGCGGCCTCACCGAAGAGACCATCCGCGCCATCTCCGCCAAGAAGGACGAGCCCCAGTGGCTCCTCGACTGGCGCCTCAAGGCCTTCCGCCGCTGGCTCACGATGACGGAGCCGCACTGGCCCAACGTCACGTACGCCCCGATCGACTACCAGGCGCAGACCTACTACTCCGCGCCCAAGAGCGTGAAGCCGCTCCAGTCGCTCGACGAGGTCGACCCCGAACTCCTCCGCACCTACGAGAAGCTCGGCATCTCCCTCACCGAGCAGAAGCGCCTCTCCGGCGTGGCCGTCGACGCGATCTTCGACTCCGTCTCCGTCGGCACCACGATGAAGAAGGAGCTGAGCGCCGTCGGCGTCGTCTTCTGCTCCTTCGGCGAGGCGGTGCACTCGCACCCCGAGCTCGTGCAGAAGTACCTCGGCTCCGTCGTCCCCTACTCGGACAACTTCTTCGCCGCGCTCAACTCGGCCGTCTTCTCCGACGGCTCGTTCGTCTACGTCCCCAAGGGCGTGAAGTGCCCGCTCGAGCTCTCCACCTACTTCCGCATCAACGCCGCGGACACGGGGCAGTTCGAGCGCACGCTGATCGTCGCCGAGGAGGGCGCGAGCGTGAGCTACCTCGAGGGATGCACGGCGCCCAAGCGCGCCACCAACCAGCTCCACGCAGCCGTGGTGGAGATCGTCGCGCTCGACGACTCCTCGGTGAAGTACTCCACCGTGCAGAACTGGTACGCCGGCGACGAGAATGGCGTCGGCGGCATCTACAACTTCGTCACCAAGCGCGGGAAGGCGTTCACGAACGCCAAGATCTCCTGGACGCAGGTGGAGACGGGCTCGGCGATCACCTGGAAGTACCCGTCGGTGATCCTGCAGGGGGACAACTCGGTCGGCGAGTTCTACTCGGTGGCCGTGGTGAACAACCATCAGCAGGCCGACACCGGCACGAAGATGATCCACATCGGGAAGAACACGAAGTCGACGATCATCTCGAAGGGGATCAGCGCGGGGAAGGGCCAGAACTCGTACCGCGGCCAGGTGAAGGTCCTGCCGAAGGCCGAGAACGCCCGCAACTACACGCAGTGCGACTCGATGCTGATCGGGAACGCCTGCGGGGCGCACACCTTCCCCTACATCGAGGTCGCGAACCCCACGGCGACCCTCGAGCACGAGGCGAGCACGTCGAAGATCGGGGAGGACCAGATCTTCTACTGCAAGTCGCGCGGCCTGAACGCCGAGCACGCGATCAGCCTGATCGTGGCCGGGTTCTGCAAGGAGGTCTTCAAGGAGCTGCCGATGGAGTTCGCGCTCGAGGCGCAGCAGCTGCTCGGGATCTCGCTCGAAGGGTCAGTCGGTTAACGGCTGATGGGAGGTGTGAGGTGGGAGGTGTGAGGGAACGACACCGACCCGCCGACCGCAGTTCCTCACACCTCACCCCTCACACCTCACACCTGATAATCAAGCATGTTGAAGATCACAGACCTCCACGCCACCGCCGGAACGAAGGAGATCCTCAAGGGGATCACCCTCACGATCAACGCCGGCGAGGTGCACGCCATCATGGGGCCGAACGGCTCCGGCAAGTCCACCCTCGCGCAGGTCATCGCGGGCCACCCCGGCTACGAGGTGACCAAGGGCTCCATCGAGTACCAGGGGAAGGACCTCCTCGACATGGAGGCGGAGGAGCGCGCGCAGGCGGGCGTCTTCCTCGCCTTCCAGTATCCCGTCGAGATCCCGGGCGTCACCAACGCCTACTTCCTCCGCGCGGCCTACAACGAGCTCCGCAAGGCGCGTGACGAGGACGAGGTGGACCCGATCGAGTTCCTCGACATCATGGAGGAGAAGCTCGCGCTCGTGGAGATGGACGCCTCGATGATGCAGCGCTCCGTGAACGCCGGCTTCTCTGGCGGCGAGAAGAAGCGGAACGAGATCCTCCAGATGGCGGTGCTGGAACCGACCCTCGCCGTGCTCGACGAGACGGACTCGGGACTCGACATCGATGCGCTGCGCATCGTGGCCGAGGGCGTGAACAAGCTCCGCTCTCCGGAGCGCTCGACGCTCGTCGTGACGCACTACCAGCGCCTCCTCAACTACATCGTGCCGGACCGGGTGCATGTGCTCGCCGGCGGCCGGATCGTCCGCTCGGGCGGGAAGGAGCTCGCGCTCGAGCTCGAGGAGAAGGGGTACGACTGGCTCCTGGAGCCGGTGCCCGCGTGACGGCGCCCTACACGGACCAGTTCGAGGCGTACGCCTCGAACGGCGGCGGCGAGGGGCCCGCGTGGCTCCCGACGCTGCGGAAGCGTGCGTTCGACCGTTTCCGCGACCTCGGCTTCCCCACCACGCGCGACGAGGACTGGCACTTCACCTCGGTCACGCCGATCGCCGAGCGCACCTTCAAGGCGCTCAAGCCCGGCCCCACGACGCTCACCCTCTCCGAGCTCCGGCCCTGGCTGGTGGATGAGTCCTGGCACCGCCTGGTCTTCGTGAACGGCCAGCTCGAGCCCGCGCTCTCGCAGTTCACCGAGCTCCCGGCGGCGGTGCAGGTGAGCACCCTCTCCGAGGCGCTCCGCGAGGAGCCGGAGTGGGTCGAGAAGCACCTCGGCTCCCTCGCCGCGTTCGACAAGGCCGCGTTCACGGCGCTCAACACCGCGTTCATGCAGGACGGCGTGGTGGTCCGCGTGCCGAAGAGCGAGGTGGTGGACACCCCGCTGCACATCGTGCACGTGGTGGACGCGCAGGCCGAGGGGGCGGCGCTCCACCCGCGCCTCGTCGTCGTCGCCGAGCCGCTCGCACAGATCACCCTCGTCGAGTCGTTCGTCGGACTCGGCAAGGCCTCGTACCTGATGAACGCGGTGGCCGAGGTGGTCGTGGGGAACGGCGCGCGTGTCGACCACTACAAGGTCCAGCGGGAGAGCACGGAGGCGTTCCACGTCGGCACCACGCAGGTGACGCAGGGGCGCGATTCCGTTTATCACTCCTTCTCGTACGCGGCCGGCGCGGCGCTCTCGCGCACGAACATCTACACCCGGCTCGCGGGCGAGGGGGGCGAGGCCCGCCTCAACGGGATGTACATGCTCGACGGCGTGCAGCACGCGGACCACCAGACCTTCGTGGAGCACCTCGCGGAGTCCTGCGCGAGCCGCGAGCTCTACAAGGGGATCCTCGACGGCTCCTCGCACGGCGTCTTCAACGGGAAGGTCTACGTCGACCCGATCGCGCAGAAGACGGACGGCAAGCAGACCAACAAGGCGCTCCTCCTGAGCGACCGCGCCCGCGTGGACACCAAGCCGCAGCTCGAGATCTTCGCCGACGACGTGAAGTGCACGCACGGCGCGACGATCGGCCGGATCGACGAGAGCGCGCTCTTCTACCTGCAGAGCCGCGGCATCCCGCTGGAGAACGCGAAGGCGCTCCTCACGTATGCCTTCGCCGCCGAGGCGCTCGAGACGATCGAGATCGACGCCCTGCGCGTGGAGCTCGAGCGTGGCGTGTTCGAGCGCTTCACCCACACGCGCCTGGAGTAGGCGACCCCGATGGCCGACGCGGCACTCGACGCCCTCTACCAGGAGGTCATCCTGGACCACAACCGTCGGCCGCGGAACTTCCACGCGATCGAGGGCGCGACCTGCACGGCCGAGGGGAAGAACCCGAACTGCGGCGACCAGCTCACGGTCTGGCTGCTGCTCGAGGGCGACAAGGTCGCCGACATCTCCTTCCAGGGCGTCGGCTGCGCGATCTCCAAGGCCTCGGCCTCCCTGATGACCCAGGCGGTGAAGGGGAAGACGCGCGCGGAGACCACGGAGCTCTTCGAGAAGGTGCGGCGGGTGCTCACGGGGGAGGAGACCGCGCCCGCGAAGCTCAGGGAGCTCGGGCAGCTGCGGGCGCTGAGCGGGGTCTCGAAGTTTCCGATGCGTGTGAAGTGCGCCTCGCTCGCCTGGCACGCGATGAAGTCCGCGATGGACGGCGCGGCGTGACCGCCTCGGCGGAGGCCTTCGCGCCGGTCACCGGTGTCGCCGCCGCGGCCGTCGCCGACGGGACGCTCCACGCGGCCACGCTCCCCAACGGCACGCGGCTCTGCGTCGGGCGCCACGAAGGCGTCCTCTTCGCAGTGAAGGACTACTGCACGCACTCGGAATTCCCGCTCTCGGAGGGCTCGCTCCTCCCGGACGGCGCGATCGAGTGCTGCTGGCACGGGGCGCGCTTCGACTGCCGGTCGGGCGCGGTGGTCCGCGGGCCGGCCGAGGACGCGCTCGCGATGCTCGAGGTGGAGGAGCGCGACGGGACGATCCTCGTGCGGCGCCCGCCGCGGGGTGGCACATGAGCGACAAGCGCGCCCCGGCACACGGATCCACAAAGGCCTCGGCACACGCCCTCGCGCCCCGCGCCGACTTCCCGCTGCTCGCGGCGGACCCGCGGCTGGTCTACCTCGACTCCGCCGCCACGTCGCAGAAGCCGCAGCGCGTGCTCGACGCGATCACCGCGTACTACACGCACGGCAACGCGAACCCGCACCGGGGAGCGTACGCGCTCTCCGCCACCGCCACGCAGCTCTACCACGATGCGCGCGCGCGGATCGCGCGCTTCCTCGGCGTCGCGGACGCCGACACCCTGCTCTTCACCCGCGGGACCACCGAGAGCCTCAACCTCCTGGCGACCGCATGGGGGCAGGCGAACGTGCGCGCGGGGGACAACATCGTCGTCACGCGGCTCGAGCACCACGCGAACTTCGTCCCCTGGCAGCAGCTCGCGCGCGCCAAGGGCGCGGAGTTCCGGATCGTGGAGCTCGACGCCGCGGGCGCGGTGGACCTCGCGCTCTTCGCGAAGGCCGTGGACGCGCGCACGAAGGTCGTCGCCTTCGGCCACGTCTCCAACGCGCTCGGCACCATCAATCCAGTGGCCGATCTCGTGCGCATAGCACGCGCGGCGGGAAGCGCGCTGGTCGTCTGCGACGGCGCGCAGGCCGTGCCGCACCTGCGCGTCGGCATCGACGCGCTCGGCGTGGACGCCTACGCCTTCAGCGGCCACAAGATGGGCGGGCCGATGGGCTTGGGCGGCGTGGTCATCCGCCGCGCGATCCTCGAGGCGATGCCCCCGTACCAGTTCGGCGGCGACATGATCGAGTGGGTGAACGACCAGGACACCACCTGGAACGTCCTCCCGCACAAGTACGAGGCCGGCACGCCGAACGTCGAGGGCGCCGTGGGTCTCGCGGCCGCCTGCGACTACCTCGACACGCTCGGGATGGACCGCGTGCGAGCGCACGAGGTGGCGCTCACGGCGGAGGCAATGCGTGCGCTCGCCGCGATCCCCGGCGTGACGCTGCACGGCACCGCGCGCGCCGAGGACCGGAGCGGCGTGGTGAGCTTCAGCGTGGCCGACGTGCACCCGCACGACGTGGCCACGGCGCTCGACGCGGAAGGGGTGTGCGTGCGGGCGGGGCACCACTGCGCGCAGCCGCTGATGCGCGGGCTCGGGGTGCAGAGCACCGTGCGGGCGTCGTTCTGGGTGTACAGCACGGCGGAGGATGT
>CAZHAG010000072.1:0-13577 GCA_964529705.1 uncultured Gemmatimonas sp. | reverse complement strand
AGAAGTGGGACAAGCACCGCTTCGAGATGAAGCTGGTGAACCCGGCGAACAAGCGGAAATACACGATCCTCGTGGTGGGCTCGGGGCTCGCGGGCGCGTCGGCCGCGGCCACGCTGAGCGAGCTCGGCTACAACGTGCGCTGCTTCTGCTTCCAGGACTCGCCGCGTCGCGCGCATTCCATCGCGGCGCAGGGGGGCATCAACGCCGCCAAGAACTATCGGAACGACGGCGACTCGGTGCAGCGGCTCTTCTACGACACCGTGAAGGGCGGGGACTTCCGTGCGCGCGAGGCGAACGTCTACCGGCTCGCTCAGGTCTCGGTGGACATCATCGACCAGTGCGTGGCGCAGGGGGTGCCCTTCGCCCGCGAGTACGGTGGCCTGCTGGCCAACCGCTCGTTCGGCGGGGCGCAGGTCTCGCGCACGTTCTATGCGCGAGGCCAGACGGGGCAGCAGCTGCTCCTCGGCGCCTACCAGGCGCTGGAGAAGGAGATCGCGCGCGGCGGCGTGACGATGTTCGAGCGGCACGAGATGCTGGAGCTCGTGCTCGTGGACGGGAAGGCGCGCGGGATCATCGTGCGCGACCTCGTCTCGGGCGAGGTCGAGACGCATGTGGGCGACGCCGTGGTGCTCGCGACGGGCGGGTACGGGAACGTGTTCTACCTCTCGACCAACGCCAAGGGGTGCAACGTGACCGCGGCGTACCGCGCGCACCGCAAGGGCGCGGCGTTCGCCAACCCCTGCTTCACGCAGATCCACCCCACCTGCATCCCGGTGGCGGGGGAGCACCAGAGCAAGCTCACGCTCATGTCCGAGTCGCTCCGCAACGACGGTCGCGTCTGGGTGCCGAAGCGCAAGGAAGACTGCGGCAAGGCGCCCTCCGAGATCCCCGAGGCGGACCGGGACTACTACCTCGAGCGGAAGTACCCGAGCTTCGGCAACCTCTCGCCGCGCGACATCGCGTCGCGCGCCGCCAAGGAAGCGTGCGACGACGGGCGCGGCGTGGGGCCGGGCGGACGCGGCGTGTACCTCGACTTCGCCGACGCCATCAAGCGGCTCGGCCGCAAGGCGATCGAGGAGCGCTACGGCAACCTCTTCGAGATGTACCAGCGCATCACGGATGAGGACCCGTACGAGCGTCCGATGCGCATCTATCCGGCGGTCCATTACACCATGGGCGGGCTCTGGGTGGACTACAACCTGATGAGCACCATCCCGGGGCTGCACGTGCTCGGCGAGGCGAACTTCTCGGACCATGGCGCCAACCGACTGGGCGCGAGCGCGCTGATGCAGGGGCTCGCGGACGGGTACTTCGTGATCCCGTACACCATCGGCGACTACCTCGCGTCGAACAAGCTCGAGCCCGTGACGGAGGACCACCCCGCATTCGTGGAGGCGCGGGCCGCCGTGGAGGCGCGAACGTCGCGGCTGCTCTCAGTGAACGGCAAGCGCACGGTGGATTCCTTCCACCGCGAGCTCGGCCGCATCATGTGGGACCACTGCGGGATGGCACGCGACGCGGCGGGGCTCCGGCAGGCGCTGGAGGAGATCCCGAGGCTGCGGGCCGAGTTCTGGCGCGACGTGAAGGTGCCCGGGACGGGCGCCGAGCTCAACCAGTCGCTGGAGAAGGCAGGGCGCGTGGCCGACTTCCTCGAGTTCGCCGAGCTGATGTGCCTCGACGCGTTGCACCGCGAGGAGAGCTGCGGTGGCCACTTCCGCACGGAGCACCAGACGCCGGACGGGGAGGCGAAGCGCAACGACGAGGAGTTCGCGTACGTGGCGGCCTGGGAGTACGCGGGTGAGGGGAAGCCGCCCGTCCTCAACAAGGAGCCCCTGGTGTTCGAGAACGTCCACCTGAGCACGCGGAGCTACAAGTGAGCGCGTCCACGACCGGCGCGGCGATGCAGCTCACGCTCCACGTCTGGCGCCAGAAGGGGCCGAAGGATGCCGGCCGGATGGTGCAGTACCCGGCGCGCGACATCAGCCCCGACATGAGTTTCCTCGAGATGCTCGACACCGTGAACGAACGGCTGATCGAGTCCGGGGACGAGCCGATCGCGTTCGACCACGACTGCCGCGAGGGGATCTGCGGGTCGTGCGGCCTGATGATCAACGGCTCGGCGCACGGGCCGATGAAACTCACCACCGCCTGCCAGCTCCACATGCGGAGCTTCAAGGACGGGGACTCGATCTGGATCGAACCTTGGCGCGCCAGGGCGTTCCCGGTGGTCAAGGACCTCGTGGTCGACCGTGGCGCGTTCGACCGGATCATCCAGGCCGGCGGCTTCATCTCCGCGCCGACCGGCACGCCGCAGGACGCGAACGGGCTCCCGATCGCCAAGGCGGACGCGGACCTCGCGATGGACAACGCCGCCTGCATCGGGTGCGGGGCCTGCGTGGCCGCTTGCCCGAACGCGTCGGCCTCGCTCTTCACCGCGGCCAAGATCTCGCACCTGGGCGCGCTGCCGCAGGGGCAGCCGGAGCGGAAGCGTCGGGCCAAGGCGATGGTGGAGCGGATGGACCTCGAGGGGTTCGGCGGCTGCACACTGTTCGGCGAGTGCCAGGAGGCCTGCCCGAAGGGGATCTCGCTCGACGCGATCATGCAGATGAACCGCGATTATGTGCTCGCGAGTGCGACCGCGGTCGAGGAGAAGGTGCACGCGGATTCGGCCTGACGGCGCTCGCGTCGTGACCGAACGGGAGTTGGCCGCCTTCGTCGCCCGATTCGAGGCGTGCCGCGTGTCGAAGGCGGAGTGGACGCACCAGGCGCACCTGCTGGTGGGACTCTGGTACCTCACGAGGCACCCGCACGGCGAGGCGCTCGCGATCGTGCGCCGGCGGATCCGGGCGCACAACGATGCCGTGCGGACGCCGAACAGCGACACCGAGGGGTACCACGAGACCATCACGCGGCTCTACCTGCTGGGGATCGAGGAGTTCGTGCGGGCGCGCGAGGGCGTGCCGTGCGAGGCGCTCATCGATGCGCTGCTGGCCTCACCGCTGGGTGAACGCGAATGGCCGCTCAGGTCCTACAGCCGGGAACGGCTCTTCTCCGTGGAGGCGCGGCGAGGGTGGGTGGGGCCGGATCTGGTCTGACGCTCAGCGATACCGCGCCATCAGCTTGTCGAGTGCCGCCTGGCCGGGGCAGAGCGCCTCGTACGGCACGTCCACCAGCGGCGTGGCCACGGTGCGCGCCATCTCGTGCATGTCGCGCCCGCCCTCGTTCACGAAGAGGAGCCCCGTGGCGATCTCGCCCCGCGCCTGGCAGGCCCGCACGTGCGCGTACGCGCTCTCACGGTTCGTCGGGTCGTACTCGGGTGCCGTCGGGCGGAGGCGCACCGAGGACCCGTCGTGCATCTGCACCACCGTCACCGCACTCTTCGTCTCCGGCATCGTGATCTCGCGGCGCAGCGGCACATAGTCCGCCTCGACCGCCTCCACCTCGTGCTGGCGGGTATAGGCGTAGCTCTTGGTCGATCCCTCGTGGTCGTTGAAGGTCACGCAGGGGGAGATCACGTCCACCAGCGCGAACCCCTTGTGCGCGATCCCGGCCTTGATGATCGGGACGAGCTGCTGCTTGTCGCCCGAGAAGGAGCGGGCGACGAAGGTGGCGCCGAGGGAGAGCGCGAGGAGGATCGGGTCGATCGGCGCCTGCTCGTTCGCCTCTCCCTTCTTTGACGTGGAGCCGATGTCCGCCGAAGCGGAGAACTGGCCCTTGGTCAGCCCGTACACGCCGTTGTTCTCCAGCATGTAGAGCATGTTCACGTTCCGCCGAATGGCGTGGCAAAGCTGCCCGACGCCGATCGAGAGCGAGTCGCCGTCCCCGGAGACTCCGATGTAGGTGAGCCCGCCGTTCGCCGCGGCGGCCCCGGAGGTGACCGAGGGCATTCGGCCGTGCACGGAGTTGAAGCCGTGCGACTGCTTCATGAAGTACGCGGTGGTCTTCGACGAGCAGCCGATCCCGCTCATCTTGCCGACGCGGTGTGGTTCGAGCTCCATCTCCCACGCGGCCTGGACGATGCTGGCGGTGATGGAGTCATGGCCACAGCCGGCGCAGAGCGTCGACATCACGCCCTCGTAGTCGCGCAGGGTGAGCCCGATGCCGTTCTTGCGGGAGCTCGGGTGCTTGACCGGGGGCTTCGCGATCGATGTCATGCGGGCACCCCCGCGAGGCGTGCGCTGACCGCGTCAACGACCACCTTCGCCGTGAGGGGCATGCCGCCGTAGTCGAGGATGGGGATGAGCTCGTCGCGCGGCACACCGAGCTCGATCATCAGGAGGGAGCGGAGCTGCGCGTCCCGGTTCTGCTCGATCACGAAGGTGTGCTCGTGCTCGCCGAGGAACTCCGCGACCTCGGCGCCGAACGGGAAGCCCCGGATGCGCATCACGTCGGCGGCGATCCCGGCCTCCTGCAGCCGGTCCGCCGCCTCGCGGACGGCGGCGTCGCAGCCGCCAAGGGTCACGAGCCCCACCTCGGCGCCCTTGCGGCGCAGGATCACGGGCTTCGGCATCGCCGCCGCGGCGTGCTCGAACTTCCGCTTGAGCCGGTCCACGACCTCCTGATAGGCGTCCGAGTCCTCCGTGTACGCTGCATGCTTGTCATGCCCGGAGCCACGGACGAAGTACGCCCCCTTGCCCCCGACGCCGGGGAGGGTGCGTGCGGCCACGCCGTCGCCGTCCACGTCGAGGAAGCGGGAGAAGCGCGGGAGCTTCTCGAGCGCGGCCGCGTCGAGCACCTTGCCGCGGTCGGGCCGGTAGGCGTCGTCCCACTGAAGGCGCGGGATCATCCAGTCGTTCATGCCGATGTCCAAGTCCGACGCGACGAAGACCGGCGTCTGGAAGCGTTCGGCGAGGTCGAACGCCTCGACCGACATCGCGAAGCACTCGTGCGGGTCGGCAGGGAAGAGCACGAGGTGTTTCGTGTCGCCGTGGGACGCGTACGCGAGCGAGAGGAGGTCCGCCTGCTGCGTGCGCGTCGGCATCCCGGTGGAGGGGCCGCAGCGCTGGATGTCGTAGAAGACGGCCGGGATGTCGGTGTAGTAGGCGAGGCCGATGAACTCCTGCATGAGCGAGATCCCGGGCCCCGAGGTGTTCGTGAACGCCCGGGCCCCGGCCCACGCCGCCCCGATCACGATCCCGGCGGCCGCCAGCTCATCCTCGGCCTGCAGGATCATGTAGTTGTTCTTCCCCGTCGCCTTGTCCACGCGGTATTTCTCGCAGAAGGCCTTGAACGCCTCCATCATCGCGGTGGCGGGCGTGATCGGATACCAGGCGCCCACCGTGGCACCGGCATACACCGCACCGAGTGCGCACGCCGTGTTCCCGTCCATCAGGATGGAGCCGCCGGTGGCGTCCATCGGCGCGAGGTGGAAGGGGAGCGGGCAGGTGAAGTTGGCCTTCGCGTAATCGTAGCCGAGCCGGATCGCGGTGTGGTTCGCGTCGAGGAGCGACTTCTTCTTCCCGAACTTCTCGTTCAGCATCCCCTCGATCACCTGCATGTCGATCTCGAGGAGGGCGGCGAGTGCGCCGGCATAGGCGATGTTGCGGAGCAGGGTGCGCTCGCGGTCCTTGGTGAACGCCTCCACGCACATCCGCCCGAAGGGCACGCCGAGGATCGTGATCCCCTCGCGCACGAGCGTCGGGTCGAGCGGCCAGGACGAATCGTAGAGCAGGAAGCCGCCGTGTCGAACGGTCGCGACGTCCTTGGCGTAGGTCGCGGGGTTGAGCGCGACCACGAGGTCCACCTCGGATGGACGCGCCGTGTACCCGTCCTTGCTCACCCGGATCTCGTACCAGGTGGGGAGCCCCTGGATGTTCGACGGGAAGATGTTCTTCCCGGTGACCGGGATCCCCATCCGGAAGATCGCCTGCATCAGGAGGCCGTTCGCGCTGGCCGACCCGGTGCCGTTGACCGTCCCCATCTTGAACGCGAAGTCGTTGATCCCGCTCATGGCTGCATCATCCCCGCGTAGGGCAGCTTGAGGTCGAAGGTGCGCATGTCCCAGGCCGCGGTGGGGCAGCGTTCGGCGCAGAGGCCGCAGTGCAGGCAGACGTCCTCGTCCTTCACCATCACGCGCTTGGTCTGCGGCAGCGCGTCGGAGACGAAGACCGCCTGGTCGAGGTTCTCGGCCGGCGCCGAGAGCCGTGTGCGCAGGTCCGCCTCGCTGGTCCCGTTGGTGGTGATGGTGAGGCAGCGCGTGGGGCAGACGTCCACGCAGGCGTCGCACTCGATGCAGAGCGACGTGGTGAAATGGGTCTGGATGTCGCAGTTGAGGCAGCGCTGCACCTCGCGCGCCGCCTGCTCGGGGGTGAAGCCGAGTTCCACCTCGACCGTGATGTCCGCGAAGCGCTTGGTGAGGTCCTCGTGCTGCATCTTGGCGCGCTTCGCCGGTTCGTAATCGTTGCTGTAGGCCCAGCTGTGCATCCCCATCTTGGCGCTCACCAGCGTCATCCCCTGCGGGGGGCGCTCCGTGACGGGTTTCCCCTGACAGTGCTGGTGGATCGAGATCGCGGCCTGGTGCCCGTGCGCGACCGCCCAGATGATGTTCTCGGGGCCCCACGCCGCGTCTCCGCCGAAGAAGACGCCCTCGCGCGTGCTCTGGAAGGTCGTCTTGTCCACGACCGGCATGTCCCACTTGGGGTCGAACTCGATCCCGACATCCCGTTCGATCCAGGGGAAGGAATTATCCTGCCCGATCGCGAGGATCACCGCGTCGCAGGGGAGGATCCGCGTCTCCTTGACGGTGCTCTTCTGCCGGCCCGAGGTGTCCTCGGTCCACTCGAGCACTTCGAACTCCATCCCCACGAGAGTGCCGTTCTCGATGACGAAGCGCTTCGGGGAGTGGTTCTCGACGATCTCGACCAGTTCCTCCTCGGCGTCCTCGAGTTCCCAGGGGGAGGCCTTGAAGTGCTTGCGTCCGCGGCGGGCGATGACGGTCACGTCGGTGGCGCCCACGCGCTTGGCGGTGCGGCAGCAGTCCATCGCCGTGTTGCCGACGCCGATGATCAAGACCCGCGGCTCGATCCGTTCCACGTGGCCGAAGTGGACGTTGGCGAGCCACTCGATCCCGATGTGGATCTTCCCCGGGTCGTCGTAGCGGCCCGGGAGGTCGAGTTCCTTCCCCTTGGGCGCGCCGCTGCCGACGAAGACGGCGTCGTACCCCTTCGCGAGCAGCGCCTTCATCGAGTCGATGGGCGTCCCGTACTGCATCGTCGCGCCCATGTCGATGATGTATCCGCATTCCTCGTCGAGGACGCTCGCGGGGAGGCGGAATGCGGGGATATTCACCCGCATCAGGCCGCCCGGCTTCGCGTTCCGCTCGAAGATGGTGACGTCGTAGCCGAGCGGGAGGAGGTCGTTCGCGACGGTGAGCGATGCGGGGCCGGCGCCGACGCAGGCGATGCGCTTCCCGTTCTTCTGCTTCGGTGCCTTCGGGAGTCGCGCCGTGATGTCGCCGCGCAGGTCCGCCGCCACGCGCTTCAGGCGGCAGATGGCGACCGGTTTCTCCTCCACGCGCACGCGGCGGCAGGCGGGTTCGCACGGACGGTCGCAGGTGCGGCCGAGGATCCCCGGGAAGACGTTCGACTCGCGGTTCAGCATGTACGAGTCGTCGTACCGGCCCTGCGCGATCAGCCGCAGGTAGCCGGGGACGTTGGTGTGTGCCGGACAGGCCCACTGACAGTCCACCACCTTGTGGTAGTACCGCGGATCGTTGACGTCCGTGGCGCCCATGGTGCGGTTGCCCCCCGTTTGGTTGGTGCAAGGTTCGCTCCCGGGGGCGCGCCGGGCAAGGAGGACGCCGGGCGCCGCTCACGTGCGGGCGGGCCCCGGCCGAGACTCAGAGGACCTTCATCACGCCCGTCCATGTCTCCAGCATTCGGACCGTTCATCAGCTCCTTGATCGTCACCCTGGTCTTCGGACTGATGTGGCGCACCTACCGCGTACGCTATCTCGCGTTCTTCGGGATCGCGTTCTCGCTCTGGATGGTGCGATATGCGCTGATGATGTACACCGGGGAGTTCCGGACGCTGCCGCTCTCGCTGCTCCCGACCCTCGCGGTCCTGCGTGGCGGGTTCCTGCTCTGGGGTGGATACGAGATGTCCGGACGGAGGGTCCCGGCGCTCTGGCGGTCGGTCCTCCTCGTCGACCTGGCCCTCATCCCGGCGGAGGCGCTGATAGGGAGCATCCGGATCCTCGGCGCGACGAACGTCACGCACTACGCGATCTTCGGCCTCTCGACGGTCTGGGTCGGCTTGCTCTTGCTGCGAGGGCCGTACCAACCGCACCCCATCCGCATACTGGTGGGTGCCTCGATGACCGTCGTGGGCACGGTGAACGTCACCTTCCCATGGTCGTCCCAGCTTCCCGTCGAGGTCGCGGAGATGCTCTTCGTCACGATGCACGTCTCCCAGCTGTCCATCGGCTTCGGCATCCTGTTCCTCTTCTTCTCGCGCGCCGAGTCGGAACGGTCTGCCCTGGTGGAGCGCCTGGAGTCCGCCTTGCGCCGGGCGCTCAGCGGGAGTCTCCCGATCTGCGCGCACTGCAAGGCGATCCGCGACGAGCAGGGGTCGTGGGAGCCGCTCGAGCGCTACATCGGGCACCGGACCGGCACCGACTTCTCGCATGCGGTCTGTCCGGCGTGCGTGGAGGAGCACTTTGGCGACGCGGTGATCGCCCGGATCGTTGGACCACCGGAGCCGGCGCCGGCGCCGCTCAGCCTGGCCCGGGCGACCGCTGGCCGCTGAGCTCGGCCTGCCGTAGACTCCCGCCATGCGATTCCATGGGCGGGTTCTCGAGCGCTGGCCCCACGGCGGCCCCGCGCGCACCGTTCTCGCGCTCCTGGCGTTCCTCTCGCTCTCGGGGGGCGCCGCGCTGGGGGCGCAGGCACGCGGCACACTCTACATCGTCGGCGGCGGACCACAGCCGCCGGCCCTCGTACAGGAGTTCGTCGACCTGGCGGGCGGGACGGGGAACGCCCGGATCCTCGTGTTCGCCATGGCGAGCGCCTCCGGCGCCACGAGCGGGGAGGAGAAGGCAGCCGACCTGCGCGCCCTCGGCGCCACCGCGCGGAACGTCTGGATCACGCGGGAGCAGGCGGATGCGGATTCGATCGTGCGACTGCTCGACGACGCCACGGGCGTCTGGTTCGGGGGTGGGGACCAGGGCCGGCTCGCGGATGTGCTGCGCGGGACCCGGACCGAACGGGCGATCAAGGCGCGCTACACGGCGGGCGCGGTGATCGGCGGCACCTCGGCCGGCGCCGCGGTGATGTCGGCGGTGATGATCACGGGGGACGAACGTCACCCCGGGGGCACGCGTCCCGATTCGACGCTCGACTGGGGGACGATCGCGCGGGACAACGTCGTGACCGCCGACGGATTCGCGCTCATCGACAACGTGATCATCGACCAGCACTTCCTGCGCCGGCGGCGTCACAACCGGCTCATCAGCCTCGTGCTGGAGCGGGAGCCGCACCTGGGGGTCGGGATCGATGAATCGACCGCGCTCGTCGTCAGGCCGGACGGGACGTGGGTGGTACGCGGCGCGAGTGTCGTGGTGGTCTATGACGCGCGCGGCGCCACGGTCACGCCCGCCGGCGCCAAGGTCCTCGGCGCGACGGGCGTGACGATGCATGTGCTGCCGTCGGGCGCGACATTCGACGCCCGGTCGGGCGTCGCGAGGTTGCCCTAGACCCTTCGGAGCTCGGTCGCGGCGATCTGACGCGAGCCTGTCAGATCGCGCCGTCCGCGATGGCGGGGGTGTCTCCCCGCTCCGAGACGAGCACTGCTGCGGCCAGGTGCGACGTCACGTTCGCCAGCGTCTTGAACATGTCGGGAATGACGTCCACGGCGATCAGGAGCCCCACGCCCTCCGCGGGCAACCCGAGGTCCACCAGCACCGGCGCCAGCAGGAAGAGGCTCGCCGACGGGATCCCCGGCACGCTGAAGCTGATGAGCGTCGAAGTCACGACGAGCATCGCGAGCTGTGCCTCGGTGATCGGGATGCCATACAGCTTCCCGAGGAAGACCACGCCGACGATCCACGCCATCGGCACGTTCACCCGGAAGACCGAGACGGCGAGCGGGAGCACGAAGCCTGTCGCCGTCTGCCCGAGCTTGAGCGAGTCCCGCGCCTCGGCGATCAGGAGCGGAAGCGCCGCGAGTGATGAGCGGGCGCCGAATGCGAGCGCCTGCGCGGGGGCCGCCGCCGCGGCGAACTGGCGCAGCGGGAGCCGGCCGAGCGCGACGACCACGGGATAGAGCAGGACGGTGAAGACGAAAAGCGTGACCGCGAGCGTGGCGATGTAGTGCGCGAGGGCGCCGACGGAGGAGACACCGAGTCGTGCGCCCAGGGCGAGGGCGAGCCCGAACACGCCGAACGGAGCCAGAGCGACCACCCACCCCACCAGCACGAGCATCGCGTCCGCGACGCCACGCAGCATCTGGATCACCGCGTCCCGCCGTTCGGTGGCCACGGCCTTGAGCGCGAAGCCGAGGACGAGCGCGAACACGACCACGGGGAGGAGCGCGCCGTCCACCGCGGCGCGGATGGGGTTCGCGGGGACGATCGCGAGCAGGCGCTCCGTCAGGGACGGCATGGCGGCCGTCGACGAGGTGGGGGATGCCATCGCGCGGGCGGCCTCGGCGACCTCCGGCGGGAGCGCGAAGCCGGCGAAGGAGAGCTGTGCCGTGACCATCGCCAGCACCCCGCCGGCCACGAGGAGCGCGACGAAGATGCCGACCGCCTTCGTTCCGGCGCGCCGGAGCTCCGCGCTCGCGCCGCTCGTGGCGACCGAGGTGATGGTCAGCGTCGCGACGAGCGGGATGACGGTCATCCGGATCGCGTTGATCCAGAGCGTGCCGACGACGTCGGCGAACGCGATGAATCCGGCGGTACCCGTGAGGCCGGACTCGGCCAGACCCGTGCCGATGGCCAACCCGACGCCGAGCGCCAGGAGGACCTGGATCGCGGGACTTCTCACGGGGAGCAGGTCAAGCCGGGCTCCGGTGCATCGTCACCGCGGCGTGAGGGAGTCCAGCCGCGCCCGGAGTCGGGTGTTCTGGGGGAACGCCTCCGCCACGGGGGCGAGGGCCGCGCGCGCACTGTCCGGTGCCCCCATCGCGAGGAAGATGTCGGCGGTGAGCGAGGCCTTGCGCGTGGCGAAGCGCGCGACAGCAGGGTCCACGCCGACCGCGCGGACGGCCTGCAGCGCGGCGGCGGGGTCCCTGGCGTCGAGCAGGAGCGACTCGACGCGCAGGAGCTGGATCGTCGTGTCGGCCGGGTTGCGTGCCGCGAGCTCGCCGATCAGGCGGGCCGCACCGTCGCTGTTGCCCGCGCTCCGGTCGGCCATCGCCTGCTGGTAGAGCCCCGCGACCAGGAGCCGCTCGACATCCGCCGGCTCGCCGCGCCGGAGACCAGGGCCGCCGGCATAGTTGTAGACCAGCTGGCCTCCGTGCTCGGCCGCCTCGTACAGGTAGAACGCCCCGACCAGGCCGACCACGCCCGAGCCGACGCGCACGAGCCTGGCGTAGCGCGCGGTGCCTCCGCCGCGCGCGAACGCGAGTGCGAGGAGCTCGAGCGCGACGACGCCGAGGAAGATGTTCTTCGTCAGCTTCCCGAGGTCCTCATGTTCGATCACCGCGGCGCGCACGCCGGGGATGCGCTCCACGGGACCATGGGCGTCGTCACCCGACCTCACGGACACCGCCGCGGCGATCGTGCCGAGGATGAGGAGGGTCGTGGCCGCGGGGCCGGTGAACTTCAGCTTGCCGCTGAGGGCGATCCAGCGGAAGGCCACGCCCACGAGCAAGAGGGCGATGGCGAAGTGGACGACCTGCGGATGAAAGGGCGCGAGGGAGGGCATAGGACCCAATTCTGAAGAGGGTGTACCACCGTCCGCTAGGATGCCGGAGCGTCCAGCGTGGAGCGCACGAGGGAGAGCAGGTCGGCCGAGCTCCAGGGCTTCGCGAGGAAGGGCACGCCCGCGGGCGACGGGCCGACGTCCGCGCGCTCGGTGTGCCCACTGGTGAGGATGAATGGCGCGGTGACCCCCGCGGCCCGGGCCTCGGACACGAGACGATAGCCGCTCAGGCCCGGCATGACCACGTCCGAGATGATCAGCTCGAAGGCGTCCGTGCGCGACCGCAGCAGTGCGAGCGCCGCCTCCCCATTCTCCGACGCGGTCACGCTGTAGCCGGCGCGCTTGAGGACGCGGGTGGTGGTCTCCCGGACGATCTTCTCGTCCTCGACCACCAGGATGGTGCCTCCGCTCGAGGTGGGGAGCGACGATGGGACCGACGCCTCCGCGACCGCCGGCGCGTCAGGCGCCAGCGGGAAGTACAAACGCACCGTGGTCCCGCGCCCCAACGCCGATTCGAGTTCCACGCCGCCCCCCTGCCGCCGCGTGAGGCTGTAGACCATCGCGAGCCCCAGTCCCGTGCCGCGGTCGGGACCCTTGGTGGTGAAGAAGGGCTCGAACACCCGCGCCCGGGTCGCGGCATCCATCCCGGTCCCGGAGTCCGCCACCTCGACGCACGCGTAGCTCCCCGCGTCGGCCAGCCCGAGGCGCGTCGCCGTCACGTGGTCGAGCGACTGCCGGGACACCGAGATCGAGAGCGTCCCTCCGTCCGGCATCGCGTCGCGTGCGTTGGTCGCCAGGTTCACCAGCGACTGCTCCACGGCGGTCCGGTCCACGACCGCGGTCGCCCCCTGCCGCTGGACGACGTGCAGCGTGATCGTTTCGGGGAGCAACCGGCCGAGCATGACGTTGAGCCCGAGCACAAGCTCGTCGAGCCGCACCGGCTTGAGGTCGATCTCCCCCTTCTGGCCGAACATCAGCAGCTTCCGGATCATCGACGCGCCGCGGACGGCCGCCGCGCGGATCTGTGCGACGTCCTCGCGCGCCATTGCGCCGCGAGGCAGGCCGTCGTCGATGAGGTCCGCGTGCCCGAGGATGGCGGTGAGCAGGTTGTTGAAGTCGTGCGCGACGCCACCGGCAAGCTGCCCGAGCGCCTCCATCTTCTGCGACTGCCGCAGCTGCTCCTCCAGCGCGCGCATCTCGAGCTGCGCCAGGCGGCGCCGGCGCGCGGCACCCCATCCGACGAGCGCGAGCGCGAGGGTGAGCGCCGCCACCGGGAGCAGGAAGAGTGGCTGCAGCATGAGGGGTCGCGGTACCGTGAACGCGAGCGTGCTCGTCCGGCCAGGATTCCCGAAGATGCCGAGTGCCTGCACCGTGATCGAGTGCGCGCCGCCGCGCGCGATGCGGGCCTCGCGGACCATGCCCCATGGGGACCACGGTCCGTCGTCGAGCCGATGGCGCGTCTGGATCCGGTCCGCGCGCTGCTGCCCCCACGCGGCGTGCGCGGTCCAAGTCAGGACGGTCTCATCCCGGACACGCACGGGTTCACCGAAGACGACGACCGCGGGCGCATCGCGCTCCGCGAGGCTCAGCACGTGCAGGCCGGCGCCCAGCGTGCCGATGAGGACGGAGGTGGATTCGGGGAGGATAAATTTATACTTGCCGGTGGGCCAGAGTTCGACGGGTTCCGGTGGGCCTGCGCCCCAAAGCGGGCTTGTC